>CAZOUP010000033.1:24909-40138 GCA_964583035.1 uncultured Akkermansia sp.
AAGCCGACGCGCTTCATCGGGGAATGGCCCTGCGCGGCAAAGACATCGAGGCAATTTTGATCATCGCCGTTGAGGAGCACGAGACCGTTTTCCGGAACGAGGCGGACCATGTGCCCGAAGGTGCGTTTGATCGCCTTGAGGTCGTCGAAGATATCGGCGTGATCGAACTCGATATTGTTCACGATCGCAACTTCGGGGAGGTAGTGGATGAACTTGGAGCGCTTGTCGAAAAAGGCGGAGTCATATTCATCGCCTTCAAGGACGTTGATTTCGGAATCGTTAAAACGAGCCCCCTGCCCGAGATTGCCGGGGATGCCTCCGATCACAAAACCGGGGCTCTTTCCGGCGGATTCAAAAATCCACGCAAGAAGCGAGGAGGTTGTCGTTTTCCCATGCGTCCCTGTGACGACGAAATTCCTCTTTCCGCGGAGGACCTGATCGCGAAGCAATTCCGGCAGCGAAATGTAGTGCAGCTTGCGACGCATGACCTCTTCGACCTCGGGGTTCCCGCGGCTCTGGGCGTTCCCGATGACAAACAAGTCGACGTCATCGCTGAGGTTTTCCGCCTTGTAACCGTTGAGAATTTCGATGCCCCGACTTTCAAGAAAGGACTTCATGGGGTCGTAGACCTGAGCGTCAGATCCAGTGACCTTGTAGCCGGCGTCGCGAAACGCAGCGGCGACGGATCCCATCGCGGTTCCACAAATCCCCATGAAATAGAGGTGCTTCCCAGTATTCAGAATGTCACTCATCGCAAAAAATAGACGGGCCGGAAGTGGCGCCGGCCGCTTGTTTACGACGAAATTCAAGCCGCCGCAATGTCTTTCCCCTTCTACGAGGTCAGGCCCTGATTTCTTTCAAATGAGCAACAAATGGCGGCGTCACCTCGTTTCATTACGGTTCTTACTGCAAAAAACTGGGCGTTAACACGCGATTGACCCGCGAAAAGACCGGAACGAACCTAACAGCTATGAGCACGTTTGTGAAACATCAAAGCCCCAAGCCGAAAGGCCTCAAGTTGGCCCTTTTCCTCGGAATCGTCTGGCTGGTTCTTCTCGCCGCGATGTGGTTCGCCTACCGGAACAGTGAAGGTGACGGCGGTGGGATCATGAATTTCATCGGACGCTTCCACATCCTCATCGTCCACCTGCCGATCGGGGTGATTTTCCTGGGAGCGGTCATGGAGATCCTTTCGCGCCTCACTGCTTTCTCCCACCTCCGGGCGAGTCTGCCTTTTGTTCACTGGATCGCCTTCATCGGCGCGATCGGGGCGACGCTGGTGGGCTATCTGCTCATGAGCGTCGAAGGGTTCGCCGGAAGAGCGATGGACTTCCATCTTTACTTCGGCCTCGCGGTTGTCGTGACCACTTTTTTCGCGGTCTTTTTCTCGCTGAAAAACCAGGCTTTTCTCTCGATGCTGGCGGCGTTCGCCGCCGTCGGAACGGCGATGGCGAGCGGTCACTTCGGCGGCGCGATGGTTCATGAGGGTGACTACCTCGTCGAGCATGCTCCGGAGCCGCTGAAGCCTTTCCTGCTTCTTGGGTTAGAGACCCACAGTGATGCGGACAAAGTCGCCGTTGCGGCAGTTATCGAAGAGGAGACCGCTGAGATTCCGCTCGGGGATCTCATCGTTTACACCGATTTCGTGGTCCCGATTCTCGAAGGGAAATGCACCGAGTGTCACAACGAAAACAAGGTGAAAGGGAAGCTCCGCATGGACACCCACGAGCTTCTCCTCGCCGGTGCTGAGGGATCCGATTTCCCAACGGTGGTCCCGGGCGATGCCGAGCAGTCTGAGATGATGGTCCGCGTCCTCCTCCCGAGTGATCACGACGAATTCATGCCCACGAAAGGCGAGCCGCTCACACCGGACGAGATCGAGTTGCTCAGTCTCTGGATTCAATCCGGAGCCGATACTGAGGGGACGATCGCTTCTCTCGGCGACGATCCGTCAATTGAAGCGACCGCGCTTGCAGTGAAAGCCGGACTGAAAGGCGCTGAGGAAGTCGCCGACATCGCGATTGCCACCTACGATTCGGTTTGGGACACTCTCACGCCGGAAGATCAGCAACTCCGCATGGACGAAGTGAATGACGCGGCCGCGAAGTATCATTTCTCCGTCATGCCGATCTCGGCGGAGGACGACCGTCTCCGCATCAATGTCATCAACGCGGCGAAGGAATTCGGCGACGACCAGCTCGCGATGCTGGAGCCGGTCGCGGATCGCATCGTCTGGCTTGACCTCGCCCGCAGCCAGGTCACGGACGCCGGCATGGAAACAGTCGGCAAAATGCGCGCCCTCGAACGACTCCATCTTGAGAACACCGAGATCGGCGATGAAGGAATCGCGCAACTCGGGTCGCTCACCGGTCTCGAATACCTCAATCTTTACGGGACCAAGGTCGGTAATGGTATTTTCGCAACGCTGTCAGGGCTTCCTAATCTCAAGAAGCTCTATGTCTGGCAGACGAACGTCGAACCCGGCGAGGCGCGATCCTTTGAGCGGAGTGTGAATTTGGAAATCAACACCGGAGTGGAACTGGCTGCCGTGACCCCGGCTGTCGCTCCCGTCGAGGAGGCGAAGCCCGCTGAAGCGGCAAAACCTGCCCCGGCCCCCGCACCGGAAAAGAAAGAGGAGCCGAAGCCGGCCGCGACTCCCGCTGCAAAACCTGCTGAGCCGAAGAAAGCTGAGGCGAAACCGGCTCCTACGACCCCTGCCGCGACTCCCGCAGCAGCCGCGCCGGCGAAGAAACCTGAGCCTAAACCCGCCACGCCGGCGGCAAAACCTGCGACTCCTCCTGCGAAAGCGGCGGCACCCTCAACCCCGGCGACTCCTAAGCCGGAGACGAAGCCAGCCACGCCCGCTCCGAAGCCGGAGGCCAAGCCTGCTCCGAAGCCGACGACCCCGGCTGCTCAGCCCAAGCCTGCCGCCGACACGCCTCCCGCTCCGAAGCCGGAGGCCAAACCCGCGCCAGCCGCAACTCCCGCTCCCGCGAAGAAAGCGGACACGCCTCCGGCCCCGAAGGCGGAACCCAAGGCCGAATAGCAGGAACATCACCGGCATCGGAAAGTCGCGCGATGAGGGCTTTTTTCTAACACATTTGCAGGTATAGCTGTCGTATTGATCGCTGGTTATTCACATGAGACTTTCTTTCACTCTCCCATTTTTTCTCGTCGCGGCCCTGCTCGCAACAAGCTGCCGTGATTCCGGTCCGACCGGGACCAACATCGTGACCCGGGAACTTCCCGAGTCGCAGCAGTCATTCCGCCTCGTCGATTCCAGCGCCGAGCGTTTCCGCTATCAGAAACGCGACGCCGCCGCTTCGACCGAATCCGCCCCTGCGGCCTCCAGCGCGCCCGAACTGATTTACACGACGCCGGAAGGCTGGGAAAAGCAGGATGGCTCGATGATGCGGGACGTGAATCTCGCCTTCGGCGAAAATGGCGAGGGCGAATGCTACGTCGCCCGCCTCCCCCACGCCGGAGGCGGCCTCGTCGCGAACGTCAACCGCTGGCTCGGCCAGATGGGAGCGGATCCTCTCACCGAAGAGGAGATCAACGCCCTTCCGAAGAAGCCCCTTTTCGGTCAGCCCGCGACTTTTCTCGATGTCGAAGGCGACTTCTCTCCCGGAATGGGTTCCACCGAGGTGATGAAAGATCACCGCCTCCTCGGACTCATTCTCGCCTCCGATGCGGGCGCTGTTTTTGTCAAAATGACCGGCCCGAAAGCGCTTGTTGGTGAAAACGCCGACGCTTTTGATGTCTTCACGTCCTCCCTCGACGTATCGCTGAACTAATCCCCCGCGTAACCTTTCATACCATGGCAAGCAAACCCATCGACTGGTCCCCCTCCAACTGGCCGAAGCTTCTTTATCAGTTCTTCACCTCGTTCAAAGTCGCGACTGCGATCTTTGTTCTCATGACGATCGTGACCCTCCTCGGCACGCTTGCGCAGGTCGATCAGGGGCTTTACGCCGCGAAGGTGAAGTATTTCCATTCCTTCTTTTTCACCGACAAGATCTTCGGCATCCCCGTGCTTCTGCCGGGAGGATTGCTTCTCATGCTCGTTCTCTTTGTGAACATGACGCTCGGCGCACTCGTGAAGGTGAGAAAACGATGGAAAGGTCTCGGCCCTCTCATTTCGCACTTCGGCATGCTCATGCTCCTCGCCGGTGGCTTTGTGACGTGGGCCTTTGGCACCGATGGCTACATGGCGCTCTATCCGGGGATGTCCTCAAACCGTGTCGAGAGCTACCGCAACTGGCAGCTTGAGGTTTTTCCGCTCGATGAAAATGGTCAGGCGAAGCAGGCGTGGATCCTTCCCTCCGACGAGTTGCAGAGCATCCGCGTCGATGAGCAGCGGAGCTACGATGCCGACGGCCTCCCCTTCGATGTGATCATTAACGGATTCACGAAGAACGCGACTCCGATCCCCGTGACCGCGAACGGTGCCTCCGACGCGACCGGCAAGGAGATCGATGGGTTCAAACTCGCGCCCCAGGAGACCGCGAAGGAAGCCGAGCAGAATCTCCCCGGTGCCTACGTCGCCTTCGATCCCGATGGTGAAGGGGAAAACGCCGAGGCGATCCTCTGGGCCGGCTCCTACCGCTTTGATCCGAAGGAAGATCCGATGCCTTTCCAGTTCACGGTCGATGGCAAAAACTACGGGGCGATGCTCGCGAAGAAATCCTGGCACGTTCCCTTCGAGGTCCGACTCGACGAGTTCATCTTCGAGCGCCACCCCGGCGTGAGCACGGCGCGGAATTTCGAAAGTCGCGTCACCCGTTTCAGCGAAGCGCAGGAGACCTCTCTCGAAATCAAAATGAACGAGCCGATGCGCTATGTCGGTTACACTTTCTTCCAGGAATCCTTCGGTCCGCCCGACGGGAAGCCCGGTGAAATGTTCTCGCAGTTCGCCGTCGCGAACAACCCCGCTGACCAGTGGCCGCTCTGGGCTCTCGTCGTCACCACGATCGGACTCGGGATTCACTTCTGCGTCATGCTCATCGATTTTATCGTCCGTTCCCGCAAGAAAACCTCTGCTGCCCCCTCGTCATGAAACGTCTCCTCCTTGCTCTTCTTTTCTCCGCCTTTGCCCTCCCCGGACTGGTTTCGGCACGCGACCTTCCGAAGTCATTACTGCCCTCTTATGAGCCGTGGGATGATGAGGTCGTCCACACTTTTGAAAACCTCCTCGTGCAGGAAGGCGGACGGGTAAAGCCGATCTACTCGGTCGCCCGCTTCACCCTCATGCAGTTTAGCGGGAAGACGACGGCCTCCTTCCAAACCGTCGATGGTGTCGATCACAAACTTCACTATGCGGAGTGGCTTCTGAATGTGCTCTTCCGGGGAGATGTCGCGAAGGACATGCCCGTCTTTATCGTCGATGACTCGGCCGCCGTCGTCCAAATCGGGGTTTCTCCGAAAGCGAAGCGGGATCGCTACTCCTACAACGAACTTCTCGCCGGACGCGCCAAGCTCGCGGAGCTGGGCGCTCAGTTCGCGGAGAAAGAGAAGAAGTATCAGGATAGCGAAAAAGATCCTCAGTATGAACTCGGTCGGGTCGAGGGGATGATCCTCACCCTCGGGCGCAACATCAGCTCTTTCGAATATCTCATCGGTCAGTTTGGCTTTGCCCGGCAGGGTGAACTTCTCGTGAACGAAAACATCCTCCCCGAGGAACTCACCGAACTCGCGAAGCGCCTCGACGTCGTCGAAATGCTCGAGCGGATGCCGGAGATGACCCTCGACCAACTCGTCCAGGCGGTCCGCTCGCAGCCCGGGACTTCCGAAGATGAGCGCATGTTCTCCGGCGCGCTGCGACTCTTTTTTTTCCACGCCAACACGGCACGGGGCTTGAACCTTTTCCCTCCGCAGGAAGCGGACAATGAGGTCTGGCTCTCTGCGAGCGATGTCATGATCGGAGCACTCGGCAGTAAAGAAATGCGCCCCTGGGCCGGCGAACAACTCGGCAAGATCAAGGTGCTCGTCGATGCGCGGAACGAGAGCCCCGAAGCCTTCGCCACAGAGCTGACGAATTTTGCCGAATGGCAGCATTCGATCTCCGACCCTCGCGGTGAGGGGCTGCATTCCGATCTCGAAGTGCAGATGTATCGCGACAAGCCTTTCTACAACGCGCTCGTTTGTTTCATCATCGCCTTTGTCGTGATGGCTTTCAGTTGGCTCACGCCGGGGAGTAAGACGGGCAAAGTGCTTATCCTTATCGCCAGTCTCATCGCGATCGCGGGACTCGTCCTCAACATCTACGGCATCACCTTGCGTAGCATCATTCGTCAGCGCCCTCCGATCACGAACTTGTATGACACCGTGATCTTTATCACCGCGACGGCGGTTTTACTCGGTCTTCTCATTGAGTATTTCACCCGTCTTGGAGTCGGCACCCTCGTTGCAATCCTCTCCGGCCTCATGGGAATGTTCCTTTCCATGAAGTACGAGGCGAAGGAAGCGACCGACACGATCACCCAGCTCGTCGCGGTCCTCGACACGAATTTCTGGCTCGCGACCCACGTGACGATCATCAACATTGGCTACGCCGCCGGACTCGTTGCCGCGATCATCGGAATCATCTATCTCACGGGGCGCTTTGTCATGATGCTGATGGGGAAACAGGCGAAAGACTTTTTCAAAACCCTCACCCGCATGAATTATGGCGTGATCTGTTTCTGCCTCTTCTTTGCCCTTGTCGGCACCGTCCTCGGCGGGATCTGGGCGAACTACAGTTGGGGCCGTTTCTGGGGCTGGGATCCTAAAGAAAACGGAGCACTTATGATTTGTCTCTGGACTCTCGTGATTCTGCACGGCCGCATGGCCGGATGGATCCGGGACCTTGGCATCCACATGAACGCGATCGTTCTCGCGATCATCACGACCTTCAGTTGGTGGGGCGTCAATAACCTCGGCGTCGGTCTCCACAGCTACGGGTTCACCGAAGGGGTTTGGGGAGCGCTTTATTCCTCCTGGGGCGTTCTCGGGGTCTTCATGCTCATGGGCGTAATCGTCTGGATTAATGAGCGGAAAAAGAAAGCGATGAAAAAGGACGATACAAAGGCCGGGGAACCGGTTCCTGCCTGACCTAATTGCTCCAGAGAGTTTTAATCTTCCCGCTGGCAATTCTGTCGGCTTTGTCTACTATTTAGCCATGGCTATCTTTTTAGGACTCATCATCGCGGTCGCGTTTCTCGTCGCCGGCGTTCTCGCTTTTCAGTATCTCTTGAACGGCAAAAGCTAGGCGAAAATCCGAAGCACGAATCACATCACGATAACCGACACCTTCGATCCTCTTCACTATGGCAGGTTTCAAGATTCGGAATGACATCGGCGCGACTGTTTTCGCGGTTCTCTCGGGATTTTCCGCGCTGTTTTTCACTGTCTGGATCTTCAGTCCCAGCGGATGCTCAGGGCCGGAAAAAGAAGCGACGATCAATCCGGTGCCCATCACTGCAGGTGAGCTCACGGCTCTCGAAGCCGAACTCGCAAGCGCTAAGGCAAGCCTCGAAGCGGAATCCTCCCGCCGCTCCGAAATGGCAATGAACCTTCGCGAAAGCCGTCAGGCCGCCGCCACTCTCGAAGCGGAAAAAACGAAATGGAACGCCGCGAAGCAGGAACTGGCGAGCGAGCTTGAGTCGCTCGAAGGTCGCTTGAGCGCTCTCGCGACAGAGAAGCAAACCCTCACCGCACAACTTGCCGAGGCATCCAATTCCGACGCAGCCGCGCTGAAGATTGAAGTCGCAGGGCTGAAAGAGGAACTCGATTCGGAGCGGGAAGCCTGCCGCGCCGCCAAATCCGCTCTCAATGCTGAAATCGACAAGCTGCAGACCGGCCTCGATCAAGCTCTCTACGGAGATCAACTCAAGCCTGCCGCCGGAGATTTTCCGGCGCTAACGTTGCCGTTCCTTGTCAACGAACCCATTAAGCTGGATCGCAAAGTCCGCCCCGTCTTTATCGAACTTCGCGGCATGGGAGAGAGCGAAGCCGATTTGCAGAAGGCCTATGAAAAAATCTCCAGGGATGGTAAGACCCGCGCCATTCACAAAGTTCCCTTTGAATCCGGCTCCGCCGAAGTCGTCGCCGCGGAAACGGCAAAACTTAAAGAGCTTCTCAAAGAATCCTCCAAGGGTGCCAAATTTCTCGTTGTTGGCTATGCCTCAACCGACGGAGACCCCAAGTCGAACCATGAGCTGTCCTCCAAGCGGGCCTCAAGCGTGGCCGCAAAACTGGCCGGAATCGAAGGAGTCGACAAAGACTCTGTACAAGCTGTTTACTTTGGCCAGACGAAGCGGTTTAGCAGCTCCGATATGGCTCCGAATCGAATCGTCGAAGTCTGGCAGGTAAAGTAACTCCATCACTTCTTTGAGCACTGAAAGCAGTCCCCGTCTTCCGGCCGGACTGCTTTTTTGTGTCAAAAAGGTGATTCGCTCTCTTTCCAGGCGGACCGAGCCTGAACGCCATCGCAGGATTCTTTCCCTAAAAAATACACCACCTTCCCACCGTCTTCTTCCTCACCCATGAGCACCCGAAAAACGAAAATCATTTCCACGCTTGGCCCCGCGACCCAGAGTCCGGAAATGATCGCAAAACTCATCGAAGCCGGAGCGAACGTCTTTCGGCTCAACATGAGCCATGCCTCTCATGAATGGACTCGTGAGATCGTCAAAAACATTCGTGAACAGTCCGAAGCGCTCGAAATGAGCGTTGCCACCCTCATCGACCTGCAGGGCCCCTCGATTCGTACCGGCGACGTCGAAGGAAAGCTCGATCTCAAAAAGGGTGATATCGTCGAATTTCGAAATTCAAACCTGGAAGCCAACAGCAAGATTTCGGTGACAACCAACTACGATGGACTTCACGAAGATGTCTCCGTGGGAGATGTCATGCTTGTCGACAATGGCGAGATCCACTTCCGTGTCGACCGCATCGATCAAGGACGCCTCACCTGCGAAGTCCTCACCGACGGCCTCATGGGATCGCGGCGTCACATTAACCTCCCGGGAATTCGCGTGAATCTCCCTCCACTCACAAAAAAGGATCTCCGCGACCTCGAACTCGCCGCTGAGTTACAGGTCGATTTCATCGCGATCAGCTTTGTCCGGGACGCCGACCATGTGAAATACCTCCGCGAAAAACTCGATGAGCAGGACTGCAAGGCGAGAATCGTTTCCAAAATCGAAGATCAGGAAGCGGTGAAAAACCTCGCCGGAATCATCGTCGAATCCGATGCCGTCATGGTCGCCCGCGGTGATCTTGGGATCGAGGTTCACATCGAAGAGCTTCCTGTGATTCAGCGCAACATCGTAAAGGAGTCGGCCCGCATTGGCCGTAAAGTCATCGTCGCCACTCACATGCTTGAGTCGATGGTCGAGAACCCTGTTCCCACCCGCGCTGAAGTCACCGACGTCGCCAACGCCATCTTCGAGCAGGCCGACGCGGTCATGGTCAGCGGGGAAACCTCCGTCGGACAATACCCCGTGAAATGTATCGAAGTCCTTAACCGAATCGCCTGCCGCATGGAGCGCGAACCGGGCGCCGGCTTCAGCAAGGACCTTGAGCTCCGCACCGAAAAGCAGCACACCGTGAAAGCAGCCGTCGGCCTCGCCGATTCACTCGGAGACGGCACTCCTCTCATCATTTTCACGGCACGGGGAGTTCTCGCCAACTACGCCGCCCACATGCGCCCGGCGAACTCCAGCATCTTCGCTTTTTGTCCCGATGCGGCGGTGGTGAGATCTCTCCACATGAGCCGGAGCGTTTTTCCCTACGTCATGGAGTTTGCCGATGATCCGGAAGAAAGCATTCGCCGGGCGATCGATTTTCTCAAGGAGCGGAGCCTCATCGAGTCCGGGGATCAGGTCGTGATTCTAAGCGACGTGCTCAACCGCGAGTTCGATACGGAATCGATCCTCCTGCGACGGGCATGAACCTGAAGAATTTCGAGCAACTCGATCCCAATCTGCTTCCGGGACTCCTGAACACAGCCCTGAGGAATGATTGCGACAGCCTCGAGGATCTCGTGAGAACGCACGATCTCGATCAGGAGGTGCTGATGCTAAAACTGCAAACCCTCGGCTACGCCTACCGGTCCGAGGTCAATCAGTTCCGCCCCATTCGAGAAGAGGGGACTTAGCGGACGGCGTAAGCCTTCCGATCTGCATAGCCCGGCTCCTTCGCTGTCTGAATTTTTACAAATTCAGCTATGTTTTGCTTCCCCCGTAGCGGATGGCGTCAGCCTTCCGACCGGCATAGCGCAGGTCCTTCGCTGTCTGAATTTTTACAAATTCAGCTACGTTTTGCCTACTTGTGAGCATCAATGATCGCCTGAATCTCGGCGCGCTTTACGCCGGCAGGAGTATCGACATCCGCAAATTTCGCACGGGCTGCGGCGGCCTGTTCCACCGTGATTGCCGGAGCACTGTTGCCCCACTCGTTGCGGGTGTAGGTAAGAACGCCGGCGAGCTTTTCGTCATTTAACCCGGCTGCGAGCGAAGCCATCATCCCCATGTAATCCATGTTCTCTTTGGCAATGCCCTTAAGAATAATGAGGAGCGCTGCATCCGCATCACCCAAAAGAAGCTCGGACCCGATCAGACTTGGAGCCATCAGCATCGGGCCGGCTTTGAGCCCCTGTCCATCGGCACCGTGACAGGCGGCACACATCATGTAGGAAGCTTTTCCAACCTCCATGAGGTCCGCAGGGGGAGCGTCTCCGGAAGGGGCCGCCGCAACCGTGGCCGCTGCCGGTTCTGCCGTTGCCGCCGGATCAACCGGCGCGACTGCCGGGGGGGACGCCTGCGCTGCCGGAGAAGCAACCATCGTCGCCGGAGCCGCTTCATCTTTTTTCTCCAAACCGGAGCCGCCGAGGAAAGCAAACCCGACAATGCCGAGCATCACGATCAGTGCCGCCGGCACGATGAAAAGGAAAGCCGTGCCGATAAAAGAAAGCACTGGGTTCTTAGGGTCGTTTGTATGGTCGCTCATGTCCGCGTGAAAAAAGCCTGATTCTGCCGGAAGTCAATTGTTTGCTCGCTTCCTGTAGGGTTGATTTACGGAGCAATCACGCCACAAGATACTGTTTCAGACCAAAATTGCCCGCTTTCCACTGATGCCCCGCCCTTTGCCACCGGTAAATATCACGACTGTTCTTCCGGACGAATATGAACTTGTCCGGAAACTGGCCCTGCACATCTGGCCGGAAGTCTACCGCGAAATCATTTCCGGAGCGCAAATTGAGCACATGATCGAACGCATGTATGCGCCCGAAGTCATCGCCGATGAGATCAAAAACGGCGGAATCCACTACGCCTGGATTTTGGAAAACGGCGAAAAAATCGGCTACCTTGCCTACGGCCCGAAGGCTCCCGCGACCGCCTGTATGATTCACAAACTCTACCTGCTTCCTTCACGACACGGGGAGGGCTTCGGCGGGGCCGTGCTCAACTGGCTCTTCGGCGCATTAGCAGCGGCAGGAACTTCCGAACTCAATCTGCGGGTCAATCGGAAGAATGAAGCCGCGATTCGCTGCTACGAGCGGAACGGATTCCGAAAAACAGCCGAAGATTGCCTCGATATCGGCGGCGGCTTCGTGATGGACGATTTTCTCATGTGCCGTTCTTTGCGTCCCTGACAAAGTCGATTTTTCCATCGCACAGAGAGTCTCATCGGGCGACACTACCGCGATGTCATCCGTCACCAGCCAGGCTATTCTTTCACTGCTCTTCCGCGACCTCGGTCCCGCCGCAGATGCCTTGGCGCATCTCATCGATGAGCTGACCGAAACCGTGCCTGGCGCTGACGTTGATGAACAGATCACTCAGGACATCTTAAAGCTGAAGGATGAAGCGAGCGCCTTCAGGCGCGACGTTAAAGAGTGGTGTGGAGCGCCCTACGAGGGTGAAAAAGATCAGTTCGAAGGCTACATGCGGCATTCGCGACACGAGCTTCGAAATCGCCTTAACCATCTCTTCGGCGTGATCCAATTGGTGCAAATGATGCCGCCCACCCCTGGCTTCGCCGCGAAATGTGTCGAGATCGTGAGCGGCCTCGAAATTTGCCTCAGCTACGTTGCCGGCACTTCCAAAGCCACTCAGGAGGCAGCCTCGAAAGCCGAGCAACAACCTCACGTTCTGCCTCCGCCCTGCGAACCGGGTGAAACCCGGGGACGACTACTCATCGCGGATGACGATGAGGACAATCGCCTCATTCTCGACCGTCTCCTTTCGCCCTGCGGATTCGAAATCGTCTTCGCCGTGAATGGCCGCGAAGCGATCGAGCAGATGGAGGAAAATGACTTCGACGCCGTTCTCCTCGATATCGAAATGCCGGAGATGAACGGCTTCGAAGTCCTCGAAAGCCTTCGCGCTTCCGGACACCTTCGACACACCCCCGTCATTGTCGTGACCGGCCTGCAGGAGGAAACAGATGCGGTGCGCTGCATCGAAATCGGGGCCGAAGACTTTCTTTCCCGCCCGATCCGGCCCGCTCTCCTCATGGCCCGGCTCAATGCGAGCCTGGAAAAGAAAAAGCTCCGCGAGAAAGTCTTCGAGCAGCACTTCACGCCGGAACTCGCCCGTGAGCTCGCGCGGAACCCCGACCCGATGAAGATGCAGGCCCGTCAGGCTGAGGTCTCGGTTCTCTTTTGCGACATCCGCGGGTTTTCGACAATCAGTGAGCGGCTCGGCCCCTCACAAACGATCGACTGGCTCAGTGGCGTCATGGGCGAGTTTTCCACAATCGTGATCGAACTCGGCGGCGTTCTCGTCGATTACACCGGCGACGAGCTCATGGCTATGTGGGGCGCTCCCAACCGCCAGCCGAACCATGCGGAACTCGCCTGCCAGGCTGCGCTCGAGATCATGGCCTGCCTCCCGAGGCTCAATGAAAAATGGGAGGAACTCATCGGCGCCGAAACCTCAGTCGGGATTGGCGTGAACACCGGCGACTCCCTCGTCGGAAACGTCGGTACTCATCGAAAATTCAAATACGGCCCTCTCGGGACGGCGGTGAATCTCGCGAGCCGGGTACAGGGTGCGACAAAATATTTGAAGACATCTCTCCTCATCACCGGAGAAACCGCCTCGCAGTTACCGGAGAGCTTTGGAAGGCGTCGCCTCTGTCAGGTCGTCGTGAAAAATATCCGGAAGCCGGTCGATCTCGTCGAGCTCGAGCCTCCAAATTCACGCGATGACTGGAAGGGTCTCGCCGCAAAATACGAAGAAGCCCTCGGGCAGTTCGAAGAGTCCAATTTCAGGCGCGCCTCATCCATCCTCAGCGATATCCTCATGAGCGTTCACAACGATGGACCAAGCCTCCAGCTCATGTCACGAGTCGTCGAAGCAATGCTTAACGACGGGAAAGATTTCACCCCGACGTGGACGCTGCCGGGGAAGTAGCTGAATTTGCAAAAAATTCAGACCGCAAAGAATCGGCACACACCCTCTAATTCGCCCGAAGGTTTAGCATCTTCGGCTACGCCGCCACACATTGGCAGATCGCGGAGATGCAGCCACAGCCGCCACAGAGGTCAAAGCGGCCGCCGCAAGAGGCAGGCAAACCGTCAAGCACGCGGTTGATTCGGCAGTGACAAGCACCGCAGCCCGTTCCGGCTCCGGTTCTGTGCATGACCTCTTCGACGGTTTTCACGCCTTCAGACTGAACCATTTCATGCACTGCGGCCTCTCCGACGCCGGTGCAATGACAGAGCACGCCGCCCGCCTCACCAGCCGCAGCGAAGCGGCAGGTGGGAATGAGGGTCGCGATCTCTGTTTCCATGGCTGATGGACGATTTTACTCGCCAGCTGATTCACCAAATTGCTGAGCGAGATATTTCTCAAGGCCAACCATCTTGATCATGTCGAACTGAGTCTCGGCCCAATCGACACTCTCTTCAGATTCAACGACCATGCGCTCCATGAGCTCACGAGTTCCGGCGTCCTTCACTTCGAGACAAAGCTGAATCGCCTCGTTGTAGGTCGCGACACCCTTGCACTCCAGCGTGTGACTGTCCTTGATCTGCTGCTCTGGATTGTCACCGACAAGAATCTTGTCATAGCGTGCAATCTCCGGGATCCCTTCGAGATAGAGAATGCGGTCGATCACTTCCTCCGCATGCTTCATCTCCTCGATAGACTCTGCATAGAAATGCTTCGCGAGTTTGTTCACCCCCCAGTCTGCGCACATTTTTGAGCAGATAAAATATTGATTAATCGCTGTCAGCTCAATCGTAAGACCGGCGTTGAGAGCGTCGATAACTTCCTGGTTTCCCTTCATATTTATTTTTGTGGCCGGCCTTTCACCGGCATGAACTCACCGCAAAAAACTGCGAATTCTATCTCCGATAAGATTTCCTGGCGAAATCTCGTCATTCTTTATTGCTATCGAGACGTAATCTCAATAAAGTGCCCTTTGCAATCGAATTTCACACGTAATGGCATGGCGCAAACAGGCTCCCTTAACGAAACTCTGCTTTGAGGACCGACACAGGGATCTGCGTGGCCGGGAGCTCATCCTTGCTTAAGAAAGAACCCCGACCACCTTCCCTCATGCTCCGACACCTCTCTTTCCTGATTCTCCTTGGATCGGTTTCCGTTGCCGCCTCGGACCTCCCCTTCTATGCCTTTCAGAACGGGGTTCGATTCGCAAACGATGAACTTCGCGCCGACGCCCTCAAAGAACTCGGCTTCGACGGGATCGGTTCCGCTCAGCTTCCTCCGGACGGCGAACTCGCCCCGCTCTTCGCCACCTATCGGGAACGAGGATTGAAAGTCTTCAGCTTTTACACCGGTGTGGAGATCACGGGAGAAGGAACTTCGATTCCCCCGGGCCTTCTCGACACAATCCCGAAGATGAAAGGGCACGAGGTCGTCCTCGAATTTTTCATCAAAGGAGACAAAACGCTCCCGAAAGAGGACGCCGTCGAGACCGTGCGAAAAATTGCCGACCTCGCCGCTGCCGCAAATGTCGAGCTGGTCCTCTATCCCCACGCGAATTTTTATGTGGAAACCCTCGATGAAGCCGTTGAGTTCGCGAAGGCGGTGGATCGCGAGAACGTCGGGGTCATGTTTAACCTCTGCCACTTCCTCCGCATTGAGCCGGAGTCGGACCTGCGCGAGACCCTCTCGGCGGCGGGAAATTTGTTGAAACAAGTCAGCATCTCAGGAGCAGACGAAGGAGGCACCGACTGGTCGGCATTGATCCAGCCGCTCGGACGGGGAAGCTA
>CAZOUP010000034.1:0-39374 GCA_964583035.1 uncultured Akkermansia sp.
ACAAGGTCAAACTTTTCATGGTATCACAAGCGGGTTTCCTCTTCCTATTAACAATAAAAGGCTACAATTACAACGGGTATTGAGTCAAAGTGCTGACGCCTACCTAAATCGGTTTATGCAGTTTTTCTTAATTTTCTCTTCTGATGACAGCAAAAACTGATCCAAGACGGTTCATGGCCCTGCTTCTTGCCCCCCCCGCTATCGCGCTACTCATGGGCAGCATGTGGTCAACAGGGATTGTCAGAGAGCTGGAAAATGTGACGATTGATTGGCGCTTCAAAGCGCGGGCGGGGAGTGATCCCGATTCAGATTCACGGCTTGCTCTCATTGGAATTGGCAATGCCTCCCTCCAATCGATCGGTCGCTGGCAGGACTGGAGCCGTTCCGAACACGGGAAACTGCTGAACGCGCTGACCTATCTCCCGCCGCGGGTGATCGCTTTTGATATCTTCTTTCCCGAGCCGTCCGACAATCCGGATGATGACCTTTACTTTGCAGACGAATTATCTCTCCATTTCTCAGCGATCACCGGAATGTATGTCGATACAAGTCCAGAGGCCTTTGCTCTCGCCGCGTCAGGCCATCAATTTCCTCCTCTCAATCTTCATGCGACCAAGCCCCTGACCCTGATCAAAGGAGACACTTCAGATCTTCTCACCGGTCCGACCGGGGACCTTCCTATCGAAGTGATCGCCCAAAGCTCATGGACCGGTTCCGTCAATTTTCCACCCTCAGATGTCGATGGAATGCGGCGCGAAATCCCACTGATCGTTAAAATCGGGGAAGACGTCTATCCTTCGCTCGTTCTGCAAATTCTTATTCAGTATGAAGAAGCGGACCGTGAAGATGTCGCAGTGACGATGGGAGACTCTATTCGTATCCCCAAAGCTAACGGTGGCGACTGGACTATTCCGATTGATGAACGTGGCTTCCACTACCTCAATTACAGGGATATCGAGCGCTTCTCCATTTATGACTACTCTAAAGTGCGGGATCAAATCATTGATACCTTTACCGCAGGAGTTCCCTGGCCAGCGCAGGCACTGCCGCCATTGGAAGACCAGATCATTCTTATCGGCCAGAGCGCCGAAGGACTTTCCGATTTCGGCCCCACTCCTTATCGCGCCGAAGACCCGCTCTTCGCGGTTCAAGCGACCGCGCTCGATAGCATTCTGCGGGAAGACTACATCCGGCGGTTTCCCACCTGGGCGATTCTTGCAGTCTGGACGATACTCGCCTGGGGAACCCTGCTCCTGCTGCGAAAGGCTCCGATTGCAATCGCAATTGCGGTGCCGATCTTTGTAACGTCCGTCTTCGTGGCGACGACATTCTGGCTTTTTCATTCGCAATCGATCCTCTTTCCATTTGTCCTTCCGGTCGTCGGCTTTGTCGCGATTCACACGACTATGATTGGCGACCGCCTTGCTCTTGAACTGAAAGAAAAGCGCTACATCCGCGGTGTCTTCGGCTCCTACGTTGCCCCCGATATTGTGAATCAGATCATCAGTTCTGGAAAGACTCCTGAACTCGGAGGCGAGAAGGTGAACATCACGATTCTCTTCAGCGATATTCAGGGATTCTCGACCTTCTCTGAGCAACTCACGCCGGAAGCCCTCGTCGAGCTCATGGTCGAATACCTCTCCGCGTTGACGGACATTGTGACCGATTCCGGAGGCACGCTCGACAAGTACATCGGTGACGCGATTGACGCCATGTTCGGTGCACCACTGCCGCTTGAAGGACATGCCTACAAAGGCGTTATCGCCGCCATCGAAATGCAACGCAAGCAGATCGAACTGGATGAGTTCTGGAAATCAGAGAACCGCCCCGAAATCGTTCAACAGATGCGCACCCGGATCGGACTCAACACCGGAGCCGCCGTTGTCGGGAACATGGGCTCAAAACGTCGCTTCAACTACACTATGATGGGTGATAACGTAAACCTCGGAGCTCGCTGCGAATCTGCAGCCAAAAGCTACGGCGTCTACACAATGATCACCGAAGATACCTACAAGGGCGCTCGTGAGGTGAAAGACGACATCACCTACCGCTACCTCGACCAGATCATCGTCCAGGGCCGAACCCTCCCCGTCAAAGTTTACGAGGTCTTCGAGAAAACCGAACGCGTCAGCGCGGAAAGCCTCCGCTGCATCGAAATCTACGAGGAAGCTTACCGGACGTATCTCAATGGCGACTGGGACAAAGCGATTGCCCTCTTTAAAGAATCGTCAGCGATTGAATTTTACCAACCCGATCGCGACCCCGGCATCAAAACAAATCCATCCCGCGTCATGATCACCCGCTGCGGCGTCATGAAAGTCGCCCCGCCAGAGGCTGACTGGGACGGCGTTTACCGGATGACGACGAAGTGAGTCTGGCCTGCACTTTCACCTCTCCTCCAACAAATCAACCAGTTCCCGGAGCACGACCGTCGCGTAAGTTCCTTTGGGGAGATCAAATTCAAGAAGGAGGCGGTTGTCATCGAGGGGTTCGAAATTCGACGCCTCCGGTTTCAGACGCATGACACGGCGCTCCTGTCGAAGGCCTGCTTCGATGAGACCCTCCGTGATCTCCGGGTAGTTCGCGGCAAAGGCGGCCTCGATTCCAGCAAGTTCGCCAACGCTGTGAAGCTCCCCCGCCCCCCAGAGCGGAGCGGTCATTTCGAGATTACCCGCCGCAAAGCGCGCTGCTTCATCGCCCCGTAATCGCTGCGGAAGAATGAGGGAGCGGTTACCCGAAAACCCAAACACCTCCCCCTCCATCGGCTGATCCCAATCTCCTCTTCTCATCCGCTCGCCGACAAATTCGTTGAAGAGATAACTCCTCGCCGCTGAAAGAAGCAGGCCCCGCAAAAGGCGATCCCGTGTTTGAAAGTCGCCCCGGAACATTGCGATTGCCTTCTCCAGATTTCTTCCGCCATGACCAAAGCGTTGTGGGCCGAAAAAATTCGGGACGCCACGCGCGACGATCTGTTCCCATCGTTCCCGCAAGACTAACGGATCAAGATCGACCTCACGCAACACGATACGAAACCGGTTCCCGAGATGCGTGCCGCGCCGGAGCTTTCGCAAATTCCGGGTCACCCGCAATATCCGCAGGCCTTCCGATTCGAGGGACTCCGGTTCCGGCGAAGCCTCACCCGGCAAGTGAATACTGAACCACTGTCGTGTCACAGCATGACGATCCTTCAATCCACAATGGCTCACAAGACGCCGCCGAATCCCCAACGCATCCGCGAGCAGCGTCACAACCGTGTTGCTGTCGAGATCCCGTTTTTCCACCCATAGCAGACAGTGCTCGCCGTCGCCCGAGGGTTCGAATCCGAGATTCTCCTCGACGACAAAATCCTCAGGCTCCACCTTAAACCGCGCCGTCCCGAGAGGACCGCCATGGAGATAGGGCATAGAAACAGGGCCGGATTGCATCTCCGGAGATCATAGAGTCGAACGCCCACGATTCCACTGATCTCGTCGCTTTTTGCCGAAGCCTATGGAGTGCGGCGGCTTGAACGCCGCTTTGGCGAAAAGCACGACCTAACCCTCTTCAAGCAACGACCTAACCCTGTTTGATCTCAAACCCCGAAATGGCTTGCGACCATTTCCCGAAGCTCCTTTGGCTCCAACCCCGGCCCGATGCACACGAGTGAGGGCGATGAATTGACGAGTCCACCGACTTGGATCGGTGCCTCAATCGGGTTGCGGCCCGTCCGCTCAAAGAGCCAGTATGCGCCCGGCGCTTCACTTAGCTTCACAAGCGCTTTTGCTCGCACGACTTCGTCAGGCAATGAGTCAAGAAACCGAACGATCTGCTGATGGCGGTAGCGTCCCGGAAGTGGAAACTGACAGCCCGTGAACCGATGAGAAAGCGCGTGCTCATGGTCATGGGTCGCATCGCCCTTGGCTTCAATATCCTGACGCAAATCATGACCGGCCCCGCTCGCGAGATCTGCCGCCAGTCGAACTGCATCGACACGCACAGCATAGCGATTAGCCGCCTCGACCGACTGAATGACCGCATCTCGCTCACCGGCGGTGAGACTTTCTTCATGAGTCAAAACCCAATGTGTCGCCGTTTCTATCTGACGAATTTCGAGAGGCCCGTACCCCCCTCGCTGCCCCCAGTGCCGGGCATCAACAATCCCAACCTGCCAACGAGGCGCAAAGGGCATTTTGTGCTCCAGCAGAGTGAAGGTTTCGAGAAGCGGAAGCGGATCGGCCGTGCCGTTCAGCTCGATGAAAAGAGCATCGCCCCCGCTCGTCTGCGCGGCGAGGCAAAGCTTCACAAGATCGTCGAGGCTGTCGCAGCAGGCACAGCTCGCCGCGAGCGGGAAAATCGACGCATCCGAGGCCGGTAGCGTCGCGGCATCGATGTCGGCATTCTCAAAATCGTTCAGAATGACATCGGCGGTCCGCCCCATTCGCGACGACTCTTCAAGGAGAGCACGAAGCAGCGTTGTCTTCCCGGCCCCGAGGAATCCGGTGATGAAGAGGAGAGGTTTTCGCATCAGCAAGATCGCATTAGACGAACCGAGATGGATCTAGCAAAAATTCGACTCGCAGCAGTCGCCGGTTTTCCTCCTCCGGCAGGCGCAAAGATTGCCGAGATGAGTGCAAATCAGGGCAACGCCACCGAGAGTCGTGACGATACTCGCGGGTGGAATATGGAGCGTCGTATTGCCTTCGCTGTCGGTCACGAGCGAGGGGCAGCAACTATCGAGACATCCCTCGGAATTCCCGGCCGGGACATCCTCACCGGCGATCCAAACAAAGACCTCGTCATCGCCTTCTGTTTCCGGCATCTCCTCGCCGACGATGTAGACAAAAGGTTCATCGACTTCCGTGACGGCGGATTCATCATCAGCTGGCCAGTAAGGAATGATCGCCCCGATAATGATCAGCCCCATCCCGATGAATCCGGTCGTGATGATCCAGCGTTTTCGATGAATCCGAAACCCGCGCAGGACCATGACCAAAGCGAGCGGCACGACGAAGATCGCGACGAGCCAATGTGAAGCCGGGTGCGCCCAGATTTCGCCGAAGGTCGGCGCAAGCAGCAACAAGATCGGCGTCACCGCGCAATGAATCGCACAAAGGACGGAGGCAATGACCCCAACGCGATCTGCTCCGGGGCGATGCGAGGAGTCGATAGGTGAAGTGGCGGCAGCAGCAGTCGTCATGATTCAATTGCGTTGATGCCCATGTTCCATTCCGGAAAAGGATCGTGGAAGCGCGCTTCCCATTCGTCCTTTTCGATGGCGAGTTCTTCATCGGTCAGGAGCGCGGCGTCGAGCATCGAGGTGAGAGCTTCTCGATCCATTTCCGAGCCAATCAAGACGATCTCCTGCCGACAGTCGCCATTTTCGCCCTTGCTGACGCGTTCGATTTCAGCGAGTTCAGCCGGATCTTCGGGCCAGTGTTCTTTCGGCACCGCCGCCCAGAAAAATCCCATGCATTGGTTCTGACACATCGCTCCCGCCTGCGACCAGTAGCCGGCCATGCGGAGTCGTGTCGCGAGCCAGAAGAGTCCTTTGGATCGGATCACGCCGGGCCATTCGTTTTGAAAAACCTCGTAGATCCGCTCAGGGTGAAAGGGAATACGTCGCTCGTAGACAAAATTTGAGATCCCATACTCTTCGGTCTCCGGCGTGTATTCGACGAGCGAATCGAGCCAGCCGGCAGTCTCCTCTGCCTCGGCGAGATCGAAGAGCCCGGTCCCCATGACCTGATCGAGCGCGACTTCGGCATTGGTGGTCTCGTAGATCTTTGCTTTTGGATTCAGTGCCTGAATCATGGCGTGAATACGACGGCGATCCTCCGATGAGATCAAATCGATCTTGTTCACGAGAATGACGTTCGCAAACTCGATTTGATCGACAAGGAGATCGACGATCGTTCGCTCATCCTCTTCCCCCACCGCAGAACCGCGATCCTGGAGATTCTCGACACTCCCGTAGTCGCGGAGAAAGTTCAAGGCATCGACGACCGTGACCATCGTGTCGATCCCCGAGATATCGCCAAGGGATTTGCCCTCTTCATCGCGAAAGGTAAAGGTCTCCGCGACCGGCATCGGCTCGCTCACCCCGGTTGACTCGATAAGGAGATAATCAAAACGTCCCTCGCGGGCAAGCTTTCCGATTTCGACCAGAAGGTCTTCGCGCAGCGTGCAGCAAATGCAGCCATTCGACATCTCAACCATCGTTTCCTCGGAGCGGGAAAGCGCCGCGTCGCCGGAGCGGACGAGGGCGGCATCGATGTTCACCTCACTCATGTCGTTGACGATTACAGCGACTTTTTTCCCTTCACGATTGCGAAGGATGTGATTGAGCAAAGTCGTCTTTCCGGCACCAAGGAATCCGGAGAGGACGGTCACAGGAAGTTTACGAGAAGCGGGAGGAGAGAGCATTTCCATGAGATCGGAAGCTACTCAGTCAAATCTCTAATGCAAGTTATTTGCAGTAAAAAAGAAAGACCCCGCGCGGCATTTGCCGGGCGGGGTCTGATTCTAAAATAGATTGAAACAGTTTAGCGATTACTCAGCCGAGTAAGGAAGCGAGGAATCCTGGAGGAAGATAAGAACCCGGCCGTCTGGAGTCTTCACATAACCTTTCGTGTACTCGACCTTGGTCTCGGTGCCATCCGGACCGGTGAAGTAGTAGTGACCCATGGCAATCGCGATGTTGCCGTGGAGCTTCACGACATCGTTGTCGAAACGGACGTTCGACCAGGGCTTGAGCGCAAAGCCTGTGTCCTCGGTGTATTCATCGTTGCCGCCAACGAAGTAGCTCAAGGCGCCTTCGACATCAGGGCGGAATGGGATCTCTGAGGCAAGCGTCGGCTTGAAAAGAATCGGGCCGAGGTCAAAGGCGTAGGCCGTGCGAGCGGCATTCTCCGCGACCGCAGCTGCGTCGTCTCCCGCTTCACCGATGGCAACGACAGCGTCGCCCCACATTTTCTGTGCCGCCGCGACTTCCGTCGGGGTGATGTCAGGACCTGCAGGGAGGTAGCCGACACTCGACGCGAGAGGTTCCGCAGAGACGAACGGTGTGGAGAGAAGGAGGGTGGCGAGCAGTGTGATGGTAGTTGTTGCTTTCATAGGCACGGCACCATTAATGCAATTTAGTTACTTTTGCACTGCGATTGCATTAACGCGTTCAGGCCGCACTTTTAAGTGAACAAAAATTAGACACTAATGTCAGGTTTCATGACAAACACAGCACTGGCCAAAACAGCATATATTCACTCGGTGTCTTCGCCGTCGGGCGGTTGGCCGCCCCGATAAAACTCGACACGACAGAACAGCAAAAAACGGAGACGTGAGCCTCCGTTTTGTGGAGCGGTTAGGCACCGCCAGGCCGTTTAGTGACCGCTTCAGCGATCAGAGAAAGAAGACACCCTTCTCAAATCGGTTCAGGTAGTGACCGAAGCCGCCTAAACGTATTCGAGGGATGTCGCCAAGCTCGCTGCCTTATCCGTGGCATTCGCATTTACCGTTGCAACAGCCTTCGCCACTGGCGTGACCGGTTGCGCAGGCATCGCTGCAAAATTCTTTTCCGTCTTTCTCGACACGGTGTCCGGCGGACACTTCGCATTTGCAATCAGAACAGGCGCAGGTATTGGAATTTGCATTCATATATCAATACCTGAACATACGCTCATGTATTTGTCAATTGTGTTTCTTTCAGTCGCGACGAGTCTAATCAATGAGTTCTGATTCCCCGATTCCTTCGTCGCCTCCCCTGCCCCCGTGCGATGAGCATCACGACCCAGTCGCCCCCCACGAGATCTCTCCTCTTGAGATCGAGGAGTCACAGGGCATGGCTGAATTTTTCGGCGTTCTCGCTGATCCGACACGCCTCCGCCTTCTCTCACTCCTCGCGAATAAGGAATGTTGCGTCTGCGATCTCGCCGATCTCCTCACGGTCTCCGAATCCGCAGTCTCCCATCAACTGCGTGCCCTGAAGGCAGCGCGAATCGTGCGCTATCGCAAGGTGGGCCGCCAGGTCTTCTATCGTCTCCACGATCACCATGTCGTCGAGCTCTACGAAACCGTTCGCGAGCACCTCGCGGAGTAGAGTCGGACGCGGCGCTCCCTTAAGAGAAAAACCGCCCGGTAACGCAAAATTGTTGCGTTTACATTTAACGCAACTATATTGCGTTAATGCTTGCTTCTTCATCTGAACGCCCGGGTTTTCCCGTCGCCACTTCCGCCGAATTTTACGGGTCGGCCCGATGAGCGCGGTGAGCCCTTCTTCGCTCTGGTTTCAGACAAATCATTCGTCGCCGGAAGCGATCGCGAGGATGCCGGTGTCGCGACTCCGCGCCCTGCATCGTGACTTCACCGAATTGATTGGCCAGCAGATGTATTTCTGGGGTCGCGACGTCATCCACCCCTGCGGAAACTTACTCTGTGAATACGGCTTCGAACGGAGGAAATCAGAGGGACTCGAAGGCACGAGTTGCTACCGCAAGAAGCTCGATGAAAGCCGTTTTATCGAGCTGCACGGTGCCTGTGCCGGATGCTATGACCGCGACGGGAGATCGCAGGCTAATTTCCTCTACATCCGCACGAAGAAACGCTGCTTTCTCTACGCGGAAGAAGAGCCCCCAGCACCGGGATTTTACGCCACCGGAAGCCTCGACACCGGACCAGCTTTTGAGCTCTATTTTGCCAGTCTACGATTTCTCGACTGGTGGCTCGATTACGAAAAATGGATAGAGGAAGAAACCTCGCCGAACTGGCGGGTTAAGAACTACGCCGCTTTCGCGAGCCTCCCTGCTTCGCGTCCTTCGTTGCCGCCATCGGAAGCAGTCCGCTGGCTTCGCCAATACCGGAACAATCCTGTCCACATCGCCCGTGTCAGCGAGTGGATGCGGTCCCGCAAGAGACGCTGATTGCGGGACACAAAAAACCGGACGCCCCTTTCGAGACGCCCGGTCTTTGAATTCGTTTTCGGGAAGCTCCCGAAAGACGGAATGATCTTACATCATTCCACCCATGCCGTGGTCGTGACCGTGGTCACCACCGCCAGCTTCAGGCTCAGGAATGTCAGCAATGAGACATTCAGTGGTGAGGAGCAATCCGGAGATCGAAGCCGCGTTCTGGAGAGCGCTGCGAGTCACTTTAGTCGGGTCAACAACACCAGCCTTCACGAGGTCTTCGTAGACGCCTGTTGCCACGTTGTAACCCACGTTACCGGACTCGTTCTTCACGTGCTCAACGATGAGGGCGCCTTCGCGACCTGCATTTGCAGCGAGCTGGCGAAGAGGTGCCTCGATCGCACGCTTCACGATTTCAGCACCGGTTGCTTCGTCACCGAGAAGACCAAGGTCTCCCATGTTGACCTGAGCACGGATGAGAGCAGTACCACCACCGGGGACGATACCTTCTTCAACCGCAGCGCGGGTCGCGTGAAGAGCATCTTCAACGCGGGCCTTCTTCTCTTTCATCTCAGTTTCGGTAGCAGCACCGACGTTGATGACAGCCACACCACCGGCAAGCTTGGCAAGACGCTCCTGGAGCTTCTCGCGATCGTAATCACTGGTGGTCTCTTCAATCTGGCGACGGATCTGGGAAACACGGCCGCTGATCGCGTCGCTTGCTCCTTCACCTTCGATGATCGTGGTGTCTTCTTTCGAGATCTTGATACTCTTGGCAGAACCGAGGTCATCCATGGAAACGTTCTCAAGCTTGATGCCGAGATCGTCAGTAATGACTTTGCCGCCCGTAAGGATCGCGAGGTCTTCAAGCATCGCCTTCCGACGATCACCAAAACCTGGAGCCTTAACTGCGGCGACGTTCAGGGTGCCTCGGATCTTGTTCACAACAAGAGTCGCAAGCGCCTCACCTTCAACATCTTCAGAGATGATGAGGAAAGGACGACCGCTCTGAGCCACTTTCTCGAGAAGAGGAAGCATGTCCTTGAGGTTCGAGATCTTCTTCTCGTGGATGAGGATGAGTGCGTTCTCAAGGTCAGCCACCATCGCATCGGTATCAGTCACCATGTAAGGTGAGAGGTAACCTTTGTCGAACTGCATACCCTCGACGACGTCGAGTGTGGTCTCGATGCCCTTGGCTTCTTCGACCGTGATCGTGCCGTCTTTGCCGACCTTGTCCATTGCGTCCGCAATGATGTTACCGATCTCGATGTCCCAGTTAGCGGAAACCGTAGCGACCTGTGCGATCTCTTTGGTGTCAGTCACTTCAACAGAGATCTTCTTGAGCTCGGCCACGAGAGCCTCGGCTGCTTTGAGGATACCACGCTGAAGGCTGGTTGGGTTTGCACCGGCGGTAACGTTACGGAGACCTTCGGAGTAGATTGCTTCGGCAAGAACCGTTGCAGTCGTCGTTCCGTCACCGGCGATATCAGAAGTCTTTGATGAGACCTCTTTGATGAGTTGAGCGCCCATGTTTTCGTAAGGACAGCTCAGTTCGATTTCCTTAGCCACCGTGACACCATCTTTGGTGATCGTGGGGCTACCGAACTTTTTGTCGAGGATGACGTTGCGACCGGATGGCCCGAGGGTTGCTTTGACCGCACGCGCCAGCTTCTGGACACCGTGAAGGAGAGCATGACGTGCTTCTTCGTCGAATGACAATTGTTTAGCCATAATATTTTAGGTATTTGTTAGTTTAAAGTAATTTGAGAGGGTTAAGTCGATGACCTGACCCTGTTCGGTTTTTCAGGAAAGGATTCCGAGGATGTCGCTCTCGTTCACGAGAACACACTCGTCGCCACCGACTTTGACTTCGGTGCCGCCATATTTCGAGATGAGGACTTTGTCGCCGACTTTGACGGAGAACTCAATGATCTCGCCTTCGTCGTTCTTTCCGGTTCCGAGGGCGACCACTTCGGCCTCCTGAGGTTTTTCCTTAGCCGAGTCAGGAATGAAGATGCCGCCGTCGGACTTCTGCTCTTCCAGTTCGATCCGCTTCACAAGGACACGCGTACCGAGAGGTGTGATGTTGGTTGCCATATTTAGTTAGGTTGGTTTTCTTTTTATTTGGGTTTTAAAATCCGGGACTCGTTGGGCACGCCACTGGTCTGACTGATGTGGAACAGGAGCGGGCCGACGATCCCCGGGGCTTTAAAGTCCCGGTCCCCGCACGAATCAGATCGTGCCGGGGACCGGAAAAGGTTTCTGAATTAGGATTTGTTCTCTTCGCCGACTTCTTCGAATTCGGCATCGACGACGTCGCCCTGAGCCTGCTTCGGCTCATCGGCTCCTTCTTCTTCGGGCATCCCACCCGCGCCGGCCATGGGATCTCCCCCGGCAGCCTGCTGAGCAGAGGCGGCGAGTTCGGCAAACTTGGCCTGGAGCGCATCGGTGCTGGACTTGATCTTTTCGGTGTCGTCCGTCTTGAGCGCTTCTTCGACTTCGGTGACGGAGGCTTCGATCTCAGACTTGGCTTCTTCGGGAAGTTGCTCGCCGAGTTCTTCGAGTTGCTTTTTCACCGTGTAGACCGCGTTGTCCGCGACGTTGCGCACTTCGATTCCTTCCATGCGCGCCTTGTCGTCCTCGGCGTATTTTTCAGCCTCCTGCTTTGCCTTTTCGATTTCGTCATCGCTGAGACCGCTGGAACCTTCGATGGAGATGTTCTGCTCCTTACCAGTTTCTTTGTCTTTCGCGGACACTTTAAGAATACCGTTCCGGTCGATGTCGAAAGTCACCTCAATCTGGGGGACGCCACGGGGAGCGGCGTTGATCCCGTCGAGTCGGAAATTTCCGAGCATCTTGTTGTCGGTCACGAGCTTGCGCTCACCCTGACAAACAACAATATCAACGGACGGCTGACTGTCGGCGGCGGTCGAGAAAATCTGTGACTTCTTCGCCGGGATCGTTGTGTTGCGTTCGATCATCGGAGTGGCGACGCCACCCATCGTCTCAATCGAGAGAGTCAACGGAGTCACGTCAAGAAGGACGACATCACCGAGGGTTGGGTCCTTGGCGAGAACACCGCCCTGGATCGCGGCACCGATTGCGACTACTTCGTCAGGGTTCACGCCCTGGTGCGGGTCTTTACCGGCGAGCGATTTCGCCGTCTCGACGACCTTGGGCATACGGGTCATTCCACCCACGAGAACGAGCTCGTCCAATTCACCGGCGCTGACACCGGCTTCCTTGAGACAGGCTTTGACGGGCCCTTTCGTGCGCTCGAAAAGATGATCGGTCATCTGCTCCAACTGCGAACGCGTCAGGGTCTGCTGAATGTGCTTGGGACCACTCTGATCAGCGGTGATAAAGGGCAGGTTAATCTCGTAGGACTGGCTCGACGAGAGGGCGATCTTCGCTTTCTCCGCCTCTTCCTTGATCCGCTGCAGTGCATCGGGCTGACCATTGAGATCGATGCTGTTATCCTTTTTAAACTGATCAACGATGGAATTGATGATCGCGCTGTCCCAGTCATCACCACCGAGCTGGGTATCACCATCAGTGGCGAGCACTTCGAAAAATCCTTCGTCGATCTCAAGGACCGAAATATCGAACGTTCCACCGCCGAGGTCATAGACCGCAATTTTCTCCTCACCTTTTTTGTCGAGGCCATAGGCGAGGGCGGCGGCTGTCGGCTCGTTCACGATACGCTTCACATCAAGTCCCGCGATTTCACCGGCAGCTTTCGTTGCGTTGCGCTGGGAGTCATTGAAGTAGGCCGGCACGGTGATGACGGCTTCGGTAATCGTCTCGCCGAGCTTAGCTTCGGCATCTGCTTTCAGCTTACCGAGAACCATCGCCGCAATTTCCTGCGGACTGTAGGTTTTCGCTTCGCCACCGGCTTCAACTTTGATGTGGGCATCACCATTAGCTGCCTTCACAATTTCATAGGGCGTCTTTTTCTCAGCTTCCGAAAGTTCGTCGAACTTTCGCCCGATGAGACGCTTCGCCGAGAAGATCGTGTTCTTCGGGTTCGTGATCGCCTGTCGCTTCGCGGCCTGACCGACGAGACGCTCGCCGTCTTTGGTAAACGCGACCACTGATGGCGTGGTCCGCGCTCCCTCTGCATTTTCCAACACGGTTGATTGACCGCCTTCCATGACCGCCATGCAGGAGTTGGTCGTTCCAAGATCGATTCCAAGAATTTTACTCATGATTTTTTTCCTTCTATTGATGGCCCGGATGGAAACTCGTCTCAGCCGGGCGGGGTTTTAGTTTGCGCCGTAGCGCGATTTTCTACTCGGGGAGAGTGCATTCGCTGTGCCAGATGGGATCGATATTAATGCAACTCATTTACCTTTAGTCAGTTAAGGACAAAACAAGGCCAGCGATTACGCAGGGATTTTCCGGATAGTGAGACAAAACGGCACCATTTGAGTCGATGACAGGGTCAAAACGACGCAGGAGTGCCAAAGTGCGCAGCCTTTGAGGCAGGGCTGAAGCCCTCACTCCAGCGGATAAATCGAAAGCAAGGGCGAAAGCTGACGACCGGCATGTAGAATCGCACTCCCGGTCGGTTTAGGAAGGCCGTGTGGCAGCGGCCCTGCGCTCGATGGCATGGGTCCTGATCTCAGCAGGCTCAATGAAAAATGAAAGGCACGCCCATTTCCTCAAACGCAGCCTTTTGCTCGGCCATGTATTGATCTGCAAGTTCGTCAAAGCGACCTGACTCACGATACTGCTCCAAAAAGGCATTCACCTCTTCGTGGAACTCGTCTTCGCCCTGTCGCATCCCGATGGCCCAGGTCTCTTCCCGAATCGGGGTGAGAATGGGGCGGGTCTCGTCCTCGTATTTTTTCCAGAACTGATAGATCGAAATCTGATCGTAAATGTAGGCGTCCACTTTCCCCTGAAGCACTTCAAGGACACAGGCGGCAGCCTCGTCGAGCGTGATAAGATCGACATCAGGGATCTCTTTCCGCGCCCATTGGTGGCCTGTCGTGGCGAGCTTCACCGCGAGCTTGTGCTCCCCCGGCTTCACATCAGCAATCGACTGGATCGGTGAATCTTTGCGCACAAGCATACAGAGTCCGTTCGTGACATAACCATCTGAAAACGCAATCGACCGGGCCCGCTCCGGGGTCTCGGTCATGGATGAGATAATCGCGTCGATCTTCCCCGACTTGAGCGCGGGAATGATCCCATTCCACTCGACATCGCGGATCTCCAAAGGACGACCGAGGTAGGCGGCGAGGTCCTCTGCCATGCGGACACTGATCCCGTCGGGTTGATTATCAGCGCCACGCATTTCGAAGGGCGGATAGGCCAACTCCATCCCGACGAGGAGAGGTTTGATGGCCGTTTCACCTGCGTTTTCGGTGCATGAGATCAAGAAAATACCTGTCAGGAGACTGACAAAGGCGAGGGCAAGGCGTTTCATGATCACACCTTTGCGCCCTCTCGCTGAATCTCAAGGAGATTGACGAGCCGATGAATCACTCTGACCTTACCCTCCAAGTATGCGCGAAAGAATTCTCACTCTCCTTAACGAACAAGCCTCCCTCGACGCCGTCGCCTGGCTTCAGCAGACCCTGGCCTCTCAGGAGTCGAATTTTGAGCGGCGCCCCTTTTACTACGCGTTCAGCGGGGTATCCCGCCATTTTGAAAAGGCGGGCCGTCTTCCCATGGAAGTGGATGAGATCTTCGGCGGCTGGGATCATTACCGCCTCGCGAGAGTGACACTCCTCCTTCTTCTCGCAAAAGAGAGTGAAGCCGAGTTCGTGGAAACCTTTCACGCACTTCTCAACACGGCCGATCTTCGTGAGCGAGTTGCCCTTTTCTCAGCCCTTCCCTGGCTCCCCCATGCTGAGAAATTGCGCGAAGCGGCTGTCGATGGCCTGCGTTCGAACATCGTCGATATCTTTGACTCCATCGCCCTGAACAATTCCTTCCCGGCAGAGCATTTCTCTGATGAAGCGTGGAATCAGATGGTGCTCAAAGCGATATTCATTACCCGTCCGCTTTATCGCATCGTTGGAATTTCAGATCGAAAAAATCAACCGCTCGCCGAAGCGATCTCCGATCTCGCCCACGAGCGCTGGGCGGCAGGAAGAATGATCACCCCGGAAGCCTGGCAGAGTTGCGAAGGATTCATCGACGATCGGCTCGCCGGCGATATCACGAAGATGGCCGAAAGCGATGAGGATGAAGATCGGGAGGCTGCTGCGCTTGTCGTCTCGAAAGATGGCTCGGGGAAATTGGAAGCGCTCCGCGAAGGACTTGCCGCAGAACTTGAGCGTATTGAGAGCGGCGAGCTTTGCTGGAAGACGCTCGGACAGGCGATGGAAGAAAAGCTCACTCGCAAAAGCCTGACTTAGCCCTCGATTTCCGGGGAGCAAGATAAAGATTTAGAAACGACGCCCGCCTCAGACACTTTTTACCTGTTACACGACCACGGTTCCTAAGTGCACCTCCGAAGCAGACTTTTCTTCTGACTCCTTATCTTCTTCTTAATCTACACCTGATGAAGGAGAGTAAGATGAAGAAGAAGACCTCCAAATTTCCCACGCCGCTTGCCGCTAGCTCTCATTCTTTACTTCTCTCCTTCTCTCCTTCTTAACTTCTCCACTTCTCCACTTCTCCACTTCTCCACTTCTCCCCACATGAGATTCTTCGACTCACACGTTCACATGGTCTCCCGGACCACCGATGACTATCAACGCATGGCCGCCGCCGGTGTCACCGCGATTATCGAGCCTTCGTTTTGGCAGGGCCAGCCGCGAACAGAAGTCGGAACCTTCAAAGATTACTTCAATTCGCTGATCGGATTTGAGCGCTTCCGCGCGAGCCAGTTCGGAATCCAGCACTACTGCACGATCGGTCTGAACCCGAAGGAGGCGAACAATGAAAAACTCGCCGAAGCAGTCCTCGAACTGATGCCGCTCTACATTTGCAAAGAAGGCGTCGTCGGGATCGGGGAAATCGGATTCGACGACCAAACGAAGGCAGAGGAAAAATATCTCATCAAACAGGCGGAGCTAGCGCTCGAGGCCGATCTCCCAATTCAGATTCACACGCCCCATCGCGACAAGAAAAAGGGCACGATCCGCACCATGGACGTCCTCGAAGATGTCGGCATCGACCCGTCAAAAGTCATCATCGATCACAACAACGAAGAGACCGTCAAGGAAGTCCTCGACCGCGGTTACTGGTCAGCGTTCACCATCTATCCCCACACCAAGCTCGGCAACGAGCGCATGGTTGAACTCATGCTCGAATACGGCGCCGAGCAGATCGTCGTTGATAGCGCTGCCGACTGGGGCATCAGCGATCCTCTCGCCGTTCCGAAGACAGCCGCGCTTATGAAAGACCGCGGCATCAGTCTCGAGAAAATCGAGCAAGTCACCTATTTCAACCCGCTAGCCGCCTACGGCCAGAGCGGTCAGGTCAGCGAAAAGGACTGGGCGGATCGCGAAGGGATTGATCCCACCGCCCTCTTCGAAGGCAACACCCTCTTACGCGGCGGCATGGACGTTGAAACTGCCATGTCACAGTATCTGATTGAATAACAACTATCCTGTCAGAGCGCCACACCATCACGGTCTCATCATTCACGAAGTGAAACATTTTCCACCCGCGGGTGTTACAAAGAATACATCACGATGAAGTGAATTTGTAACTTGTGAAGAGACCCTCCCTACGCTGCAGTTACCACCGATCCAGCATGCCTGAAAACCCTCCCTTTCCCATGCTTTTTTCTTTCGTCCAGCTTAAGAATCTTCTCTGCCAAATATTTGGCGTCCTTCTTCTCGTGACCATTGCATCAGGAGAATCCGAAGACGCGCCGCAGGGTTCCAATTCATCCCCCGCTCTCCAAAGCACCTCCGGACCATGGGGAAATCTGCAGTATTATGAGGTGGTGATTCGCCCGCCCGCTTCCAGCCTCTGGCCGGGACTGTTTGAAGAGCGCAGCCTCTGGAGTTTCCCGAACCTTGAAAGAGTGCAGGTGAAAGACCTGTTCGATGAACTTGGATTCTCACTCGAACTGAAAACCGGAATCCACGAGCACGGAAAGTGGTCGACTCAGGGCGAACATACCGAACTCGAAATAACCGATAGCATCATCGCGATCATGAAACCGTCGGAGCGAGCCTCTCTCGCCGAGTGGTGGCTGTTGAACAACTACGACCATTATCAGAGGGTTATCAGTAACTTTGAAGACAAAAATTTCTCTTCAATCTCGAAAGAACTCTCGCCGGAAATGATGGATCACCTCCGCTCAGTCTGCTTCCTCAGGGGAAACGTTCTGAGCACCTTTGATCGCCCCTACCTTCTCCGGAAACTGAAAGACGAAAAAGAAAAAGAGAAGCTGATCAGAACCCTCTTCACGACTCATGCCCTCATGTTAAGGCTCGAGTTGAATCCTCAAAGCGACCTCGAGCCGATCATCAGCTACTGGGAGGCCGGGGGACGAAATCCAAGGGCCAGGTCCGTGATCGAAGGGGTGCAGTCCACCGATGGAGTCGATCAGCTCGATATTCTCCACCTTCTGCCGCCAGTGCCACGCAAGTATTTGAACAGCTTTGCCACCCTTCAGGATTCCGGTCCTGACAGTGCCCCTGACTGTTTCTGGACCGCGATTCAATTCTTTAGACCCAACACCTCCCATCGCAGCTTTGATCCTCTCCCCGTTGAGCATTTTATCATCGGCGATTTTTTCGAAGTCCCCGCCCCTACTCAGTTCGGAGACCTCGTCTGTCTATTCGACAACGAAACGCGCGAATTTGTCCACAGTTACATCTACATCGCGGACAATCTGGTCTTCTCTAAAAATGGAGGGAGTTTTGTCAGGCCATGGGTCATCTCAACGGTTGACCGGATGATGTCGATTTACGAGTTGCACGACGAATTCCACCGAATGACTTTCAGGACAAAAGTTGACTCATAATCCATGGTTCGCCTCCTACTGATTTCTGTCTTCCTCGCCCCGGTTTTTTCGACCGTCGCGCAGGATGCCATCCGGATGACACCTCTGCCAAAGTCGGTCGAGGAAAGTGCCTCAGGCCCCTGGGGAGTGCTTGAATACTACAAAATTAGGCTTTCCTGTCCGCCTCAATATCTCTCACTCATCCCTATCCCCTCCGAAAAGACCGAGTGGATCTTCCCTTACGAAACGGATGCGGAACTCAAGGAATCGCTCCTTGCATGGGGGATCACTTCGCAGGAAATATCCTTTCTCCTGAAGAATCGAGATATCATCTTCAGCGAGGAAAGCATGAGGGTCTTCCCGTCCTCCGAAGTGATCACAGAGATGCCCGCCGAGCTGCGCTCAAAGTTCTATCAGTTCCTTGCCCGATTCTCGCAAAACTCGTTTCATCGTCGTCCTGCTTTCCTGAATACGGCGAACGTTTCCCGTTACTTCAGAGATTCCAATTTCTCTGTCGCAACCCTCCAAAAAATTGCCCTGCTCGCCTATCCTACCCCGTCAGGTCATGGATTCTTCCTCTCTGACATCCCCTACCTCCTCAAAGAGGCCGGAAGCAGCGAAGACGAACGACAGCTCTTGAACGCCCTCCTCCGCGTCCCGGCCCTCATGGTTCGCCTCAATCTTTCGGAAGATAAATCCGCCGAAGAGCTCGCCGCCTACTGGACGAACGGATTTAGGAACAAACAAATCCGCCCTCTCTTTGAGTCGGTCATTATGAATCCACATATCCATCGGCTTGACATAGGCCACCTTCTTCCTCCAATGGCACGGCGCAATCTCAATAGCTTTCCCGACATGAGTGAAGGACTTGACGGTCGCTACCCGGATTGGTTTTGGACCTGCTACAACTTCTTCCGTTTCACTCCGGTCGATGTCTATGCGAATTCTGAAATTTTTTCGGGACTTATCGAGACAGAATTCACGAAAAGCGAAGCTCCCTACGAATTCGGCGACATGCTTCTCTTAAAATCAGAAAATGAAACCGTCCACGGATGCATCTACGTCGCAGATGATATTGTTTACACCAAGAACGGAGCAGGGCTTTTCTCGCCAACGATCCTGATGAAACTCGAGGACGTCGTTTCTTTTCATGATCTTGAAGGAGATATCAGACTCGAGATTTATCGAAAAACGACACGAGAGCGAAAGACTTCGGTCTACACCTCGACAACCGCTAAATCTCAATAGCACCCTCTACTCTGCCGGTGGAGCCTTCTCGCGCGAAGTTATTTGAAAAAATGATCCGCCGCACCCTCGCTCAAATTACCGGCTGACATGCCCGTCACGAGACAAGGCAAACATCGACGGAGCCGACTCAACAGGGTTGAATGAGTCATCTAATACTGTTGACTTTTATGGTTTTTATGTTTTTGCTTACCTGATTATTAAGTTTTCTTAAATTTATTAGTCAGTCGCTCACATGATCACCTTTAACGCCGCTCCCTACCTTGCCCTTTTTCTGGCTCTGGCACTGTCCTCCTGCTCAAGCGCGCGGAAGAAAGAGAAAGACGATCTCGGAGACGGTTTCCTCGGACAACTCACTGCGGAGCCTGTCCTGACGGAAGAGAAAGTCGAGAGGCTCAAAGAAATTGCCGATTCTCCCAATTCCAATCGCGACGAAGGAGGCGACATGGCCGACCTCGCGATGGGCGAAACCGATAAAATCGAATCAATTGATGAGACCGCCCCCCAACTGGAACTCACGACAGAGGAAAAACCCGTCGAGCAAAATTCCACCAACGATCTCGTCGCGAAGTGGGAAAAGAACGGCCTCAATCCGCGATCCATCGAGATCGGTGACATTTTCTCGGACCATACCGGACCCATCCTGAACAAAGCCGCCAGTCTCGCCGACCGCCTCGATCTCGAGGACTGGACGAAGACCGTGAACTCAGTCGCCGAGCAGCGAGGCTCACGGGTCCCCGTCACTTTATCCCTCGCCGAAATCAATGCGCTCAAGGACCAAGCTCCCCTTGGAACCGAGTTCCCCACCCGCAGTGTCGCCATCGATTTCCGCACGATCTCCCAGTCCGCGAAAAAGCCGCAGCTGGAAAAACTCTACGAACTGATTGAGACCACGCCAGAGGGCCTCACCATCGAAGACGACAAGGCGCTGAAAAAACTCGCCGGTGAACTGAAGGAAGTAAAATCCCGCCTCGAAAAAGGAGAGCAGCTCTACGTCATCACCGGCGTGACCCAATCAGACGAAATGCAGGCCACCTACCCGGGCGCGCCACTCGGGAGTCGCGACGCTGATCTCATTCAAAATGCCGTGACCGCACTCTACCCGCACCTCGACAATCTCACCGCGAGCAACGGGGAAACCTCAGTCAAGATCACTCGCGACCCGAGCATCTACTGGGAGTTCGAAGTCCGGGAGCTCAAACTGGACGACGGGAAACTCGTCATCGACGATCAAACGCTGGCTCAACTCTGAGCCCGCCGCTCGCCCCCGGGAGGGGCAGCGACGAGCAGCCCCGCTCCTCGTCGAAAAAATTTCCGGGCGGCTAATCATGCCCGCTGCCCTCGAGACTGACGCCGCATCCTCGATCTAGCGTCCCTGACCAGATAGCACCGAAGCGGCTGAAAGCAGCCTGCCTGCCGGGAAAAATCACCTTTTTTAAGGAAATCTGCCCAAAACCGTTGACTTGCCGGATTCTTTCTTTATAAGAATGGCATTGTTATTCCATTTAACCGGAATTATGGCGAGACCAAAGAACACGACCGAGACCGTCCAAATCACTCTTTCCGCCACCCCACAGGTGAAAGAGCTGCTTGAGGAACTGTCCCGGTCCGGCTTCTACGGTAAAAATGCCGCCGACACCGCGCTGATCCTTCTCAAAGAGAAAATCCGGGATTTGCAGAAGGACGGCCAGGCACCCACGCCGAAATACCCGGGATGACGGCATAGCGATCAATGACACTCCTGCAAGAGAGACCACACCACCACCGCCCACAAGGAACCACCACTCAACACCATGTATCTCCCCGATTCGACACCCAACCAGAGTGGAGCCCTCGAGCTTCTCGAAACCGCAGCCTTTTCTCCCGAGGAAATCTGCCAGAATGACCCCGACGTCAAAGCAGCCTTCGAACAGAGCCTTCGCGAACTCGCCGAAGACATCGTGAAGCACCATCCCGGACTCGCTCACCTCCTCATTGGCATGGGGGAAACTCCCTGCCCCATGGTTCACGGCCAGAACTAAGCCACCGTCTCCCATCATTGACCGCCACGGCCGCACAGCGTACCGTGTGCGATGAATGATGACTTACAGGTCGAGCTGGTCGGCGACCGGCTTAAAGGCAAAACCGTCGCCCTCTGTGTGACGGGTGGAATTGCCGCCGTCGAATCCGTCAAACTGATCCGGCACTTCCGTCGCGAGGGAGCCGCCGTCAACGTCTTCGCGACGCCTGAAGCGCTCAAGTTCATCGGCAAAGCCGCCCTTGAATGGGCCGCGGCCAAACCAATCGTCACCGAACTCTCCGGTCTCGCCGAGCATATCTGCACTGAGGATATCGTCGTGATCGCCCCCGCGACAATCAACACCGTCAACACCATTGCCGCGGGTCTGGCAGGAAATGCCGTTACCACTCTCGTTGCGAGCGCCATTGGTCAGAAAACCCCAATTCTGATCGCGGCAACGGGACATCTCTCGCTCTACGAGAATCCAATCTTTCGGAAAAATCTGGAACACCTCCCTCAGATCGCTCCGTGCGTGAGATTTATTGAGCCCTGCAAGGCGGAAGGAAAAGCCAAAATGGCCGACGTCCTCATGATCCTTGAAGAGGCTATTCAAATTGCTTAGCCGTTCGTATCAGAGAATCACCATCTAAGAATCACTTCTTTTTTTGGCTCCATCGCAGGCAAAACGAAAATCCACTGAGGGATGAGAGTATCCAGATAGTTGATAAAGAGGATGCCGATCAGATAAATAACAGGGAATGCTCTACCTGAATCGCCGGAAAGGAGCCCAAAACCTCATCTCACTCAATCTCCGCGTCCACGACGATAGGGTTGCCGCCAACGATCATGGCGGTTCCCCCGATAACAGATCCTTTTGGCAGGAAGCTCACATCACCCGTGCTGAGAAGAAGATTTCCCGGAAAGTCCTGATCAAAATTTGAGTATTTTCCAGCCGAGGCCCACGGCACCGTCGCCAGGATAAGTCCGCCCCCGTTGGCCAGAAATTGCCTTACGACAAGCAGCTCAGAGTCAGCTAAGGCCAGATTTCCAATCAATATCACGACATCGCATCGGGAGAGCGAACCATCCGTAAAATCCATCGCGACCAACGGGAAATCTTTCCTCTCCAGTATTGCCTCCAATTTGGGAGCCCCCCTCAACATCACCCGTGGATTTCTCTTTCCAGAAACCCATTTCAAGGCATTGAAGAATAGATGCTCCACACCGGAATCGCGTTCTACCATTTCATCACAAAACTGCGAATGCGAAAAGACCGTTGCCCTCCCTTTTCCGACAATGGAGGCCGCGCCCATGACAAATGCCTCGTCGTCTTTGGCCACAATGAGAGGGAAACCTCCATCGCCAACAATTTTCAGGCGCCCCGGAGCAGCAGACCCTAACTCGATTTCGCGTTCTTCAAACGACACGATCGAAGCCTCCATTCCAAGTGAAACCAGCTCTTTCAAGTTCTCCGACAAATACTGCTGATCTTCGAGGCTCAACTCAATGATCGGAATGTTAAAGACCCTGCCGTCACTTAGCCGACGAATTTCGAGCAAGTTTCCAGATCCTAGCCTTAGAATCTCCGCCTCTATTTCCTGACCCTCTTTGTTTCGAAAGGTCCGTCTCATCTCCGCCGATCCGAATGTATACACGAGGCAGATTCCGACCAGCAGTAGTGAAATTTGCGTCGCCACAGGCTTTCGAATGTTTTTCTCGATGATGTTCAAACTGAACCGAAGTAAGATGAATAATCCATTGAAGATCAAGCTTAGATTCAGGAGCGGATCCGGAAAATATTCCCCGTCGATCGTTGCTGAGTTTGGGGAATCACAATCAGGTGATCTTGTGGAACCATTGCGAGAAGCACCTCGCCGCGATTTCGCAGACCCTTCCCACCTTACCGATGCGTTGAAAGAAATCCTCACCCGCCCCTAATTGCTTTCCTGCCCCCATCACTAATGCCCGTGATTGATCAGATTGGCAGGATTCTGTGGAGAGCCCTTATCCAGTGCCGGGCCTACGGCTTCAAGAGTTTTGAAAACTACCGCTTGAGAGTCATCGCGGAATGCGGTTAAAAACTAAGCTGTCCCCAATATTTGGTGGAGACCCAATCTTTGGTGGAGACCCCAATCTTTGGTGGAGACCCTGAAAATGGCTCCTCCGGTTGGGTTCGAACCAACGACCTAGTGGTTAACAGCCACCCGCTCTACCGCTGAGCTACAGAGGAATTTGATTTTCACCCTCGTCGGTGAGCGCGGTAGCTCGTTGTCGAGGGGACGGCGAATCTGCCCGACCACGGGGCCATTTTCAAGAGGAAATTCGGGAATTTTTGACGAAAGCGTAAGATTCTTCTGCCGAGCGGAGTTATTCACTGAAGACCCTGCAACTCTTTGACTCTAACCCCCATGGTTTACCCGGTGAAAAACTCTGACTCCCCCGAGAGCGACTCTTCTCTCTTTACCGATCTCATGGCTGAGCATCAACCCCGCCTTGCCGGCTACATCAGGGCTTTGGTGGGCGAAGAGCACGCCGCTAAGGATGTTCTGCAGGAGACCAATGTTACTCTTCTCAAGAAATCCCGGGACTTCACGGCTGGCTCGAATTTTACGGCCTGGTCGTTCCGTGTCGCCTATTTCGAGGTGCTCACGTGGAGACGACGACGCAGCCGTGACCGTCTTTCTTTCGACGACGATCTCGTGGAATCAATCGCTGAATCAGTCGAAACCCTTGCTCCCGGCTATGAAGATCGTCTTGAAGCGTTGCAGAAATGTCTCCCGCTCCTGCCGGATCGTCAGCGTGAGTTAGTTGAACGGCGCTATTTGAAATCAGAATCCGTTCAGGATATCGCCCGTGACCTCGGTTTCAAAGCGAACGCTGCCTCCCAGATCCTTTTCCGTGCCCGCACCAACTTGCTCAAGTGCATCAACCAGACCACTCCCTCGATCGATCAAGCATCATGAATTCTTCTTTTGAATCCTATCCGGAACTGGAATCGCTGATTCACGGCTTCATCGAGGAGACGCTTTCCCCGTCTCAGCACGAAACGCTCGCAGACATTCTCAGCAATTCTGCAAAGGCGCGTGAGGCTCTCGTTCAGGCCTGCGAGCTGAATGCCATGCTCGAATCAGAGCCCGGCCTTCAGTCAGCGATGACGCAGGACCTGCTCCCGGAAAATGTTGTCGCCCTTGGCGAAGGCAAATCAGTGGCACCTTTCGAATCGCATCCCGGGGGGAATTCTCTTTCTCGATTGAAGTGGCTCGCCGCCGCAGCCGCGATTGCGATTTTGGGATTCACCTGGTGGCAGGTGAATCTGGCGAAAGAGGCTCCGGAAATGGCTTTCACCGGAAACGGAGTTGAGATTCCTGAAGAAGCGATCGCCCTAACTGAAGTCGAAGAGGTCGATCCGGAAACGCAGTATGAACGCGCGGTCCTCGCGTCGTTAGGATCAGGTTCGCAGCAGCGTCCGCCCACCAATTTCTCGGTGGAGCCATCACTGGCCGACGAAGAAATTTCTTATAACCGCCACATCCGTCCGATCCTCTCGGATAATTGTTTCTCCTGCCACGGACCGGATGAGCATGGCCGCAAAGCGGACCTGCGTCTCGATACCTACGAGGGAGCGACCAATCCTGAGCTGGCGACGGTCGTGCCGGGCAAGCCCAACGAAAGTGAGCTCATCGCGCGGATTCTTTCAACGGATGAGGACGACATCATGCCTCCGCCGGAGTCTCACAAAACGCTGACCTCCGCTCAGATAAATCTCCTCACCCGTTGGGTCGAGGGAGGCGCTGAATATGAGGAGCACTGGTCCTTTATTCCAGTTCAAAAGCCCGAGTCCGACTCCGGTGAGATGAGCGTCGATGAACTCGTCGAAAGTGACCTGGAGCGTCAGGGCCTTGTCCCCTCCCCTAAAGCAAAACCCGAGATTCTCGTACGCCGTCTCTTTCTCGACCTCACCGGCCTGCCTCCTTCTCCTCAGGAGATTGAAGCCTTCGTGAACAACGAAGATCCTGACGCCTATGCCAAGCTTGTGGATGACCTCCTGAGTCGCACCACCTTCGGGGAGCATCGCGCCCGCTACTGGCTCGATGCGGCTCGCTACGCTGATACTCACGGTCTGCACCTAGACAACTACCGGGAGATGTGGCCTTACCGCGACTGGGTCATTAATGCGTTCAACGACAACATGCCATTTGACCAATTCACGATTGAGCAGATTGCGGGTGACCTCCTTCCCGAAGCCACGACCGAGCAACAGATCGCAACGGGGTTTAATCGTTGTAATGTCACAACTTCCGAGGGCGGAGCGATTGAGGAGGAATTTCTCGTCCGTTACGCCGTCGATCGAGTCGCGACAACCTCCACGGTCTGGATGGGACTGACGACAGGTTGTGCGCAGTGTCATGATCACAAGTTTGATCCGATCACGATGAAGGATTTTTACAGCCTCTTCGCCTTCTTTAACAACACGACCCAACCTGGCATGGATGGAAACCGGAAGGACTCTCCTCCTGTCATTCGCATCTACCCGACACACGACGATGAGGAGCGGGCCGCAACCCTCACGAAGCAGATTGCCGTGAAACTAAAAGAGGCAAACCAACTTCTCCCCACAACCGATCTCGCCGGTCTCAGTATCGCCAAGACCCGTCCGGACCTCGCCTTCGCCGCAAGTGGAGCGCTGGAGAAAAACGAAGCGGGTCGCTTTCAGAAGAGTGAGCCTTTCACGATTTCATTCCGATACGACCTCCCTCAAACTGAGGCTCGTGTTCCGCTCCTGAGCCGGGTCGATCCGCAAAACTCAAATCGCGGCTGGAGAATCTACTGGGAAGACAAGAGCATTTTCGTGGAGCTAATCGAATCACATCCTAACAAACGCCTTAAGACTGGTCTAACACGCCGAATCGCAGCGGGCTCGGCCGGACACTTTGCGGTCGCTTACAATGGCTCAAGCAATTCTGATGGGATCGTCCTTTTCTCGAATGGAACAGTCATTAGCAGCCGTTTTCAGAACAGCTGGCTCGACACATTGGAAGGCGATTTCTCGCTTGAAGATGGCACGGTCACTATCGGCGGCGAAATCGAAGGAACGGAGGAGCCAGTCAAAATCAGCGAGCTATTTCTCGCCGATCGTCTCTACAGTGATCGTGAAATTGCGCTCGTCGCCAAACTTCCTGAACTGCTCAAGGCGGAGCGGGTAGAAATGGCGGCCGCCGCGAAGAGACTTGCCGAAGCCAACGCCCCGAAACCGGAGATCAAAAAAGGTGAAGCGCCTAAGGCAGATAAGGAGGCAGAGAAAAACAAAGACCTCCGTGAATTTCTCGCCTCCAACTCAGAAGGCCCCTACCAGGACAGCATCCACGCACTGGCTAATCTGCGCACTGAGTTACAGCAAATTGAGTCCATCTCCCCGACGACGATGGTCATGGCGGAAAAGGAAGACACGATGCCGACAGCTCATCTCCTCCTCCGCGGCGAATATGACCAGAAAGCAGACGAAGTCCCAGCGGCGTTCCCAGCCTTTCTTCCCGTCCTCGACGAGACCCTGCCCAAAAACCGTCTCGGCCTCGCCAAATGGCTCGTCCATCCGGATCATCCCCTGACCTCACGTGTCACCGCTAATCGCATCTGGCAGGAAATGTTCGGCACCGGCCTCGTAAAAACCTCGGAGGATTTTGGAACGCAGGGAGAAAACCCGAGCCATCCTGAGTTGCTCGATTTTCTCGCGGCCAGCTTTGTCGAAAGCGGGTGGGATGTGAAAGCCCTCTATCGTCAAATTGTGCTTTCGAATACCTACCGCCAGTCTTCGGTGATCCCTGAAGGCATGGCCAAACGCGATCCGGAGAATCGACTCCTCGCTCGGGGTCCCCGTTTCCGCCTCGACGCCGAAGTGATCCGTGATCAGGCTCTCCATGTCAGCGGTCTTTTAAACGACACCTTCGGGGGCGAAGGCGTCCGTCCCTATCAGCCCGCGGGGATTTGGGAAACAGTGGGATACAGCAACTCCAATACGCAGACCTTCTACCAGGACTACGGCCCGCAAGCAGAGAGTCGCCGCTCGATTTACACCTTCTGGAAGCGCACCGCTCACTCCCCTACTCTCGCGATCTTTGACGCCCCAAACCGCGAGATCTGCATCATGCGACGGGAGAGAACGAACACGCCGCTGCAGGCACTTGTCATGATGAATGACCCTCAGTTCGTTCGGGCGGCCCGCCACCTCGCGAAACGTGTCCTTGATGAGGCCAAAGATCGTGACGAGCGATTTGATCTCCTCGCTACCCTCCTCCGCGGGCATCCCTTCTCAGAAGATGAGCGCCGGGTCGTGACGAATTCCTTCGATCAGTTCCGAAACATTTACGAGAGCGACGAAGCCTCTGCGGCGCTTCTTTTAGTCGACGAGTCCAACTCCGCCTTTTCCATCCCCGCCGATGAAGTGGGCTCCGTGCCCGAGTTTGCCGCCTATACGATGGTCGCGAACCAGCTCCTGAACCTTGACGAGTCCCTGAACAAAAACTGAGCCCTATCCGGATTTTCCATGAATACTCTCAACGACTATCTCACCTTCGAAACCCGCCGTCAGTTCTTTGGCAAAACGGCTACCGGGATCGGTGGCGCGGCGCTCTCCTCATTGCTCGGTCCGGACCTCGCGAGAGCCGCCGGCGGAGGCCTCAACCAACAAGCCTTTCATCATGCCCCGAAGGCAAAGCGTGCGATTTATATGTTCATGTCAGGGGCCCCGTCCCAGATTGACCTTTGGGATCACAAACCAAAAATGAAAGAGTGGTTCGACAAGGATCTCCCCGAGGAGATTCGTGACGGCCAACGCCTCACGACGATGACGTCAAAACAGGCACGTTTCCCGATCGCTCCTTCGATCTATGAATTTCAAAAGCACGGCCAGTGCGGCACCGAGGTGAGCGAGCTTCTTCCTCACACCGCCAAAATGGTCGACGACATCGCCGTGATTCGCAGCATGTGGACTGAGGCAATCAACCACGATCCCGCGATCACTTACATCCAGACCGGCAATCAGATTCCCGGCCATCCCAGCCTCGGCGCGTGGCTGAGCTATGGTCTCGGAAGCGAAAATGAAAACCTTCCATCCTTCGTTGTTCTCAATTCAAAGTGGTCCGCAAAGCGCGATGCGCAGGCTCTCTATCAGCGCCTCTGGGGCGCCGGGTTTCTTCCCTCAAAGCACCAGGGCGTGGCGCTGCGTTCGCAAGGCGATCCTGTCCTCTATCTTTCCGATCCGAAAGGCGTCAATCGTGACGTCCGCCGGAGCATGCTTGACGGCTTGAGTCAGCTCAATGAAAAGCACTACGATCAGGTCGGCGATCCTGAGACTCATGCCCGCATCGCGCAGTATGAGCTGGCGTTCAGGATGCAGGCTTCCGTCCCCGACCTGACGGATCTTTCGTCCGAACCAAAACACATTCTCGACATGTATGGTCCGGATGTGACGACGCCGGGCACCTTCGCCTACAACTGTCTCCTCGCCCGCCGCATGGCGGAGCGTGGCGTGCGCTTCAGCCAGATCTTTCATCGTGGATGGGATCAGCACGGCAATCTCACCGGTGACCTCCCGCTGCAGTGCGGTGACGTCGATCAACCGAGTTGGGCTCTCGTCCAGGATCTCAAAATGCGCGGCATGCTCGATGACACTCTCGTCGTCTGGGGCGGTGAATTTGGACGAACGATCTACAGTCAGGGTCGCCTCACCGAGACAAACTACGGACGCGATCACCACCCGCGCTGCTTCAGCGTCTGGATGGCTGGAGCCGGGGTCAAAGGCGGCACCGTTCACGGAACGACCGATGACTTTTGCTACAACATCGTCGATAAACCGGTCCACATCCGCGACCTCAATGCGACGATCCTGCATCTTCTCGGAATTAATCATGAGCGCCTCACGCTAAAGCATCAGGGCCTCGATGTTCGCCTCACCGGTGTCGAGAAAGCGCATGTCGTGAAAGATATTTTGAGCTGATCAGGCATTGATCCCGAGGCGCAGAACGGCCAACTTGCGCCCATGTTCAAACTCCGAGTCGATACCGGCGGCACTTTCACCGATTGCTGGGGCCTTGCCGATGGCGAGACGACCCCTCGTCTCGCGAAGGTGCTTTCGTCAGGTCGTCTCCGTGTCCCCGTGAGAAAGTGGCTCACGCCGGACACGCTTGAGATTGATGTTCCCGCTTCCTGGCAGATCAAAGACGCCTTTTTCACGGGCTACAAACTGTCGACGGGGGACGAGACGGCACTTGTCCTCTCCTTCGACGCCGAAACGCAACGGCTCTCGCTCTCCGGTGAAATGCCAGCCGCGTTGTCAGTCGATCTTTTCACCCGCGAAGAAGCGCCCGTCCTCGGGGCCCGCCTCCTCACCGGCACCGCACTCGATGAAGCCTTCCCCCCGCTCGACTTCCGCCTCGCGACGACGCGGGGGACCAACGCGCTCCTTGAGCGGAAAGGCGCGAAGGTGGCGCTTTTCATCACGGAGGGGTTTGCGGATCTTCTCATCATCCGTGACCAGCGACGCCCCGACCTTTTCGCCCTGAAACACGAACGCCCACAGCCGCTTTTTGAACAAGTGGTCGAAGTGTCAGGGCGACTCGACGCCTCGGGAAATGAGATCGCCCCGCTCGTGCTCGACGGAGCTTTCGATGACCGCGCCCGAGCTCTCCTCGCCGATGGGATTACGATCGCTGCGGTTGCTTTGCTGCACAGTCACCAGAATGCGGAGCAGGAACTCGCCGTGGCAACGCGCCTCCGGGAACTGGGATTCTCGCATGTCTCGACGAGCGCGGAGTTGGCTCCACTCATCAAGATTCTGCCACGCGCCGAAACCTGCGTCGTCAATGCCTACCTCCAACCGGTCATGCAGGGCTTTCTCGATCATATTCGAGACCGCATCGGCGATGCCGGAAAACTTCTCACGATGACTTCGGCGGGCGGCCTCGAACCGATCGACGGCTACTGCGCGAAGGACTCGCTCCTCTCCGGACCGGCCGGCGGCGTCTCGGGAGCGGCGGCGATTGCGGAATCGCTCGGGATGCCCCGCATTCTCACCTTCGACATGGGCGGCACGAGCACGGATGTCGCCCGCTACGATGGTGATTTCCAATACCGCTTTGAGCAGGTCGTCGGTGATGCGCAACTCCTCTCCCCTGCTCTAAAAATCGAAACAGTCGCGGCGGGCGGGGGATCGATCTGTCAGTGGAAAAATGGAGGCTTGTTAGTGGGGCCCGAGTCCGCCGGCGCTGATCCCGGTCCGGCCTGCTACGGGCGTGGCGGTCCTCTCACGATCACCGATGTGAATCTGCTCCTCGGGCGGATCGATCCGGACAATTTCGGGATCCCGCTTTCTCAGGAAAATTTCGCGGCGGCGGAGAAAGCGGCCCGGGGACTTCAGGCGGAAGCCGGACTCACCACGGACGAACTCGACGGGTCTTTTCTCCATGGCCTCCTCGACATCGCGGTCGAACAAATGGCCGACGCGATCCGCTCGATCTCGATCAGAGACGGCGCGGACCCGTCGGACTATGCGCTTCTCGCCTTTGGCGGAGCCGGTCCACTCCATGCCTGTGACATCGCGGAGCGGCTCGAGATCAAAACGGTGATCGTTCCCACCGAGGCCGGAGTCCTCAGCGCCTACGGCCTCGACCGCGCGAGCGTGGAACGCTTTGCCGAAACGCAGATCAACCGCGCGAGCACCGACCCGGATTTGGCCGCCCTCTTTTCGGCGGTCGACCGCGAGGCTCTCGACTCACTCCAGGCGACAGGATTTGAGGGGGAAATCACCCAACGACTTGGCGAGCTTCGGCTCACAGGACAGGACGCAACGCTCTCGATCCGACTGGGGGATGGCTGCGATCTCGACGACCTTTTTGCGAAGGAATATCACGCCACCTTTGGCTACGAACCCGCCGCCGACCGCGCTATCGAAGTCGTGAGTTACCGGGCGATTGCAGGAACGGGACGACGAGCGGAAACGTCCTCGATCCCGGAGCGGCGTGAGTTAACAGGGTTAGGTCAGTCATCCAACCCTGTTGAATGGCTCGACCGAAGTCGCCTCGAACCGGGGCACGCCGTCCGGGGGCCGATTGTGATTCAGGATCCTTTCAGCACTTTCTATCTGAATCGCGGATGGGAGATTCTTGTCGCGGAAAACGGAGCACTCATCGCGACACGATCCGCTGCGGAGACACAGGAGGTGGTGGCGCGACCTCCGCAGATCGTGCAGGAGCTTTTCCGTCATCGCTTTGATCAACTCGTCGTTGAAATGGGCACGATGCTGCAGCGCTCTGCAATCTCGACGAATGTGAAAGAGCGGGCCGATTTTTCCTGTGCTCTCCTCGATGGCCAGGGCGAACTGATCACCAGTGCGCCGCACATCCCGGTGCACCTCGGCGCTTTAGGTGTCTGTGTTAGGATGGTGAAAGCACAACTCGCGATGCAACACGGTGACACCGTGGTGACAAATCATCCAGCGGTGGGCGGCTCGCATCTTCCGGATGTAACCTTGATCACGCCGGTCTTCGCAGAGGGCGGCGGGGAGCCAATCGCTCTCATTGCAAACCGCGCCCACCATGCTGAAATCGGCGGGATCACGCCGGGGTCGATGCCGCCGAATGCGAGGTCTCTCGTGGAGGAAGGTGTCGTCATTTCCCCGACTCACTTGATACGCGGTGGTGAATCCTGCTTTGACGAAGTCAGTGAAATTCTGACGTCCGCGCCCTACCCGACGCGTCATCTGAAAGACAACCTCGCCGATTTGAATGCGCAACTCGCGGCGAACCGACGCGGGGTGGCCTTGCTGGAACAACTCATTACCGCGAACGGGGCGAAGGAAGTTTCGGCGCAAATGAAGCATCTCAAAACGCGGAGCCGGGAGGCGTTTCTCGCGCAGTTGTCGCGGAGCACGCTCGCCCGATCCAGCGCGACGGAGCGGCTTGACGACGGGCACGAGATTGCCGTTTCAATTTCGTCTGCCGGAGGGCGGCTCCAAATCGATTTCACGGGAACGTCGGCGAGTCACGCGGGAAACTTCAACGCGACCCCGGCGATCATTCAGAGTGCGATTCTCTATGTGCTTCGCCTCTGGACGCAAACGGCGGTTCCGCTGAATGAGGGCATGTTAGAGCTCGTCGAAATTACGTTGCCGACTTGCTTTTTGAATCCACGGTTCGATGCCGACCCCGCGAAATGCCCTGCCGTCGTTGGTGGCAATGTCGAGACAAGCCAGCGGGTCGTCGATACCCTGATGCGGGCGCTCGGAATTCAGGCGTGCTCGCAGGGAACGATGAATAATTTTCTCTTCGGCGATGAAACCTTCGGCTACTACGAGACGATTTGCGGCGGCACCGGCGCGGGCGAAGGCTACGACGGGACCGACGCGATCCACAGTCACATGACGAACACCGCAATCACCGATCCGGAGATCCTCGAGCATCGCTATCCGGTGCGCTTGCGGGAGTTTTCGATCCGACGTGGATCAGGCGGCGATGGGAAATGGCGCGGTGGTGATGGCGTGATCCGGAGTGTCGAATTTTTGCAGCGCTTGCAGGTTTCGCTTTTGACCCAGCACCGGGTCGAGGCACCCTATGGGCACGATGGCGGTGGCGCGGGGCAGTGCGGAAAGCAGACGTTGAATGGCGAGGAGCTCGGGAGCAGCGCTAGTTTTGAGGCGAAGCCCGGCGATGTGCTTGTGATCAAAACGCCCGGCGGTGGCGGATACGGCTGAAGAACGTTCAACGTCGAACATTTAACGTCCAACTTTCAAGTGGCAGGGGCGGTGTGCGCGGGCCCACGACGATGCTTCTCAACGAGCGGGACGCTCGTCGCTACCTTGAACGTTCAAAGTTGAGAGTTCGACGTTGAACGTTCGGCTACGCCGCCGCCGCTAAACTTCCCAGCCGGGTCGGTAACTTTCGCGGCCCCAGAACTTTTCGCCCTCGGGGTTGTTGATTAGTCGTCCGGTCGCGGGATCGACATCGACGGCTCCGTTGGTGCGATAGGCGATGTTGCCGAGGTGGCAAAGCATCGCGCTGATCTGGCCATCTTTGATCGGGAGATTGAGGGCCTCTCCTTCACGGATCGCATTCGCGAAATTAGTGAAATGGGGAATGTCGCTCGGTGGATCGACGTTCTTTTCGACCTCTTTGCCGTCGAGGTCATAGATCGTGTAATTTGCGCTACTGAAATCGAGCTTTCCGCCTTCGCCGTAGATGGAGACAAAACTCTGATCCTCGGGCTTTCGACGATGACAGGAGCTTCCCTCCCAACTCATCCCGACGTCGCCGAAATCGTAGATCGCCGAAGCGGTATCGGGCGTTTCCTGATCGTCATCGAAATGATAGCGACCGCCATTGCAGGTGATGCGCTCCGGGTAGTCGATCCCCATCGCCCAGCGCGCGACATCGAGGGAGTGGACGCCGTTATTCGCAAGTTCCCCGCCTCCGTAAAGCCAGTGCCAATGCCAGTTGTAGTGGACGAGGTTATCCTTGTATGGCTGATCAGGAACCGGACCCTGCCACATTTCCCAATCGAGGCCTTCGGGCGGAGCGGTGATTTTCCCTTTCCCGATCGAAGCCCGCGCGCTGCTGTAAAAGCAACGGGCATACTTAAGCTTCCCGATTGCTCCCTCACGCAGCTTCTGCACGCCTTCGATCATGGCAGGGTAGGAGCGACGTTGCGTCCCCATTTGAACCTGCCGACCGGTTTCATCGGCGACCTCGACGAGCTTCATCGCCTCGTGCGCGTCATAGCTCCCGGGCTTCTCAACGTAGACATGCTTGCCGGCGCGGCAGGCCAGGATCGCCGCCGGGGTGTGCCAGAAATTCGGCGCGGCAATGGAAATCGCGTCAATGTCAGGATCGTCGAGGATGCGGCGAAAATCAGTGACTTTCTGCGCCTCCTTCACCTGAAGGTCTTTCATCGTATTCGCCCCTGTAAGTAAGCGGGCCTCATCGACGTCGCAAAGGTAGGCGATCTCGGTGTTGGGCACATCAAGATACGCTTTGATGTGTCCCCTTCCCCGACTCAGGCCCATGACTCCCACCCGCAGTCTCGAGTTGGCCCCTTTGGCCTGTCCGAGGAGAAGATTTGGAGCGGCAATGGCACTAACAGCAGCAAGACCTCCGGCACTGACAAATGAACGACGCGTGATATTTTCTTTCACCATAGCCCTGATTGTAGGTGGATTGGAAACTTCAACGCAACACTGCCAGAAGACGCATCTGCGTCACGGGAGAACGTCAAGCCTGCCTCAAAAACGGTTGCGCCACTCATCCTATGACATTAAGCCAACGCCACCAATGAAACCCATCTATGCTCTTGGTTTGATCCTTTTTGTCTGGTCTTTGATTTATCTCTCTTATCTCGGAGAAAGAGAACTTAGAGGAGAAGAGGCTCGAAGAATTATTCCTGCTCAGGAAATGATCGATAATGATCAATGGATCGTTCCGACATTAGCGGGAGAAACTTACGGAAACAAACCCCCACTGATCAACTGGTTGATCGCCGGAGCATTTCTCCTTACTGGCTCAGAGAGCGAATGGGCTGCAAGACTTCCTTCCGCACTTAGCATCCTTGTCCTCGCCTCGGCCGCATTCGTGACCCTCAAAAGCCAACTCGGATCCAAGAGAGCAGTATCCGTCTCTCTTATCCTATTGACCGCTGGTTCGATGATCGAGAAATGCCGTATGGCCGAGATTGAATCCGTCTTCATCACTCTCTTCGGCCTTGCATGCTTAACGTGGATATTCCTTTGGACATCAGGAAAATCGCCATGGCTAATCTGGACTTTACCCTATCTTTTTTTAGGAATCGGATGCCTCGCGAAAGGCCCTGTGCACCTTCCGTTCTGGCTAATTTTCATCTTCGCGATTCTGAAGTCTGGAAAATGTTTGAAACAAGCTTTTCACCCAGCCCACATACTGGGATTGACAGTTGTTCCGCTCATCTTTCTACCATGGGTATTTTCCAATCTCGAAAATGTTGAAAAGCCTGATGCAACAATCGGCAACTGGGTCAGCGAAATAACCGGAAGATTTAATCCGTCACCAGCGCTGCTCCGCGAATGGACCACTCACCCCCCTGAACTTCTTCTTAACTTTCTACCGTGGACAATCCCACTTGCCTTTTCATTATGGTTCTTGAGAAAACAGACAAAACCATCCTTCACTCAAGATAGATGGAACGCAGCCATGAACGGGTGCGTCTGGACCGCTGCAATTTCGGCAATTTTTCTGTGCAGCATCCCAGGGGGACTGCCCCGATACATCCTTCCAATATATCTCCCTTTGTCTATCGGACTAATTCACCTCTACTACTCAGTCGAAGAGCGACAGCGGGACAAATACGAGTCATTTGTGTACATTTCACTCAGGATACTAGGTCCGATCGTTCTCGTTGCTGTTTTAGTCGGCTCAATCGCAGGGCACCTCAAGGGATTTACCTTAATTTACCACTCAATCATCGGAGCTTTTATATCCTTGATTGCATTTGATCGATGGCTGTCTATTTACAAATCCACCCCGGGCGTCTTCATCTCCGTCCCCGTATTTATTGCGATTGCATTTGTCTCGATCAGCAGTGTGACGATTCCGTTTGAAAGAGAAGAGTATCAGTTCAGAGCTGGCGCCCACGAAATAATTAACTCTTCCATGGGCATCTCCGGCAAAAAAGTCTTTTATGCTGATTCTGTATTTCGAAAATCGCACCCACGACATCTCCGCCTACTTTACTATCTAAATGAAGACTTCATTAGTCAGGGTGAATCGCAAACCTTGCCAAAGAAAACTAGAGTTTTAATCGGCAGAAAAGAAGCCATAGACAAAATGCGGGAAATCTCAAAAGAATTGATTCTGGAATCTACTCAGGAATTTGAGATCGATGGACTAAAACTGACAGGCATGCATTTTAGCGCTGCTAATTAAAGCTGATCACATTCCCGATTCCTGAATCGTGCGCTGGAGCGCCGCCTGGAAAGACCTCATCTCGTCGTCGGAAGGGCGAAAGGCAGGGTCGGAGGGATCCATCCCGAGTCGCCCCGCCTGATCCAACCACCAGGACGCAGCCTGTCCGCTACTGAAGGTCGCCTGTCCGCTAATGAGCGCCCCGGGCCTGAGGACGGTATCGACCGTGACCATGACATCTCCACCCTCTGACGGTGCCTCAGCATCGGGGAGAACCTCTTCCTCCAAGTTTCCTTCGCCTTCGGCCTCAGGCTCTTCCTCCTTCTCGGGCTCGGGCACGACGATGGGCTTCAATTCTATCTTCAAGTCTTCGAGGAGGAACCGGGTTTCCAGATACGTGACTTTGATTTCGAGCTCACCGGCGAGGCGTTGTTGAATTTCGGAAAGCTCCGCCCCATCCTCCGCCCATTGCCGGATTGTTTCGATCTGTTCGTCGGTCAGGGATTTAGCAGTGCTCATTGTCGAAGAAGCTGTCACCGTCTGCTAAAAGGTCCAGTGCGAAATACGAGATCGTGCGTATCCTTTCACACTCAGTAACGACCATGGATTGGGAAAATCACTATCTCGAAAAGCACACCCCCTGGGATAAGGGGGCAGCGGCACCACCCTTGCTCGAATGGATCGAGGCGAACCCCGGGTTGATTTTCGGAGAGGTTCTGATTCCGGGCTCAGGAAAAGGCCACGATGGAGTTGCTCTCGCGGAGAAAACCGGCGCGAGGCGTATTCTCGGCCTCGATATTTCTCCCAGCGCCGTCGCGCTCTCGAATCATGAGAACGGCTCAGACATGTTTCAGTCCGAGGTCGGAGATCTCTTTGCACTGCCCCCCGCCCATCACTCGGCCTACGATTGGGTTTGGGAGCACACTTGCTTTTGTGCGATTGAGCCGGAGACGCGGGATGCCTACGTCGAATCAGTTCATCTCTCTCTGAAGCCCGACGGACAGCTTCTCGCCGTCTTCTATCGGGACCCTTACGATGACGAACACCACCCCGGGGAAGGCCCTCCCCATGGCACCACAGTGGAGGAATTACGAGAACGGTTTGAAGGATCGGGTCGCTTCGAGATCATCGAAAGCTACGTCCCTGCGGCCAGCTACGAGGGCCGAGAGGGGCTCGAACAGTTCATGCGGATGCGGCGGCTCTGAGGCCCGCTTCGAGGTCCCGAAGCGGATATCGGCAGCCTTCCGAAATCATGGGTTTTGCTTACAGCGCCTCAAAGCGAGTGCCGGGGCCGCCCTGTTCCGGCTCGATAATCGCTCCGGCCTCATAGGTAACAACACAATCGGTCGCTTCGTTGGCGAATCCGCGAAAATGCCCTCCGCTTTGCACCTGAAAGGTATTTCTCTCCCCGGCGTGCGCAGTCAGAGACCCTCCGGTTTGCACGATGTAGTGGCAATCCACCCCCCCTGCGCCGATGACTTGAGCCCCGGTCGGAACGATAAAAGTAGCCCCCACTTCATCAGGGTAAAAGAGCGTTCCCTCGACCGTGACTGTCAGCCCGGTCCCGGCGTCTCCCGTCTCCATCGTCTCGCACTGGGACAAAGCCATCGCAAAGGCAGCGATGGCGGCACTTCGAAGTAAGTGAGCGGGATATTTCAAAAAGATTGAAGATGGGGATTTCAATTTGATGCCCCACCTTGTTGCGATTACCACTTGGCTTCAAGTCTCAAATTTTCCGATGAAAGCTCTCACACTTACCGCCTACAACCAGTTCGAATTCGGTGACGCTCCTGATCCTGAAGTAGGTGAAAATGAGGTTCTAATTTCGGTCAAAGCTTGCGGGATCTGCGGATCAGATATTCATGGGATGGATGGAAGTTCCGGCCGACGCATTCCCCCCATCATCATGGGCCATGAAGCCGCCGGCGAAATCACCGAAATGGGATCGGCCGTTTCCGGTTGGTCCCTCGGCGACCGTGTCACTTTTGACTCCACCATTTATTGTGGCGAGTGCGAATCCTGCAAGAGCGGCCAAATCAACCTCTGCCCTCAGCGCAACGTCCTCGGCGTTTCCTGCGACGACTACCGCCGCCATGGAGCCTTCGCTGAATTGGTTAAAGTCCCTCAGCACATTCTCTGCAAAATTCCGGAGACGGTCAGCTACGAGCATGCCGCTTTTGCTGAGCCGGTCTCGATTGCCCTTCATGGCGTTAATCGAGTCCCCCTGAAACCCGGTGACTCCGCAGTTGTGATCGGGGCGGGGCTGATCGGGCTCCTCGTCGTGCAGGCGCTCAAAGCCAAAGGGGCCGGCATCGTGATCGCGGTTGATCTCGATGAGAAGCGGCTTGCCCTCGCGAAGGAACTCGGGGCCGACGCAACGCTTCTTTCCAGCGACGAAGTGCCCGCGCAGGTTCGCAAAATTGTCGGCAACGATGACGGAGCCGACGTCGCTCTCGAAGTCGTCGGCTTTGGTCCCACGATTCAACTCGCGATCAACTCGGTCCGCAAAGGCGGCAGCATCGGATGTGTCGGCAATCTCAAAGCGGAGGTTCCCTTTCCTCTCCAGGCGGTTGTAACGCGGGAGCTCAGCGTTTTCGGGAGTTGCGCCTCGGCGGGCGAGTATCAGGAGGCCGTCGAAGCGGTGGCGAGTGGAGCAATCAAAGTTGAACCGCTCATTTCCGCGACGGTCGATCTCGCCGAAGGCGGTGAGTGGTTTCACAAGCTGCATAAAAATGAAGATGGCCTCATGAAAGTCATCCTCAAGCCGTAGGAGAAAGCGTCAGCCTTCCGAAGGTACTACCGATACTCCTTCCGGTAATACATCGGCGTCATCCCCATGTGCTTCCGGAACTGGCGAGAAAACGCCGCCTGGTCATAAAAACCGAGGTCTGTCGCGATATCGGCAATCGGCTTTTTCGAACTCCGAAGTTCATCGCAGGCCGCATGCACTCGCATCTTGATGATATACTGCTGCGGAGGCGTCTTAAGATACTCCTTAAATTTCCGCTCAAACTGCCGCACTGAAAGGCCGCACTTTTCAGCTAAGCCCGGAATGGGAATCTCACGATTGAAATTGGCACCGATAAAATTCAGCGCCGGGGAAATGTCGGAATCCGCAGGGAGAAGTTCCCGCTGCTGGTTGTAATCTTGAATTGTCCCCATGACCCCGATGGTCTTCCCCTCTTTCGAAAAAATGGGGATTTTATTCGTCAAAAACCACGCCGGAATCCCATGTCGACTGATAAAAACCTCCACGATTTCAAGCATCGGCTCACCGGTTTCGGCGACGTGAATATCATCCTTCCGGAATTTTTCAGCGAGACTCCTTGGGAGTAATTCGAAGTCCGTGACACCCCAGAAATTCTCCTCGTTCTCGAAACCATAAAGATCGAGCAGTCCGCGGTTCGCCGCGAGAA
>CAZOUP010000035.1:0-39221 GCA_964583035.1 uncultured Akkermansia sp.
CCCGAAAACTGAAAACTGAAAACTGAAAACTGAAAACTGAAAACTGAAAACTGCGCCCGGCTCTCCGCTTCAGCGCGCGAGGGCCGGAGAGGGGAGCGCGGCCGAAGCTACGACCGGGAGCATTTTCCGGGCAAGTGCGACCGTTTCCGGACCGACTCCGCCTAGCATTCTCGCGAGTTCGTTCACCCGCTTCATCCCCTTGATTGGCTCAAGGCCTGAGTTCGTCACGTCGTTTTCAACAATCTTCGTGACGAGGAAGTGACGATCCGCCAGCGCAGCGACTTGGGGCATGTGCGTGATCGCAACGACTTGATGGCGTTCTCCGAGGTAGGCCATCTTGCGACCGACGGCACCGGCGATTTCCCCGCCGACGTTGGCGTCGATCTCGTCGAAGACCATGAGTGGAATTTGATCCTGATCGGCGAGGGCGCTTTTCACCGCGAGCATGACGCGTGACATTTCTCCGCTTGAGGCGATGACACGGAGCGGCTTGAGAGGCTCGCCCGGGTTCGGGCCAAAGAGAAAGTCGATGCTTTCGAGACCTCGTGAACCAGGGGTTTCATGAGATTCGATTTCGATCTCGAAGACGGATTGATTAAAGCCGAGATCATCAAGATGCGCGGCGATGTCTTTGGCAAGGGAGGGGGCAGCTTTCTCTCGTTTTTTGGAGAGTTTCCGGCCTGCACTGAGGAGCGCTTTCTCGGTCGAGAGGACTCTGCTGGAAAGCCTTTGCAATTCTTCCTCCCGTCCATCGACGCTGTTGAGTCGGGTGCGGGCCCTGATTTCATAGGCGATGACGTCTTCAACGGTTTGGCCGTATTTCCGCTTGAGCAGCTCGATCTCATCGATGCGGCGCTCGATCTGGGCGATTTCGGCAGGGTCGATCTCAAGCTCGTCCCGATATTCCCGAAGCGAGTCTTCCAGTTCCTCGATCTCCACCCTCGCGGAATCAAAACCGGAGACGCGGTTCGCAATTGTCGGGTCGAATTTTTCGAGTTCGCGAATGCACCGTTGTGCGTTGGTCAGGTTCGCGACGGCGGCGCTGATGAGATCGACGCTCTGATTGGCGTTTTCGACAAGGCGGCTGCTGTTGAGTGACTGGCGGTAGCGCAGTTCGAGGTCGGCGGCTTCTTCGCGGTCGAGGGAAGCGGCGGAAATTTCCTCGACTTGAAACCGGAGGAGATCGATCTCCTGATCCGTTACCTGCCTCGTGTTTTGGAAATCTTCGAGCTCTGCCGCCGCGATCTGCCAATGCCGGTAGGCTTCGTGGTAGGCGGCGTGTTCTTTCGCGGCGTGGGCGTAGGCATCGAGCATCGAAAGTTGCCGGTCCTGCGAAAGGAGGGACTGGTGCTCGTGCGGACCGTGAAGATCGACGAGGTAGCTCCCGATCATTTTCAGAACCGAGAGGGTGCATGGCGAACAGTTTACGAATTGTTTGTTTCCGCTTCCGAAAATACGTTTCACCACGAGTGAGTTCCCTTCGCAGGGATCCAGTCCGGACTCTTCGAGAAGTGCATTCACTTCCTCAAGGTTACCGGAGAGTTCGAAAATAGCCTCGACACTGCAACCGTTTTCGCCGCGCCGGATGAGATCATGATTTGCCCTCTCTCCGAGCACGAGCTTGAGAGCACCGACAATCATCGATTTTCCGGCACCGGTGGTCCCGGTGATTCCGATGAGTCCGGGACCGAGTTCCCAGGTAAGGTCATCGACGAGGGCGAGATTCTTGATTTTTAAAACCGAGAGCATTACGGAAAGGGGTAGAGTTAGTCCGAATCTCTCATAACTGTTCAGAAAGTCAATGTTCAAAAATACCGAAATATCATTTCTTGGGACCGGCACCTCGATTGGCGTGCCGGTGATCGGGTGTGATTGCGGCGTCTGCACCTCGGATGACCCTAAGAACCAGCGACTTCGATCATCGATTTTTGTGAGAACCCGGGAGGTGGAGTTTGTCGTCGACACGGGACCGGACTTCCGGCAGCAGTGTCTCCGCGCGGGGATCCGGAACCTCGACGCGGCGCTCTTCACGCATTCACACAGCGATCACGTCATGGGCTTCGATGATCTTCGCCGTTTCACGGTGTGGGAGGAGGATGAGTTGGAAATTTATGCGCAGGCGGAGTGCATGGAGCGACTGCAAGCTGCATTCCCCTACATTTTCGACGGGGAGAATCGCTATCGCGGTTATTTAAAGATCGCGCCGGTATTGATTGAGGGTCCGTTTCAGGTCGGGGATCTCGAAGTGACTCCGCTGCCGGTCACGCATGGGAAGGTCGACACGGTCGGATTTCTTTTTTCCCGTGAGGGTCAGCGGCTCTTTGCTTATATTCCGGATGCGAAGGAGCTGCACGCCGAAACCCGCGAGCTGATCCGGGGAATTGATCTGCTCATTCTCGACGGTCTCCAGCCGGAGCAGCACTGGACTCATCTTTCGATTGGAGAAGCGGTCGATCTCGCGCGGGAGTTGGAAATTAAACAAACCTGGCTCACGCACTTTTCCTGCCGTGTCGATTATGCAGCGCTGGAACCGGGATTGCCTAAAAATGTCCGGCTCGCGTGGGATGGGCTGAAGTTGGAGGTCGGGACGATTCAGGCCGAGTAACCAATCTCGCGCAGGTAAGCGGCGTGTTTTTCCATCGTTTCGATCGGGCTGAGATCGCCGACCCTGCCTCCTTCGAGGACATACCAGCGGTCATAGCCAATCTCTTCAAGTGCCTTGAGAGCGCTGACGAAATTGAGCTCGCCTTCACCGAAGATTTTCCCGCTTGTGTCCTTCACATGGACTTCGCAGATCAGTTCTTTGCCGAGCTCGCGGATTTCCGCCTCGATGTCGTAGCCGTTGCCGTGCGAGTTTCCGGTGTCGTAGTAAACCTGCACCGCCGGACTTCCGACTGAGTCGATGATGTGAAGATGTTCGTCGGCGCTGAGCGTCGTTTCGAGTCCGAGAATGATGCCGTGCTCCTCCGCGAAGGGGGCGACTTCTTTGAGTCGTTTGATCGTCTCCGCCGTGCCATCGGCATCGCCTTTGAGATCATTCTTGCTGAAGAAAGCCATGAGCATGATCTCGACTCCGAGGAGATGAGTCGCCTCGACGCCCGCCTTTGCCCACGCGACCGCTTCGGGGATTTCTTTGAAGGGGTGTTTGTTGAAAAGCCCCATCGCAGTGGAGGCAATCGCAACGCCGGTTCCTTCTGATCGCTCGAGGAAGGCTTCGCGATCACGTTCTGTGCTGAGATCAGTTTCGTCACCTTCAGGAATCGGGGTAAAGCTCGCCTGGATCGCAGCGAGGTTGCTTGCTTTGGCAAGATCGAAGGCTGCGAGGCTGGAGCGTGCCCCGATCGTCCAGTCAGTAATGCCGATGCGGTTGCCGCTCGCCTGAGAGAAACCGATTTGTGGAAGTGTCAGGATCGGGGCGGCGGCGAGAGAAGTCGTGAGGAAATCGCGTCGATTCATGGGAGGAGTCTGACAGAGAGGTTTGAAAATGCCAAGGGGCGTCTTCCTGCTCACCGCGTTCTCCATTTTTCCATCGCGCTCAACAGGGTTGCGAGCAGGCAAGGTAAAAACGTCAGCGTCACGAGGGCGGAAAAGGCGAGACCGAAAAGCACGATCGCTCCAAGTCCACGATAGAGTTCCGTTCCCGCGCCGGGGAGAAAGACGAGCGGAGCGAGTCCGATGAGGGTCGTCGCGGTTGTCATGAGGACGGGCCGGAGGCGGACCGCAACAGCGTCTTTGACCGAGGCAATCGCGCCGAGCCCGGCGACGCGAAAGTTCTGCATCGTGCGATCAACAATGAGGATGGGATTGTTCACCGAGGTTCCTAACAAAATTAGAAAACCGAGCATCGTGATCATGTCGAAAGGCTGCTGGATCGCGTCCATCCCAAAGGCGGGGAGGAGGCCGCCGACGAAATTGAGGAGCCAGAGCCCGACGATCCCGCCTCCGATCCCGAGGGGCACGGTCACGAGGATGAGAAAGGGGTAACCCCAGTGGCGGTAAATGATCACGAGCTGGAGGTAGCAAAGCGCAACCGCGATCCACATGTTCTGCCCCAGGGATTTCCGGGTCGCGTCGAGTTGATCACTCGCGCCCGTGAGGTTGAGGGTCGTTCCGGGAGGCAGTGCCCCGTCGGCTCGCATCGGGCGAATGATCTTTTCCCTGACCTGCTGCACCGCCGTCTCCAGCGCGATGGCGCGCGGCGGGATGATGTAAAGGGTCACGGTGCGGTTCCCGTCGACGCGCCGGATGTCAGCCGCGTCGACCGTTTCCGTGATTTGTGCAAGAGAACCGAGCGGGACGACCGTTCCCTGCGGCGTGTAAATCGGGAGGGTCTCGAGATTGTCGAGCGACTGTTCGTTGCCCGCTTCGCTGAAAAGGAAAATATCGATCTTGTCGTCGCCGGTGTAGAATTCATCGACGAAAGCCCCATCGCTGAGCGCCGCTGCCGCGAAGCCGAAGTCCCCCGCATTGAAGCCCAGTTCTTCGAGGCGTTCCCACTTCGGGTGGATTTCGAGGAGGGGTTGCCCGAGGACGAGTGCGCCGGGGTCGGAGTCGATTTGAGCACCCTCGATCACTTCCTCGGCCTTGGTGTAAATCTCACGCGCGGTGGCGTAGATTTCAGCCAGCTCCGGCCCGCTGATGTCGAGGGCGACAGCACGGGTTCCGCCGTCATTGCTGGAAATGATCGAGCCTCGTGAGGAGAACGCCCGCATCCCGGGGTAGGAGCGGTAGATTTCATTAATTTTCACCATGTATTCGTCGATGTGATCGAAATTCTTCGTCACTGCGATCGTGAAAACGGAACCGGCCGAGACGATGATGTCGACCCGGTCGAGCGCGGGAATTTCGGTTTCACCTCGATCAAAGGCTTCCGGTTCTTCATCGAGGGCGGGAAGGAGCTGAGCCTCGATCTCCCGCGCGATGCGATCCATTTCATCAAGGGTGTAGCCGGGCGGGGCGGTCATCGCGGAGAAGGCCTTCGCCTCCTCACCTTCGGGGAGGTATTCGGCCGATGGCACGAGCCAAATGAAGACCGAGGCAATCGCCGCAATCGCGAGCGCGAGAAAGAGCGGACGCCCCACCCTCGAATCAACGAGCCGGTCGATGAATCGAAGAATGACGGAAGGTTTTCCCTCGCGCGGGGAAACGAGGCGCGTCGATTTTCTCTTTCGGTCAGGGAGATTCGCTGATGCGACCGGCACGACCGCGACGGCGACTAACATCGAGACAATGATCGACGCGGAAATGGCGATCCCGATGTCCGAGAAAAGCTGCCCGGCTTCCTCCTCGATAAAGAGAATCGGGAGAAAGACGAGGACCGTCGTCATTGTGCCCGAAAGCACCGCCGACCAGACGTTTCGCACCCCGTCACGCGCGGCATCGAAGCGACTTTTTCCAGCCTGCCTCTCCTGCGCGATGCTTTCGAGGACGACAATGGTGTTGTCGATTGTCATGCCGATCGCGAAGGCAATCCCCGCGAGCGAGATCACGTTGATCGTCCGCCCGAGTAAAAGCAGTCCGATGAATCCCGCGACGATGCAGATCGGCATGCCCATCATCCCGATGAGCGTCGCCGATCCCGAGCGGAGGAAGAGAAACATCACGAGAGCCGCAAGGGCCGCGCCGATGAGGATATTCTGGACGACGTTGGCGACCGAGTCTTCGACGTAGCTGACGTCCTCGCTGCTGAGCGACATCTCGAGTCCATTCGGGCGAAGAAGGTCCTCATTGAGCTGCTCGACGAGCGGCAACATTTTCTCCTTGATCTCGATCACGTTCGATCCGGTCTGGCGCACGACGCTGACCCAGATGTTCGGACTTCCGTTTGAGTAATTTTTCCGCCGCAACTCCGCATGATCGAGGGACACTGTGGCGAGGTCGCGCAGTCGCACGATGGCATCACCGCGCCGCACGAGGATGAGATCCCGCATCTCTTCGAGGTCCTGAAACCGTCCCACCGTGCGGATGAGATAACGCCGTTTCCCACTGTCGAGATCGCCTGCAGAGACATCGGTGTTGCGTTCGCGAATGACGTCTCGCACTTCGGCGAGGGAAAGGTTTCGCTCCGCAAGGCGGGCAGGGTCAATTTCGATCCGGATCTGTCGCGGGGCACCGCCACTGAGACGGACCCGGGAAACCCCCTCGACCCGCTCCATGGGAGGGCGAATCTCGTCGTCGATGAAGTCCAGCATCATGTCGAGATCGAGACCCTTTGGATTACCCGGGAGAGGCACGGTGCGGAAATAGAGGAAGGGATTGTAGGAAAAAGAATCGGTCCGGATCACGGGTTCATCGACATTCTCCGGATAGGAAGGAACCTGGCTGAGGGCGTTGTTGACCTCGATGAGCGCTGCCTGCGTGTCGATTCCGTAGGGAAATTCCAACTCGACTTCGGCGCCTCCCGTCGTCGCGACCGAGGTCATGCGCTGGAGGTTCGGGAGGGTGCGGAGAAAGATTTCCTGCTCAATCAGGATTTCCTTTTCGACATCCTGCGGCGTCGCGCTCGGCCACGAGGTCTCGACCGAAATGATCCGCGTCTCAAGATCGGGGATCATCTGCACGGGGACGCGCATCGCGGCAACGATGCCGAGAAGGAGGGTCATCGCGACGACGACCGCGACGAGAGTGCCGCGATGGAGAAGACCTTCGATCATGGTTTATTTGAGCGAAGCGGGTGACTGACGCGCGGTTTGTTCCCTCGGCTCGACGGCCTGTCCCTCGGCAAGCCCCTCGTTTCCGCGAACGACGACGCGTTCGCCGCCTTTGAGACCCACTTCGACTTCAACGGTTTCGCCGAGGCCGCCTGCTGGTTGGATGACGACGGAGCGGGCGATTTGTTTCCCGTCTTCATCTGTAACAATCCAAACCTTGGCACTTCCATCCGGGTAACGGGTCACCGCATCGCGCGGGATTGAAACGTTCGCGGGGCGGTTCGAGCGTGCTTTGAAGAGTGCGGTTCCGGACATGCCGGGCGAGGCGAGCTTGTCAGGATCGTCAAAGGTCACCCGGGTCATGAAAGTCCGGGAAACGGGATCTTTCACGGGAACGACCACGGCGATCTCCGCGACAAGCGGCTCGCCCCGAAACGCATCGAGGAGCACGGTCGCTTCCTCGACCTCACGAATCGTCGCGAGGAATTCCTGAGCGATCTGAAGTTCGAACCAGAGCGAATCGGTTTCGACTAACTCAAAGACGGTCGTGCCGGTCTCGACCCATTCGCCGGCTTCAGCGGCCTTGCGGGCGATCGACCCCGCGAAGGGAGCGACGAGACGGTGGCGTTCGATGCGTTCGAGTTGCTGCGCCTCGCGCACTTCGAGCGACTTCAGCTCAGCACCCCGGATCAGAGCCGTGGCAATGCGGGATGCAGCCTCGGACTTGGCAAAGGCCCCCGAGGCCGTGAGCGCCTCCACTTCCTTCCGCTCGCGCTCCGCGTCATCGAACTGAACGCGGGCAGTCTCGACTTCCGCCCTGATCAGTTCCAGCTCGATCTCGGCCAGTCGCGTGTCGAGGGTGAGGAGCAGCTCCCCTTTCTTAACGCGGCTCCCCGCATCTACCTTCACTTCCGCGACAAGGCCTTCGGTTCTGCACGAGAGTCCGGCCCGCCGTTGCGAGACGACCGTGCCCGTGAGCTTCAATTCCGTCACGAGCGTGTCGGTGCGAACGGCGGTGACTGTTTCGACGAGAGGGAGCGGGTCCTCATCAGCGAGCAATCCGGCAGAAAAGATCGCAAGGAGGCAGGGGAGTAGAAATAAGGTTCTCAACAGGGCGAAGAAACGACACGCACGGCGATAATTCAAGCGGCGTGAGGAAAGTAGCGGGGTGGGGGACAACCACGACTGTGCTACGACGGGGTCGCGGCTCCGGTCTGAATTGGCTTTGCCTGTCTTCGCTTCGCTACGGCTCTACCGAATCCGGCCGGGAGGGATTGAACAGGGTCGAGTCAGTGACCAAACAGGATTGCCTGTCCAAAGGGTTGAATCGAGACTCCGAATACGCTTTACTCCTGCCATGGAATTAAATCCCGGCGGACGCCCTGGAGGCGAAGTGAAGTTTCTCATCGGAGCGGTCATGAGCGTGCTCGGGGTGTGGCTCTTTTTTGATTCAGTCCGCTTCACGACCGGTCACATGGGGATGCTCTCCGGAGCGATGTCACGCGGGCGCGGCGGCGGCATGATGGAGACGACCTCGATGGGGATCGTCCTCGTGCCTCTTTTCGTCGGGATTATCGTCCTCTTCTTCGATGTCCGGAAAACGTGGGGATGGGTCCTTGTGGGATTGGGGATTGTGATTCTTGGTGTCGAAGTCGTAAGCCGCTTTCGCCCTATCATCGCGATTAAGGGGACGCATCTCTTTATGCTTATCATCCTGATGGCCGGGGGTCTCGGGATGATGTTGCGCGGGTATGTGGAGGATCGGAGATCTTCCGGAATGTCGAAGAAACGAAATACCCGGGGTCCAAAGGAATGACGAAGGGGTGAAGCTTGAAGGCGGGGGTAGTGGGTTTCTATTCGAGCATAGAGTTGAAGATCGTTCGGATTTTAGTCATTCGCTTTTCTTTCGGAATTGGGTATTTGGGTGTTTCGTCATTCTCACCGCTCCGCTGCCGTTTCCTCCATGCCTTCCTATTTCACGATTCTGTCCGCGACATTGCCGGTCTTCCTCGTCATGGGGATTGGATTCGGGTTTCATCGCTCGGGACTTCTCGGGGAAGAGGTTGAGCTCGGGGTCATGAAACTGGGGTTGAATCTGCTCTTCCCCTGCTTCATCCTTACGCTGGTTCCGGGAAATCCGGCGCTGACAACGATCTCGTCGGCGGTGTGGGCGATCGGGCTTGGTTTTGTTCTCGTCGTCATCGGAATCTCGGTGGCCTGGGTGATCGCGCGCCTCGGTGGGATTCGGAAAGGGCAGGGGTTGAGGACTTTTGCGATCAGCGCGGGGATTCAGAATTACGGCTTTCTCACTCTGCCTATCGTCGTGGCACTTTTCCCGGCAAATCCCGGCCCGGCGGGGCTCGTTTTTGTCCACGGGATCGGCGTCGAGATCGCGATGTGGACGGTCGGGCTTTCGGTGATGAGAGGGAAAGCGGGCTTAAAATCGATCATCAACGGGCCGTTTGTGGCGGTCTCTCTTGCGCTGCTTCTGAACTACACGGGCCTGTTTAAGTTCATCCCCGGCATCGCGACGACGACAATGGAAATGCTCGGGCGTTGTGCGGTGCCGATGGCGATTTTCATGATCGGGGCAACGATCGGTCGCTTCTTCAAGAGCGGGATCTTTCATGATGCCTTCCGCGTCGCGACTCTCAGTGTCATCGTCCGCCTCGGTCTCGTCAGCTGCGTCATCCTTGCGGCGGCAAAGTTCTTGCCCGCCCCTCCGGATCTGCAGCGATTGCTTGTCGTACAGGCTGCGATGCCTGCGGCGGTCTTTCCGATTGTCCTCGCGCGGCTCTTTGGTGGACAGCCGCAAGTGGCGATCCAAGTCGTCATCGCGACCTCGCTCGTGGGCATTCTCACCTCCCCCTTTGTGATCGGTTGGGGGCTGGCGTGGGTGAATCCGTAAATTTGGAATTCGATTCCTTGACTTTTCGCTGATAAAAAGTTTCTTGCGAGCCGTCGCTCACGCGACCGCACGCCTCCCGGTGTGTGAAACCGATTCGGCACGATAGCTCAGGGGTAGAGCAGAGGACTCATAAGCCTAAGGTCGGGAGTTCAAATCTCCCTCGTGCTACGGTTCGGTTTTATCGCTTTGATCTTGCTCTCTTTGAATGGGTGGAGCCAATCCGACCAGAGCGGAAAATCAAGATCAGGGGGTTGATTACGATCAAGATGAGCAAAGACGTTCACTGCTCGCAAGGAGCGCAGGGGGAGAATGCTTTAATTCTCATAATTTTGAAGCCTGAATAAATTTACAGGCCGGAAGTTTTGAGCTTTCTGAGGCGCAAAACGAGATTTGTATAAAATTGCTCTAAAATCCCCTTGCAGGACGGTGGACTCCGCCTATATTCCCGCCCCCCTCCCGCCACGACATCCAGCGGGAGGTTTTTTATCGGTTCTGCTCCCGTCCTGGACGAAAGCCAAGCCGGCCCCGGATGACAAGAATTTAATACCTGACGGAAACGTTATGCCAACTACCAGCCAACTCGTTCGCAAAGGAAGAAAGGACAAGATCACCAAGTCCAAGTCTCCCGCCCTCGACAATTGCCCGCAGCGCCGCGGGGTTTGTTTGCAGGTGTATACGCGGACGCCGAAGAAGCCGAACTCTGCGCTTCGTAAGGTTGCTAAAGTTCGTCTCACGAACGGTCAGGAAGTCATCGCCTACATCGGCGGTGAGGGTCACAACCTCCAGGAGCACTCGATTGTCCTGGTCCGCGGTGGCCGAGTGAAAGATTTACCAGGTGTCCGCTACCACATTGTGCGTGGCGCTCTTGATACGCTGGGTGTCGACGGTCGTAAACAAGCACGCTCCAAGTATGGCGCGAAACGACCGAAGGGGTGATAAGCTTGGGTTCTCCCAGTTTATCTCTCCGGCGATACGAATGTTTTAGCAACTGACTGAAATAATCCTATGTCCCGAAGAAAACGAGTCTATACAAAGCCCGAAAGGCGCGACGCTCGCTACGACAGTCCGCTCGTCGCGAAGATTGTATCCAAGGTGATGCATTCCGGAAAGCGTGCTCTCGCAGAGCGAATTGTCTATGCGGCAATTGATCGCGCCAATGAAGGGGGTGAATCCGTCGATCCTGTTGAGGTCCTCAACCGGGCGATTGAAAATGCTAAGCCTCGTGTCGAGGTAAAGAGTCGCCGCGTCGGCGGTGCGACTTATCAGGTGCCTCTTGAGGTATCGCTCGACCGTCAGGAGTCTTTGGCGATGCGATGGATCGTGAATGCTGCCCGCAGCAAGCGCGGAACGCCAATGCACGTTGCTCTTGGCAACGAGATAAAGGATGCGAGCACCAATCAAGGTGTCGTGATCCGTAAGCGTGACGAAACTCACAAAATGGCGCAGGCAAACCGCGCCTTTGCTCACTTCCGCTGGTAACCTGTCTTGTCAGTCGCCCTACAGACGGTTCTTCCTTCGACTCTCATGAGTGCTGGTCACAACTCTCCTGATCGTGCGTTTCCGCTTGAGCGGACTCGCAACATCGGGATTGCGGCCCACATTGATGCGGGGAAGACCACGCTCACCGAGCGTATCCTGTTTTATACGGGCATGATCCACCGTATCGGTGAGGTTCATGATGGGCAGGCGACGACTGACTGGATGGAGCAGGAGCGCGAGCGGGGGATTACAATTACCTCTGCGGCGGTCACTGCTGAGTGGGTCCAACTCGAGGAGGCCGGTCTCACCAAGTCTTTTCAGGGCGAGAAGCAGCGCATCAACATTATCGATACTCCCGGTCACGTGGATTTCACGGCCGAGGTCGAGCGTTCGCTCCGGGTTCTTGATGGTGCGGTGGTTGTGTTTTGCGGCGTTGCCGGCGTTCAGCCTCAGTCTGAAACGGTCTGGCGCCAGGCAACTAAGTATCACGTTCCCCGAATCATCTTCGTGAATAAGATGGATCGCGTCGGCGCTGACTTTAAAGCGGTCGTCGCTGATGTCCGTGAAAAGCTCAAGGCGAACGCCCAGCCGGTTCTCATTCCGATCGGTTCGGAAGAGGATCTCAAGGGTCAGATCGATGTCATCAACGGGAAGGCAGTTCTTTATTCTGATGATGATTTGCTCGGTTCGACCTACAAGGTGGCTGAGTTGGATGCGGGGCAGAAGGCTATTGCTGATGAGGCTCGTGAATCTTTGCTCGAAGCGCTCGTAGATGCTGACGAGGAGATTGGGTTGAAATTTCTCGATGAAGAGGAGATCACCCCTGCTGATATGAAGGCGGCGCTTCGCCGCGCGACGATTGCGAACAAGATTGTTCCGGTAGTCGGTGGTTCTGCTTTCAAAAATAAAGGGGTTCAGTATCTCCTTGATGCGGTTGTGGATTACCTGCCGAGTCCGCTTGAGGTTGTGCCGGCTCAGGGTACGGAAGTTGATGATGAGTCAGTCGTGGTGGAGGCGCCTGCTGATGACAGTGGAAAATTTTGCGCCCTCGCGTTCAAGCTTTGGTCTGACAAGTACGTCGGAAAGCTGGTCTTCATCCGTGTTTACTCGGGCTCTATTTCGAAAGGTGATCAGGTTTGGAATTCCCGAACGGGTCGCAAAGAGCGCGTCGGTCGTCTCATTCAGATCCAGTCGAATGATCATAGGGATATCGAAACCTGCTATGCGGGAGATATCGCTGCCATCGTTGGTCCGAAGAACGTCCGCACTGGAGATACGCTTCACGCGGAGAAGTTCGACATCATGCTGGAGCCGCCGGCGTTTCCTGATCCGGTGATCTCAATGGCGGTTGAGCCGAAGACGACGGCGGATTCTGATAAGTTGGCCGCCGCCTTGCAATCTCTCTCGGAAGAAGATCCGACCTTCGTCGTGAAGACAGACGAAGAGACTGGCCAGACGATCATTGCGGGAATGGGTGAACTCCACCTTGAGATCATTCAGTCGCGGATGGAGCTTGAGTCCGGCGTGAGGACGAATGCCGGGAAACCACAGATCGCCTACCGTGAGACGGTCACTTCAAATGCGGGTGGTGAGTATGAACTCGTGAAGCAGACGGGGGGCAGGGGGCAGTACGCAAAGGTCTCACTGAAGATTTCGCCGAGTAAGCGTGGTTCCGGCTTCACTTTTAATAATCGTATTGTTGGTGGAGAGATTCCGAAGGAGTTTTTCGCCGTCTGTGAAACAGGGGTAACTGAAGCACTTGGAAACGGTGTGATCATGGGTTACCCCGTGGTGGATGTTCATGTTGATCTCGTCGGGGGATCGAGTCATGACGTCGATTCGAATGAGCAGGCTTTCAAGATCGCGTCGATCCTGGCGATGCGCGATGCTTTCCAGAATGCGGGTTCGGTTCTTCTTGAGCCGGTCATGAAGGTGAATGTTGACCTCCCGGATGAGTATCAAGGCGACATCATTGGTGATTTGAATCGACGCCGCGGCAGAATTGCCGAAGTGGGTTCGAGGAACGGCGTGAGTGAGATAAGGGCTGAAGTCCCTCTCTCGGAAATGTTTGGTTATGCGACCGACATGCGCAGTCTCTCGAAAGGACGGGCGAGCTTCTCGATGGAGCCGCTTCAATTTGAAGAGGTGCCTGCGGCAATTGTGACGCGGCTCACTGAGCAATATGTGTAACAGGGGAATCCTGAATCAAAATTTAATTTAATCGGAACGACTGACATGCAGGGACAAAGTATTCGAATTCGGCTACGGGCATACGACTCACGACTTTTAGACAAGTCGACAGTCGATATCGTAGATACCGCAAAGCGCACGGGAGCACGGGTCTCAGGCCCGATTCCATTGCCGACACGGATTGAGAAATTCAGTGTTAATGCCTCACCTCACGTGAACAAGAAGGCCGCTGAGCAGTTCGAAATTCGGACACACAAGCGTCTCCTCGATATCGTCGAGCCAACGGCACGGACCGTGGATGAGTTGAAAAAATTGAACCTGCCTGCCGGGGTGGACATCACGATCAAGATCTAGTCTGACCATTGGTTGGTGAGACTTAGAAAGTATTAATTTCAAGCAAGAACGAGCGCAATGAGCATCGGATTGATTGGTAAAAAAGTAGGAATGACCCGCATCTTCAATGAAGACGGTGAAGCCGTAGCAGTGACTGTTATTGACGTCAGCGACAATGTCTTTCTCCAAAAGAAGACGGCTGATAAAGACGGTTACACGGCTGTGCAGGTTGGTTACGGTGATCAGAAGGAGTCGCGGATGACGCGAGCCGAAGCAGGTCACCTCAAGGCCAACGGGGCATCCCCTAAAACGAAGATTCTTGAGTTCCGACTCGAGAGTGATGATCATCTGCCCGACGGCGATCACCCTGGAGTAGAGCTTTTCGAGGCTGGTCAGTGGATCGACGTCATTGGCACTTCCAAGGGCAAAGGCTTTCAGGGGGTCATGAAGAGGTTTCACTTTTCCGGACAGCCAATGTCTCACGGTCACATGATGCACCGCCGTCCCGGTGGTGTGGGTGCCGGAACGGACCCGGGTCGTATTTGGAAGAACAAAGATATGCCCGGTCGTCATGGTAACTACCGCAAGACGATACAGAATTTGAAGGTCGTGCAGACCCGCCCGGAGGACAATGTGATCCTCGTGAGCGGAGCGGTTCCCGGTGCTAAGGGTGGCTATGTGGTCATTCGCCCGGCGATCAAGCACGAAACACCAGTTCAGACCTTCGGAAAGAGGGAAGCTCCTGAGGCGGCGGAAGCCCCTGCGGAGGAAGCGGCAGAGGGTTGATCCACTGACGAAAACTAAAAGAGATCAAGCATAGGAATTAATTTCATGGCTGCTAAAACTTTAGATATTGCAGGCGCTAAGAGCGCAAACATCACCGTCGTCGAGGACGGTGAACGTGGTCGTCAGGCCGTTCACGATGTCGTGGTGGCGATGCAGGCGAATCGCCGCACGGGCTCAGCGAACACCAAGACTCGTAGCGAAGTAGCTGCGACGGGTAAGAAACCGTTCCGCCAAAAAGGAACCGGTCGTGCTCGTCAGGGTGGTAATGCCTCCCCGATCCATCGCGGAGGCGGTGTCGCTTTCGGTCCCCGTCCGCGTGATTATTCGAAGAAGGTGAATCGCACGACAAGGCGTCTCGCATTCTCCAAGGCGCTCACTGAGCGCATTTCAGAGGGTGATGTTGCAACGATTTCCGACTTCAGTATCGCTGATGGAAAGACGAAGACCTTCGTCAAGGAGTTGTCTGCTCTTTCCGGTGATGTGAAGAGAACGCTCGTGATCGGAAATGATTTTTCTGAAGAGACGAAGCGTGCCGGTCGCAACTGCCAGTCCGTTCTTCTCATCACTGCCCACGAGGTGAATACGGAGCAGCTTCTTCACTACAGCAAGATCCTCGTCGTTGAAGGCGCTCTTGAAACTCTCGCGGCACGCACGGCTTAATTTTCAGAAAGGACTCATCGCATGAAAGATATTTTCCAAGTCATCGACACGATTCAGTTGAGCGAGAAGGCAACCCTTCTTGCGGAGACGAATAACGAGTATGTTTTTAAAGTGAACCCATCCGCGAACAAGCTTGAGATCAAGTATGCGGTTGAAAAGCTTTTCGGCAAAAAAGTCGAAGCGGTTCGCACTGCTAATTATCAGGGTAAGAAGAAGCGCGAGCGTCGCGCTGACTTTGGCCGAACCAAGAGCTGGAAGAAGGCATTCGTTCGCCTCGCTGAAGGTGAAACCCTCGAATTTGTTTAACTTTTAACGCCAGGAAATTATGGGCTTAAAATCCTTCAGACCAATCACCCCGTCCAACCGGTACAAGCTGCTCCCGGATTTCGAAGAGATCACAACTTCGAAGCCTGAGAAAAGTCTTTGCCGCCCCCTGAAAAAGTCAGGTGGACGGAACAATAACGGACGCATCACCTGCCGCCACAAGGGTGGGGGTCATAAGCGGAAGTATCGCCTCATTGACTTCAAGCGCACTCGTCGAGACGAGGTCGCGAAGGTTATTTCGATCGAGTATGATCCGAATCGCAGTGCCCGCATCGCTCTGATCGAGTATGGCGACAAGCAGCGCTCCTACATTCTGGCGCCGAAAGGTCTCGAAGTCGGCGCTGAGGTTTCTGCAGGCCCTAAGGCGCTCATCAAACCCGGTTGCGCGCTTCCTCTCGCGGACATTCCGACAGGAACGACGATCCATAACCTGGAGATCCTTCCCGGTAAAGGTGGTCAGATTGCTCGCAGTGCCGGTCAGTCATGTGTTCTTTCAAACCGTGAAGGTGACTATGCGTTGGTGAAGCTTCCTTCCGGTGAGATCCGCAAGGTCCACACTCGCTGCTACGCCTCAATCGGTCGCGTCGGAAACATCGAGCACGAGCAGGTCGTCAGCGCGAAAGCGGGGCGTTCACGCTGGCTCGGAATTCGTCCTACTGTCCGCGGTATGTGCATGAACCCTGTTGATCACCCGAACGGTGGTGGTGAGGGTAAATCAAAGTCCGGTGGTGGACGCCAGCACTTGAAGAGCCCATGGGGTCACGTCAAGGGGCAGCGCACCCGCCAGAAACACAAGGGCAGTGACAAATTCATTGTCGAGCGTCGCAAAGACAAGAAGCGCCGTCGTTAATTTCTACTCAATTTCATTTCTAACTCTTACCTAACACATGGGTCGCTCACTCAAAAAAGGTCCGTTCATTGATCAGAAGCTTCTGATCAAGATCGACAACATGAACGAAAGTGGACAGAAGCGTCCGATCAAAACCTGGTCGCGCCGCTCAATGGTCACTCCTGATTTTGTTGGTCATACTTTTCTCGTTCACAACGGGAAAGAGTTCACCTCAGTCTTCGTCACAGAAAACATGGTCGGGCACAAGCTCGGTGAATTTTCTCCGACTCGTCGCTTCGGTGGTCACCAGGGCCACAATCCTAAGATTAAAGGCTAGCCCGCGTCTCCCGCTTTCTTTTCACATGAATTTCAAACTCCATTCTTTCACTATTTTTGTGGCGGCTCTTGTCGCGATGATCGTGGTGGCGTGCAGTGGTGAGCTTCGCGCTGACGCGGAGTCGGTTGAGGTTCGTGAGTTGAGAGCTGCGCTGGTGATGTCTCAGCAGCAACTGCTTGAGGCAAGGGCTGACGCGGCGATTGCTGAGCAGCGTCGGAAAGAACTGATCGGGAGTCTCTCCGAGTCGGTTCGTGTCAGTGAAGAGCAGGTGGCCCGCGCACGGGAAATTGAGCTCAAGCTTCAGGCTTTCGGCGTTGATCTCCTTGCGAAGGAGGAAAATGGTCTTGAGCAGCGTCTGCTGAAGGCGGTTCGGGATCTCGACATCAGCCAGCAGGAGCTTGAGGCGTGTTCGTCGCAACTCCAGTCGTTGAGCGAAGGATTTCTCGCCTACCTTGCAGCAACCCCGGACGCTTCTGGTTCAAAGCGAGACTCCGCTCAGAAGGCGATCTCCAGAGCTGGCGAGGTTCTCTCCGGTATTTCGACCGCAGCGGAAGAGATTGCCCCCGGTGATCTCTCCGACTCACAGATTGTCAGTATCGACTCCGAGATCGGGCTTGTCGTTCTCGATGCGGGTCGCCGTGCCGGGCTTCGTGTCGGCACGCCTATTTCGATCCTGCGTGAGGATCGTCCCATTTACTCCGCGATGATTATTGATGTTCGCGATTCCATCGCCGGAGCGGTTCTTCAGGACCGTTTCGTCGATACTGAAACTGTTGCCGTCGGGGACGGCGTGAAGCTTCTCCCCAACCAATCCAATCTCTAACGATTTCATCACCTATAAAACCATGGATGTGACTTCCACTTATAAATTTGCAAGAATCTCTGCCCGAAAGGCGCGCGACGTCGCGAGAGAGATTCAGGGCCTCCCGGTTTCGGCGGCACTTGACCTGCTCAATTTCACTCCTCGTAAGGGAGCTGATCTGTTCGGCAAGACGATGAAGGCTGCTCTCGCTGATGCTGAGAACAATTTTGAGCTCGCTGTCGATGGTCTCTACGTGAAGAGTGCTGTTGTGGGCGAGGGGCCGACTTTCAAGCGTTTCAAGGCTCGGGCTCGTGGTTCGGCAGCATCGATTCGCAAGCGCACCAGTCACATCACTGTGATTCTCAGTGATGAAGTCCTCGGTGAAGCTGAGGCCCCGGCAAAACATGTTTCCAAATCAAGAGCAGAGGCTAAGCCTGCGAAAGCAGAGGCTAAGCCTGCGAAAGAGGAAAAGAAGGCCGCTCCTAAGAAGGAAAGTGCCGCCAAGAGTAGCGGAAGAGTTGACGAGAAGCTCGGAATGGTCTATGACTCCGCCCCCCCCGAATTTGACGATCTCAAGGAAATCAACGGTGTCGGTCCCAAGCTTGAGGAAAAGTTGAACTCAATCGGGATCTACAAATTTGAGCAGATTGCAGAATGGACGGAAGTGAATGTTGCTGAGTTCGACGAACTTCTCTCTTTCAAGGGGCGCATCGAGCGTGACGAGTGGATCGAGAAAGCGAAGCAGCTCCATGAGGAGAAGCACGGCTGATCATCAAATTTTATAACGATTTTATTATGGGACAGAAAGTACATCCAATCGGGTTTCGCCTGGCGGTCAACAAGGACTGGCAATCGAAGTGGTATGCTCCTGAGGGCGAATACGCCGACCAGTTGCACGCCGACCTGAAGATCCGCCGTTACCTTGATAACCGCCTCCAGAAAGGTGCTGTTTCCAAGGTGGTGATCGAGCGCGCCTGGAACAGTGTTCGGGTCACTCTCCACACTTCCCGTCCCGGTCTAATTATCGGTAAGCGCGGTGCTGAAATCGAGGTGATGACTAATGAGATCGGCAAGATGTGCGGTCAGTCTTCGGTCAAGATCGACATCTTCGAAATTCGCCAGCCTGAGCTGGATTCCTCCTGGGTTGCTGCGCAGGTTGCGACACAGCTTGAGCGCCGTGTTTCTTTCCGTCGCGCCATGAAGCGTGCCATTCAGACCGCGATGGACTTCGGCGCTGAAGGAATCCGGATCCGTGCCGCAGGACGTCTCGGTGGTGCTGACATTGCCCGCTCCGAGCAGTATCGCGAGGGGAAGGTTCCTCTCCAGACCCTTCGTGTTCCGATCGACTATGGTTTCTGCGAGGCAGAGACGGTATGGGGGATCATCGGGGTCAAGGTTTGGATCAATAAGAAGGAAGACACCGGTGAGGAGCCTCGCAAAGGTGGTGGAGATCGCCGTCCCGGTGGAGATCGCCGTCCCGGTGGAGGTCGTGGCCCTGGCGGAGGTCGTGGCCCTGGCGGAGGTCGTGGCCCAGGTGGCCCTGGCGGAGGTCGTGGTCCTGGCGGAGGTCGTGGTCCTGGTGGATACGGCGGCGGCGGAGGTGGTCGTCCGAGATAATTTTTCGAGTGATAGAATTTTAAAGCGAAGAAAGGAAATTTGTTATGCCTTTAATGCCCAAAAGAGTGAAGTTTCGTAAGACCCATCGTGGGAGCCGTGCCGGCAATGCGCAGCGCGGAACGAAAGTGAGTTTTGGAGAGTATGGTCTCCAGTGCCTCGGTCGCGATTGGATCACCAACCGCCAGATTGAAGCTTGCCGTATTTCGATTAACCGTTACCTCAAGCGTAAAGGTAAGGTTTGGATTCGAATCTTTCCTCACAAGCCGGTCACGGCTCGTCCGCCTGAGACCCGAATGGGTAAAGGTAAGGGGCCTGTTGAGCACTGGGTGGCTGTGGTTCGTCCCGGCACGATGATGTTTGAAATCTCGGGTGTATCCGAGACCGCTGCGAAGGAGGCCTTCCGTCTCGCTTCGAATAAGCTCGGCGTTCGTTGCCGTTTCGTCCGTCGTGAGGACCAGTGATTAGTTTTTACCTATTTTATTCATGGCTAAAAGTACAAGTGATTTGCGTGAGCTGAGTGTCGACGAATTGGCGACACGCCGCCGCGAGTTGAAGGAGGAGGCTCTGAACCTGCGTGTGCAGAAGGAAAGTGGTCAGCTCGAAAACCCCTCCCGGCTCCGGGTGATTCGCCGCGAAGTGGCTCGCATCGAGACTCTGCTGACAGAAAAGCGGAATGCAGAGGTTTCTGCCTGATCGCCGGAGTAACCGTTAGATTTAAATATATTTAAAAGGACACATGAGTGAGTCAGTAAACGAGAAAAAGGTTGGTCTTCAGAAGACCCGGGTCGGAGTGGTCACATCGGATGCCATGACCAAAACGATCGTGGTGGAGGTGATGCGCCGTGTTCCTCATCCGCGTTTCAAAAAGATCGTGAAGAGAACCTCAAGGTTCTTTGCGCACGATGAAGAAGAGTCAGCGAAGGTCGGGGACCGAGTTCTCATTGAAGAGACCAAGCCTCGCAGCAAGAAGAAGTGTTGGGAGCTTAAGGAGGTTCTCTCTCACTAAACCCTTTTCCACCCGGTCAGGGCGTGTCGATGAAGAACGCTGATGCAGGGAGAAGCAATCGAATAAAATTTAGCATTTACGAATCATGATCCAAATGGAATCCAAGGTCCAGGTAGCGGATAATACCGGTGCTCGTGTGGCCAAGATGATCGGAGTTATCGGAAAGCGTTCGCGCTCCGCAGGGGTGGGCGATGTGATTACAGCTCACATTCGGGAGTCAATTCCGACTGCCAACGTCAAGAAGGGTGAGGTGGTTCGTGCTGTTGTCGTGCGCACAGCGGCTCCGATTCGTCGCTCTGACGGTTCAATTCTTCGCTTCGACAGCAATGCGATAGTGATTATTGACGCTAATAAAAACCCGCGTGGAACCCGTATCTTCGGACCGGTTGCCCGCGAACTCCGTGAGCAGAACTTCATGAAGATCGTTTCGCTCGCACCGGAAGTATTGTAAGACGAACCTCCACTGAGGAAATTTAAGATCATGGCTAAGCGAGTAAAGACTCACGTGAAAAAGAATGACGAGGTTGTAGTGATCTCCGGAAACCACAAGGGGGAGGCAGGTCGCGTTCTTCAGGTGTTTCCTGAAAAAGGACATGTCCTCGTCGAAGGTGTTCGTTTGATTAAAAAGCATGCGAAGCGCTCCCAGGACCGCCCGGAGGGCGGTATCATTGAAAAAGAGGGGCCGATTCACATTTCAAATGTGAAGCTCGCAGCATCCAAGTAATTAAGATTTAGCAGGAATTAACGAGATGGAGCCAGCACTCAAATCGATATACAAAGACAAGGTCGTGACCGGCCTGAAGGAGAAGTTCAACTACGCGAACATCCATCAGATCCCCGGGATCGAGAAGGTGGTGCTCAATACCGGCTTTGGCCGTGAAGAGGATCGCAAGGCGGCGGCGGAAAACGTGATCGAAGACATCGGTAAAATCACCGGTCAGCGCGCTGTTCCAACGAAGTCCAAGATCGCGATTTCAAACTTCAAGCTTCGCATCGGTGATACCATCGGTGCCCGCGTCACCCTGCGTGGTGCCCGGATGTGGGAGTTCCTTGATCGCTTCATCAACGTGGCTTCACCGACGATTCGCGACTTTCGCGGTCTTTCTCCGAAATCGTTTGATGGAAACGGCAACTACACTACCGGCGTGAGTGATCACACCATCTTTCCTGAAATCGAACTCGACAAGGTGAACCGTTCGATCGGGTTCGACATGACGATTGTGACGACAGCCAAGACTGACGACGAGGCTCGCGAGCTTCTCACTCTCCTTGGTATCCCGTTTCGCAAGCCCAACGCTGCGGCCTAACGCCGACCAAATTTATTTTATTACCTATTAACCAACTGAAAAAATGGCTGTAGTCAGTGATCCCATTTCAGACTTCCTTACCCGCTTCAAGAACGCCACGATGGCGCAGAAGGAAGATTTCTCGGCTCCTTATTCCAATGTGAAAGAGGAAATCGCCCGCATTCTCAAAGAGGAGGGTTACCTCTGGTCTTACGAGAAAGTCGGCGAGGGTCATAAGGCCGTTATCGTCGGAAAGCCCCGTTACTCAGGGCACACTCCTGCGTTGAAGAATCTTAAGCGTGTGAGCCGTCCAGGTCTTCGTCAGTATGTGGGCTGTGAGGACATTCCGAAGGTTCTCGGAGGCATGGGTATCGCCATTGTTTCGACTTCAAAAGGAATCATGGCAGGTCACTCTGCCCGGAAGCAGAATATCGGGGGGGAACTCCTGGCTCTCGTCTGGTAAGGCGGGCCGAATTGAATTACTTAATAAGGCAACATTTCTACAGCTATGTCGCGGATTGGAAAAAAAGAAATTACTCTTCCTGAGAAGGTTGAGATCAAATTGGGGGATGACTCCGGTATTTCGGTGGAAGGCCCGAAAGGAAAACTGGAGTGGACCATTCCTGCCGGTATCGCTGTGGAGCAGGAGGATGGCTCTGTTCGGGTGACTCGTGCTTCCGAGGAGCGGACCGTGCGTGCCCTCCATGGCACTGCTCGAAGCCTTATTGCCAACATGATCGAAGGCGTTTCGAGCGGTTACGTTCGTGAGCTTGAAATCCAGGGCGTTGGTTTTCGTGCCGCTGTCAAAGGCCAGGATCTCGACTTAAGTCTTGGTTTTTCGCACCCGGTCCTTCACCCTATTCCTGCTGAACTCACTGTAACGGTTGAGGAAAACACCAAGATCAAGGTGGAAGGAATCGACAAGCAGCTCGTTGGTCAGTTCGCTGCTGACGTTCGTTCCTACTATCCGCCTGAGCCGTACAAGGGTAAGGGAGTTCGCTACAAAGATGAGTACGTTCGCCGTAAGCAAGGTAAGAGCGTCAAGTAACCGTAATTTTTAAATCAAAAGGACACCATGAGTCTTTACATTCGTAAACAAGCCCGCGCTAAAGTTCGTCGTCGCATCCGGAAGAAGATTTCCGGAACCGCAGAGCGCCCACGTCTTGCTGTGCACTTCTCGAATCAGAATGTGTATGCCCAGCTCATTGACGACGAGGCCGGTCGCACTCTTGCGGCAGCTTCCACGCTGGACAAGGAAGTCGGCATTAAGGGATCGAGCCAAAGTGCTGCGATTAAGGTGGGCGAGGCGGTTGCGAAGCGGGCGAAGGACGCCAAAATCGAGACGGTAGTTTTTGACCGCGGTGGATTTCAGTTCCACGGCAAGGTCAAGGCGCTCGCTGATGCCGCGCGTGAAGCAGGTCTTAATTTCTAATTTTATTTTAATGAGCGAAGAAACCAAAGACGACAACGCACCGGCAGAGGAAGTCATCGAAGAGGTGAGTGCTTCCAGCGAAGCTGCTCCTGCTGAAGAAGCTCCTGCTCCGGTTGAGGAGGTTGCGGCTGCCCCTGTTGAAGAGGCTCCCGCCGAAGGGGCTCCAACAGCAAAGGAAGACGCACCGGAGGAAGCTCCCGCCGCGACCGAAGAAGCTCCTGTGGAGGCTGCTTCTCTTGAAGCCGCTCCTGTTGAAGCCACTGCTGCTGAGCCTGAGAAATCAGAGAAGCTTAAACGAGCCGAAGAAATTTTGCGCTCTAACGCGCCTCATTCCCAGCGTGGAGAAGACCTTGAGAACGCTTTTGAAAAGGTTGTTCACATCAACCGCTGTTCGAAGGTGGTAAAGGGTGGACGTCGTTTCAGCTTCAGCGCTCTTGTCGTCAGTGGTGATCGCGAAGGCCGTGTCGGCTTCGGTTTCGGTAAGGCTCAGGAAGTATCCGAGTGCATTAAGAAGTCGAGCGAGGCTTCCCGCAAAGACATGGTTAAGGTGAACATCACCGAAAACACAATTCCCCATCCGGTGATCGGGGAACATGGTGGCGGTCGCGTCATGCTCCGTCCCGCTTCTCCTGGAACCGGGTTGATCGCCGGAGGTGGTGTCCGTGCGGTTGTCGAAGCAGCAGGCATCAAAGATGTTCTTGCTAAGTCGATGGGATCGAACAACCAAGCGAATGTGGTAAAGGCGACGATTAACGCGCTGGAGCAGCTTCGCACTAAAGAAGAAATTTACTCCCTTCGTGGCAAAAAGCTTGCCGAGAAGAAGGCCCTCTAATCTCATTTTAAGAGCTCAATCAGATGAAACTTCACGATTTATCCCCCACTCCCGGTTCCCGTCATCGCCGTCGTCGCGTCGGTCGTGGAGAAAGCTCCGGTCTGGGTAAGACCAGTGGTAAAGGCCATAAGGGACAGCAGTCCCGCTCCGGCGCTTCGATCCGTCCCGGCTTCGAAGGTGGTCAGATGCCGCTTGCTCGTCGTCTTCCTAAAAAGGGTTTCAATAATGCCCAGTTCAAAACCAAGTTCGCGATCGTGAATGTGAAAGATCTCGAAGTGAAGTTCTCTGAGGGCGACACCGTGAACGAGGAGTCTCTCCGCGCATGTGGGCTGGTTCAGGGCATCTATGACGCAATTAAGGTTCTCGGAAATGGTGACATTGCCAAGAAGCTCACCGTGGATGTTGATAAGGTTTCTGCTACCGCTAAGGAGAAAATCGAGAAGGCTGGTGGTTCCGTCGCGGAATCTTAACCGGCGCTTTGCGATCTCGGTGAACCTGAATCAGGGTCCTAAACCCTAGTGAGGGTATCCAATCTTGATGCAGGTCGCAGACCCTATTGAATCACTGACCTGACCCTGTTGGGTGGCGGAGCAGCCCCCCGATTTCCCACCAGAATTCCCCTTCATGATCTCCGCATTTGCAAACACGTTTAAGATCCCCGAGCTCCGCTCCCGGATCCTTTTCACCCTTCTCGTCGTTGTCATTGTCCGCCTTGGAGCGGTCGTGACCCTTCCGGGAGTTGATGCCAACGTCCTCCAGGACTGGTATGGTCAAGTGCAGGAGCAGTCGAACGACAGCCGTGGTCTTACTGCGGTGCTGGCGTTGATGAACGTTTTCAGTGGCGGTGGCCTTCAGAACTCCGCGCTCTTTGCGTTGGGGATTATGCCCTACATTAGTGCGTCGATCATGACGCAGCTTCTGACAGCGGTGGTTCCCTCGCTCGGAAAGCTTTCCCGCGAAGATGGAGGGCGTCAGAAGATCAGCATGTACACGCGGATCCTGACGATCATTCTCTGTTTGTTCCAGGGCTGGATGCTCGCGAAGTCTCTGGTCACGCCGGAAGCGAACCCGTTTCTAAGGGACATCGCCAATGACTCGACGCGTGAACTCGTGCCCGAAGGGGGACTCTCTTTCATTATTACGACCGTGATTATTATCACAGCCGGGACGATGTTCCTTATGTGGCTAGGTGATCAGATCACCGAGCGTGGCATCGGTAACGGGGTTTCCATCATTATCACGGTGAATATCATTTACGCCCTGCCCGGTGCGCTCTTCCAGGTTTACAACACCTACGTCGCCTCTGCGGGAGACGATCCGTTGCGATCTTTCCAGTTAGTCGCCTTGTTGGCTTTCCTCTTCTTTGTCGTCGCGGCGGTCATCTCGATCACTCAGGCGCAGCGTCGTATCCCGATCAATTATGCGAAGCAAGTTCGCGGGGGCAAGATGTATGGCGGTCAGTCTCAGCACATGCCTCTGAAGGTAAACTATGCCGGTGTCATGCCGATCATTTTCGCTCAGGCGATTCTCATGTTTCCTTCCCAGATTATCGGGTGGGCTTTCCCGAATGAGCAGTGGGCGCGGCAGTTGGCAATCACGCTTGGTGGCGGTGGCAGCGGCATCGTTTTCTATGGCCTTACCGGCCTCATGATTTTCTTCTTCAGCTACTTCTGGGTCGCGACAATGTTCCAGCCGAACCAGATTGCTGACGATCTCAAGAAGAACGGCGGATATATCCCCGGAGTCCGCCCTGGTAAAGCCACTGCCGAGTTTCTCGACCGCACGATGAGTCGCCTCACTTTTGCGGGCGCGATTTTCCTGACAATTATCGCAGTTCTTCCTCCGATTTTGACGGCTCTCATGGGAGTTCCTCCGCTTGCGGCTCAGTTCTTCGGTGGCACCGGCCTGCTTATCATGGTCGGCGTTCTTCTCGATGTGATGCGCCAGGTGGAGACTCACCTGATTCAGCGCCACTATGACGGCTTCCTCAGAAAAGGTCGTATTCGTGGTCGTTTTGATCGTCCCGGTGGTCAGGGTGCGGCAGCGAGTGGAAGCCAGATTATCTGGTTGTTGGTGCTCGCAGCTGTTCTTCTTATTGGTGGAATCGTTTATTTCCAGATCGCTGCGAGCAAGTAACGCTTCTGGTGTCCGTTGACAATGGCCAAGCGTAAATCCAGAATCCAGCTTCGACACGGAAGCGAAGCCGATGGGTTGCGCGAGGCAGGTAAGATTGCTGCCGCTGTTCTCCGGAAGTGTGCTGAGATGGTCGCTGCCGGAGTTACCACCGGTGAAATCGATGCGGCGGCACGCGACTGGATCGCAGAAGCCGGCTGCAAGAGTGCTTTCCTTGGTTACAAAGGATTCCCCGGACAGATTTGTATTTCCGTGAACGAAGAAGTCGTTCACGGGATCGGTGGGGATCGTGTTTTGAACGAATCGGACATCGTGAAAGTGGACGTCGGGATCGAGACTCCAGCCGGTTGGATCGGGGATAATGCAAAAACGATTCCCGTCGGCAATATTTCAGATGCGGCCGAAGCTCTTCTCGCCGCGACCGAGGCCTCGCTCTTTGCGGCGATTGCCTGTGCGCGGGAAGGTGAGTTACTTTCGAATCTTTGTGGATCTGTGGAAGATCACGTCGCCGGGCTCGGATACACGGTCGTGAAGCAGTTTGTCGGACACGGCGTGGGACGACAGCTCCACGAAGAGCCTCAGGTTCCAAATTATTGGGATGAAGAGGAGATGCGAGGCCGCCGCTTTAAGAACCCCCGCCTCCAGGCCGGGATGGTTCTCGCGATCGAACCAATGGTGAATGCGGGGACGGATGAAGTCCTCATTCTCGACGATGACTGGACGGTGATCACGGCCGATCGGGCTCTGTCGGCCCACTTTGAACATACGGTTCTCATCACCGATGGAGAACCTGAAATTCTGACTCCGAGAGCGCGCAGTTACGAGCCGGCAAGCCTCTGAATTGCCTAATCGAGCGGAGAAACAAAAAACTTTTAAAAAACGAACTAAAAATTGGATCAATCCAGTAAACACGAGTTGCGATAAGGAAAATCTGTGTTACTCATTCCGTCCTCACGCCAAAAATCGGCAGGAGGAGTCTGCGGAAAGGGTGGCTTGATCAGAAAGTATCTCCTCCTCAACAAACGACTGACACAAAAACTGTCTCATGAAAGTAAGGCCATCTGTTAAAAGACTCTGCATCGACTGTCGCGTAGTTAAGCGCCAGGGCGTTCTCCGCGTGATTTGTAAAAACCCGCGCCACAAGCAGCGTCAGGGCTAAGCTATTTTTTCATTTTTAATTTATACCGGTTATCTAGCAATGGCACGTCTACTTGGAGTCGAAATCCCGAACGAAAAGCGCATCGAAGCGGCTCTTCCTTACATCTACGGAATTGGAAGAAAGACCGCGACGAAGATCCTCGAGGAGGCCGGCGTTGATAAAGATATTCGCACGGGCGAACTGAACGACGAGCAGCTCGGAAAAATCGCCGGTGCCATCACGGGCGGCAGCGTCATGATTGAGGGCGATCTTCGCCGCGAGATTCAGGGTCACCTTAAGCGTCTCACATCGATCAACTGCTATCGCGGTCAGCGCCATCGCCGGGGACTTCCTGTTCGCGGACAGCGGACCTCGACGAACGCACGCACCCGTAAAGGCCGTAAGAAGACGGTGGGTGTGATTCGTAAATAATTTTTAATTGAAGTAAGAGCATGGCTGAAGAAGAAAAGTCTGAAGAGGTAACCGAAGAGGTTGCTGTATCCACCCCCGAAGCATCGGCTGTAGCAGTCGAGGTATCTGAGCCAGCGCCCGCCGCAGCTCCAGGGACTCCAGCGGCGGAACCTGCCGCTCCCGCACCGGAGGCGCCCAGAGAAAAAGAAAAGCCCCGCACTGCTGAGGATATTTTCCTCGAGCTTGAAGGAGCGGAGGGGGCAGAGGCTCCCAAGATTCTCAAGGCGAAGTCTAGCAAGAATGTTCACAACGGTGTCGTTCATGTTGCTGCTACTTTTAACAATACGATCGTTTCGGTCAGTGATGCGAACGGCAATGTGATCGGATGGTCCAGTGCCGGTAAAATGGGCTTCCGCGGCTCACGTAAGAGCACCGCGTATGCTTCGCAGTTGGTTGCTCAGGACGCGTGCCGTCAGGCTATGGCCCACGGACTCAAGCAGGCCGAGGTCAGGGTCAAAGGTCCCGGTGCAGGTCGCGAGTCCGCAGTTCGTGCGGTTCAGGGACTTGGGATCGACGTCATGAAGATCACTGACGTGACACCGATTCCTCACAATGGCTGCCGTCCGAAGAAGGCTCGTCGCGTTTAAGAATATTCTCACTTAGCTTTACCAGACAAATGGCAAGATACACAGGTCCAACCGACAGAATTAGTCGCCGCTACGGGGTTGCCCTGTTCGGTCCTTCGAAGGCGTTTGAGCGTCGCCCTTACCCTCCCGGCCAGCATGGTGCTCGCGGAGCGCGACGTAAGCAAAGTGACTACGCAATTGCACTCGCAGAGAAGCAGAAGCTTAGGATGCAGTATGGTCTCCTTGAAAAACAGTTTCGCCGCTATTTTACAGAAGCTCAGCGTCGCCGTGGGATTACCGGAGACATTCTTGTTCAGCTGCTTGAGACCCGTCTCGACAATGTTGTCTACCGTCTCGGTCTCGGTAACACTCGTCGTGCCGCGCGTCAGTTCGTCGGCCACGGGCATGTTTCTGTGAACGGCAAGCGCGTCGATATTCCTTCCTATTGCGTTAAACCCGGTGACGTTGTCTCCGTCGGCGCAGGGACCCGCTCTCAGCAGCTTGGACTGCGTGCGGTCGATCTTACTTCCGCCCGTCCTTTGATGGATTGGCTGAGCTTCGACGGTGAGAAGCTTACGGGAACGATGGATCGTATCCCTGAGGCCGATGAGATTGACACCATGGTGAACGTCCAGCTGGTGGTCGAGCTTTACTCACGTTAATCTCTCCCATTTCTTTTACAGCAATGTGACATTCGGTGCTCTTACGACATCCGAATGTCACATTTTTGTTGATAGGACGAATTGCCTTTAAGAATCAAGTGCTCCTCGTTAAGCTTTACGTCCTTTCATTTATCCTCCCTTTAAATAATCTCCAATTTTGATGAACATGTTTCGATTTGCTCTCCCTCTCGCTTTCTTAGTAACCAGCCTCGCGAGTTCGGTGATGGGATTTGCGCAGGATACAGTGGAGGAAAAAGCCAGGCAACTGATGGAGGAGCATAAAGGTGCTCTCGTGGTCATCACCGCGAAAGGCCAGCTCGAAGCGAAGACATCCGGCGATCCTCTTCCGGCGCGTGATCAACAACGACGCACGCTGGGGGTCACGATTGGCGATGACGGGCTTGTCGTGGTTTCCAATTCCGCGATTGATGCGAGCCTCGGTCTCGAAGGTCAGCAGGCAAAGATGGATGAAACGGTCGTCACGATTCAGAGCGCAAAAACCGTTTTCAGCGAAGTCGAGATCAGCTACGGCGATTCCACCCTGCTCAGCGGGAAAGTGGTGCGTCAGGACGTGGAGGCCGACGTGGCATTCATCATGCCGGATCAGGAAGAGGCGAAGGCCTTGAGCAAAACATTTCAGAAAGTGGATCTCGCTCAGTTTGCCGCGACGGCCGATGCGGCGGACCGGGTCGTTGGCTTGTCCCGTTCCTCAGCAGTCTACGGTTACATGCCTACGTTGGTGATGGGGCGAATCACCGGGGTTTACAAAGGAGATCGAACTTATTTCGTGACCGATGCTGGAACCGCGCAGGGAATCCCCGTCTTCACGATCGATGGGAAGCCACTTGGTTTGACAGTCGTGCGAATCGTTGACGGAAAGCCGTCCGGTGTCCTCGGTACCCTTTCGGCAGGTTCGATCCAGGTGATGGCAAACCTTGCCCGCGAAGCGGCGAAGTAATTGCCCTGATATTTCAAGGGCCGGTTACGTTTCAATAGCGGGCCGGCCTTTTTTGTGTCCGGAAGAAGGGGAATATCATGTGTAAGACAGCGTACGAAAAGCTTGTGGAACTGGGAGAGGAGGTTCAACTGGTCGGTGATACCCAGGCCTTGCTGAGTTGGGACCAGGAAGTTCTGATGCCACCGAAAGGGCTCGAATATCGTGCCAGGCAGATGGCCTGGTTCAGTGGCTGGGTGCATGACAAGCAAACCGATTCGAAAGTCGGCGAGTGGATCGAAGAGGCGGAGTCTGAATTGTCCGCTGACTCCGATGAAGTGACGAATGCCAACCTTCGTGAATGGAAGCATGGATTTGAACGAGAGACGAAGCTCCCGCGTCGACTCGTCGAGGAATTTGCTCTCGCACAGGTTCATGCGAAATCAGCCTGGGCGGAGGCGAGAGGGAAGTCTGAGTTTTCGATCTTCGCTCCTCATTTGCAGAAACTCGTTTCTCTCTGCAAGGAGCAGGCAGAATGCTGGGGTTATACCGGGACTCCCTACGACGGGCTTCTCGATAAGTTTGAGCGAGGGGCCTCAACGGTTCGGCTCACGGAAACGCTGAACGATCTCAGGAAGTCGCTGATTCCAATCGTGGAAGAAGCGACCGCCACCCCGCCGTTTGATCGAAGTTGTCTTGAAGGGCATTATTCGATCGAGAAACAGAAGGCCTTCAATCATGAGGTGGCCGTGGCGATGGGCTTCGATTTCGAGGCGGGTCGCATTGATACGGCGGTGCATCCATTTTGCTCAGGGATGGCACCGCACGACACCCGGTTGACGACACGATACGACGAGACTGATTTTCTCAGTTCACTGTTTGGCGTCCTCCATGAGGCAGGTCATGGGCTCTATGAGCAGGGATTGAAAGGGGAACTTCGCGGGCAACCGGTGGGGAATGCGGTTTCTCTGGGGATTCATGAATCACAATCCCGGCTCTGGGAAAACCACGTTGGAAGAAGTCACGCCTTTTGGGAGCGGTGGCTCCCGACGGCAGCAAAATATTTTCCTCATCTCGCGTCGGTTGATGTCGAGACGATGTATCGCGCCGTCAATCAGGCGAATCTTAGCTACATCCGCGTTGAGTCCGACGAGGTCACCTATGATCTGCACGTCCTTCTTCGGTTTGAAATCGAAAAGCTGATCTTCAGTGGGGACTTGAGCATTGATGAAATTCCCGATGCGTGGAACTCTCGATTCGAAACTTACTTCGGTTTGCCGGTTGAGGACAACGCCAACGGCTGCCTTCAGGACATCCATTGGAGCCTCGGGATTTTCGGCTACTTCCCGACTTACAGTCTTGGGAATATCAACGCGGCCCATCTCGCGGCGGCGGCACGTTCGGACGCCTCGATAAAATCCGACATGGACGCCGGCGACTACTTGAGTCTTCTAACCTGGATGCGTGAAAAGATCCACAAAAGGGGCAGCATCCTCATGCCGGATGATTTGGTGGCCGAGGCGACCGGAAAGCCGGCTGATGCGAAGGCTCTGATCAATCATCTTCGCGACCGCTATTTGCCCGGATCATGAATCTTTTTCGGGTGATAGCGCTCTTGATTTTTGGCCTGGGGATTACCTCGCCTAGTGCGGAAGAGACGGCGAGAGCCAGCGCCTTCACGGAAGCCGCAAAATCTCGGATCGAAGAAAAACCAAGTGTTAAGGGCGACGCAGAAGGTTGGCTCTTTCTCGTCCGTGAACTCCGTCATCTTTCGACCGGTCGCTTTTGGGAAAAACCGTGGGAGGAAGTGGCAGCGAACGCAACGGACCCCGTTCCATCAATGGTGGAGTTTAAGCACCTTCTCGAAGAGAGAGGAATCAAGCTGGTTCTCGTGCCGGTCCCGGCGAAGGCCCGCGTCTACCCCGAAAAGCTCGATCAAAATTTCGCTCCGGGTGATGCCGGGGAAATCACTCCGTTTCTTGAGCTACTCCGTTCTCAGGGCCTCACGGTGATTGATCTCGAAGATCATTTTCGCGGCCGTCGTGAAGCGGGTGATCTCACCCAATGGTATTGCGCGCAGGATGCTCATTTTTCGCCTGCGGCGATTGTGGCATTGGCAGAACTCGTCGGGGCGGAACTTGGGGTTAAATCGTCTGAGTCGAGAGCCATGACCTTGTCGGAGAAAGAAATTTCAATCACCGGCGACCAGGTCGCCGGCAGTGAGTGGGAAGGAAAGCTGCCGGGTGAAAACCTCACCTTGCGCTCAGTTACAAGCCAGGGCAATCGGGGCGTCGAATCCAATCCCGAAAGTCCGTTCCTGCTCATGGGCGACAGTCACACCCTTGTGTTCCATCAAGGAAAAGAAAATGGGATGCACTGTCGCGGGGCGGGGCTGCTTGACCATTTGTCCTATCGCTTCGGCGAGGCTTTTGATCTCGTTGGGGTGAGGGGCTCCGGCCTAGTCCAGGTCCGGAAGCAGCTCTATTACCGGGCGACGGCGGAGCCGGGATTCTGGGATCGGAAAAAGCTCGTCGTTTGGGTTTTCAGTGAGCGGGAATTCACGCAATCGACGGATCGCATCATGAGCATTCCGCTGGACCGCTGAGGAGACGTTGTTGGCGAAACTAAGCGTTTACATTGGTCCGCAAGTTGCTATTCTCGATCGCGGGTAGGAGATTATCCCGAAACTGAATGGACATTTCCCATACTGCTCCGATTAAGCCCTTGAGCAAAAGGGCGCGAATTGAGCCAGCGACGCTGGAGGATCTCCCGCGCCTTGTGGACTTGACGATGGCTTTGTTTGAGATTGAAGCCGACTTCGTTCCAGATCGTCAAAAACAGGAGCGTGGCTTGCAATCGATTCTCGAACAGCCGAGTCGTGGCCGAATTTTTGTGGTGCGAACCGACTTTGAAATTATCGGAATGGTGAACGTGCTCTTCACCATCAGTACGGCGATGGGAGGTTTTGTAATTCTCCTGGAGGATGTGATCATTCATCCTGACTTTCGGCGCCAGGGTTATGGGACCGAACTCGTGAATTACGTCGTGAATTTTGCGAAGCGGAAGGACTTCATGCGGATCACGCTCCTCACGGACAAGATCAGTGCTGAGAGCCAGCGCTTTTTTCAGAAGCTCAGTTTTCAGCATTCGCACATGATTCCGATGCGGTTGAATCTTTAGTCGCTTCCTTTTCCTGGTCTTCGAGAGTGATGATAGATGCTCATCTTCATCTTCAGGATTGCGGCAACAAGACGGACGCTCTTGAAATTTTGAGTCAGTTGCGCGGTATCGGGGTCACTTGCCTGATGGTCAACGGGACCTCTCCTCATGATTGGAACGCGGTCAGCGATTTGGCGACTGAGAGCCCTGAAGTAGTGCCTGCGTTCGGGGTTCATCCATGGAAAGTGGCCGGTGTTTCCAATGAGTGGGAGGCGCAGTTGTCCTCCCTTCTCACCGCTTTCCCGGACGCCGGAGTGGGGGAGGTCGGTCTCGATAAATGGATTCCTGATTGTGACCTGCCCCTCCAGAGAGATTTGTTTCTCAGGCAGCTTGCTTTGGCTCATCGATTCAAGCGTCCTGTGACGGTTCATTGCCTGCAGGCATGGGGAAGTTTGCTCGATTGCCTCGAGGAGGGTTCAATGAGCCTGCCGTTTCTCCTTCACTCTTACAGCGGACCCCGCGAAATGGTGAAGGAGTGGGTGAATCGCGGTGCCTATTTTTCGATTTCCGGCTACTTTTTTCGTCAGGAAAAGTTTAGTAAGCTTGAGGTGTTCGAGTCGATACCGGAGGATCGGCTCCTGCTCGAGACGGATGCGCCGGAGATGGCGTTTTCGGAAGGAGAGGCCCGCTATATTAGGAAGGGAATGAAGAATCATCCCGCGAATATTGAATTGGTCTACGAGCGATACGCAGAGTGGTCCGGTAGGACTCTGCCCGAAGTGGTGAAAATGATGGACGGCAATTTCCGGCGGTTTCGCGACGTGGGCGGTTTCGCAAATTAGAGACTGAGAAGCGCAAGTGACTCAAGAATGCCCGGCACCATGAGCTGCCCGCCAAATCAGAATTGCGGCAGGACGGCCAGGACAGGGCGGTCCCGCGGGCGCCTAGATTCCCGATGCCTGTGAAAGGGTGATGGCGAGGGAATCCATCGCGTAAGGCTTGGCGAGGATACCATCGAACCCTGACTCGGCGATGGTTTCGGCGGGGCCTTCTTCGAAATAGCCGCTCGTGGCGATGACGATGACGCGGGGATCAATCTTTCGCAGTTCGTTGAGGACATCATATCCGTCGAGACCGCCCGGAAGGGTCATGTCGAGAAGGACGATGTCGATGGGATCCTCGGCGTTGAGTGAATGAAGATAGTGTTGGATCGCCTCTTCACCGGTCTCCGCGACGACGGGGTGATGACCTAAAAACTCAAGCATGCGGCACGTAGCTTTGGCAACACCCTGCTGATCTTCCACGACAAGAATGCTGAGGTTTTCGACCGATTTGGTTTCTGCGACCGGCTCAATAATAGAGGTCTTTTTGAGAGGTGCCGTGACTTCGCTTCCTTCCGGGGCAGAGGGAAGAAAGACCAGGAATTCAGTCCCCACGCCCGGCTTCGAAGCCGCTTTGATGGCGCCTTGGTGCTTCTCGACAATGGCACGGCAGGAGGCGAGTCCGAAGCCGTTCCCATTTGCTTTCGTGGTGAAGGTGCGTTCAAAGATGCGCGGGAGCGCTTCGCGTGAAATTCCACAGCCGCGATCTCTCACCGAAATGATAGTGTAACGGCCCGCTTTCACAGAGAATTGATTGGGTGACTGGTCGAAGTCAATATTTGCGACCGACAAATCGAGGGTGCCGCCGTTTGGCATCGCCTGACAGGCGTTGATGACCAGGTTGTGCAAAACTTGATAGATCTGATTGGGGTCTCCTTCAACCGGTCTCGCTCCCGGATCGATCTTCATTCGGCAGCGCACCCCCGAACCGGCGGTGCAGAGGTGGGAAACCCGCTTTACTGAGTCGATTAAATTGAAGACAGATCGACTGGATTCCTCCCCTTTGGTGAAAGCGAGCATCTGATGTGCAAGCGTCTCAGCGTCCCCTAGAGCAATTGCTGCATCGGCGAGGTATTCGTCGAGTGCTCCAAGTGACCGGGAAGCCCGTTGTGCCAGCTCAAGGTTGGTTTTGATTGATTGAAGCGCGTTTTTGAAATCATGAGCGACTCCTCCGGCGGCGAGGGCGAGCGACTCGCTCCGGGATTCTTCGATGTGTTCGTCGCCGGTGGTATCAACCTCTTCGACTGTTGGCGGAGTGGTATTTACGTCTTTTGCTCCGACTGGTGAAATCGTGAGGGTGAAATGGCCCGAATTCCCTTCTCTGGATTGTGTTGGGCGAATCGTCCAGCGAACCGGGAGACGACTGCCTCCGTTGCAGATCAGGTTTCGCTCCATCCAGCAATAGTCCGGTGTGGAAGCGATCAGAGGGAGTTTTTCAATAAGCCGGCTGAGATCTTTATGATCGTAGATCAGCCCGAGCGGAGACCCAATCAGCGAACTCAGTTGATAGCCGCTGAGACGTGAGGCCTCTTCATTGGAGAAAACAATTTTCGGTCCCAGCGGTGAAGTGGCCCGCGCTTCGATCACGATAATACCGGACTGCTTCAAGGTCGAAGCAGGTGATGCGTGGTGTTTTGCCGGCGAGGCAGCGGTGGCCAGGCTCATGAGTGGGTGCGGGAACGAGTGAGTGGGGTGGTCTTGAGCCGTAGCTCATCTATTTATTTACGCTATCGCGATTAGTTAAGAAAGGTTAAATTTACAGTTTTTTGCATTGGGGCACAAAAAAGCCCGAAATCTCTTCCGGGCTTCTTCGATTGTAGGGAAACAGAGCTTCGTTTAGGAGAAAAGCTCCATGATCGGATGGCCTTCGGTGACGATCTCGTTTGTCTCCTTGTCATGGGTATGACCGGCGAGAAGGAACGGACGACCGGAGGGGGCGTAGACGACCTTGTTGAGTTCGAGTCCCATTGCGTGAGCAATGGTGGCGTTGAAATCTTTCGGGGTGACGGGATTTTCCTTCACTGCCATCGCGAGCTTGTCGGTCTCTCCATAGACTTGACCGCCGGTGATACCGCCACCGGCGAACATCGTCGAGAAACAACGGGGGTGGTGATCGCGACCGCCATTGGCGTTGATCTTCGGCGTCCGTCCGAACTCAGTGCCGAGAACGATGAGAGTCTTCTCGAAAAGGCCTTCCGCTTTGAGGTCCTCGATGAGGGTCGCGAGGGCCTGGTCGAGGCTGCCGCCAGTGCCGGGAATCGCGTTCCAGAGATCGTTGTGCATGTCCCAACCGCCGGCTGAGACTTCGACAAAACGAACTCCGGAACTAACGAGACGCTTCGCGAGCATTGCTCCTTTTCCGACGCGGGTATTCCCATAGCGGCGGACTTTCTCGTCGTAGTTATCCTCTTTCGAAAGGTCAAAAGTGTCGAGATCGTCGCTCTTCATGAGCTTGAGAGTCTCGTCATAGAATTGCGTGTAAGCAGAAACATCGTCATTCTTGAACTTACGCTGAAACCCTTCATCGAAGGTGTTCATGAGGTCGAGTCGCTTCTCGAAGAGGTCTTCATCGACGCCTTCGTAGGTGCGTGCGTTTTGAACGCCTTTGTCAGGATCGCCAATTGGAAGCGGAGCAAGGGCGGGGCCGAAAAATCCGGAACCAGGGTGGTTGCCGCCCGCGCCGATGACGACAGAGTCAGGGAGTGTCTCGTGCATTTTCCCGAGAAGGGTTTGCGCCCAAGGGCCCATCGAAGGGTGAATGATGGTAGCACGCGGCTGGTAACTGGTGTGCATCCAGTAGGAGCCACCGCGGTGATCTCCGGTCTGCTGCGTCATCGAGCGAACCACGGCGATGTCTTTGAATCCAGCGGCAAGCTTCGGCATGTATTCAGCGAGCTCGATTCCGGCGACGCCGGTGGAAATTCCTTTCGTCTTTCCGCCGGTTTCGGTGCCGGGCTTCGGATCGAAAGTTTCCATGTGGGTCATCCCACCATTCATGTAGAAGAAGATACAGTGCTCGGCTTTTCCACCGCCAGCCGCGAGGACTTTGGTGGAGGCTCCTGCAATGGGAAGAATGCTGACTCCAAGGGCAGTCTTCGCCGTGCGGGCGACAAACTGGCGTCGGCTCAGTTGATCAAGGTTTCGGAGTTGGTCTTTCATAGGATTCTGTTTTTTAAGGGTTGGCGTTGGGAAGGATGGGGTTTGCGATTATTGGACGAAGAGGAACTCGCGAGTGTTGACGAGGGCCCAGATCACGTTACCGATCGCATCAGCTTCTACTTCGAGCTTCTGTTGATCACTCATGTCGCGATTGGTTTTCGCTCTCATGCCGGATTGAGCCATCGATTTCTCTTCAGAAGAAGGATAGCGGGTGAGAACGCTGAGGAAGATTTTGTCGATGTTGTCGCGCTTCGAGCCACGACCCATCGCAATTTCTTTGATGAGGTAGGCGTCGGGACTCGTCAAAACCTTGTTCGTGATCGTGCCATTCAAGAGAGCCATGACCTGCGGGGATGACCCTACGGTGAACTGATTCTCGATGAGTTGCTTGTCGGATTGTCCGAACATACGCAGGAAGTGACCATCAGGCATCGGCTGACGAAGCTCTGAAGCGCGGAACATTTCGACACCGTCGATGTAGTCATCACGTGAAACGGTCTCACCGCTGTAGTTGGTCAGTTTGCCGATGTCTCTCCAGGCTTCTTTGAATGCCATGACTTCATCAGCGGTCTTGAGCTGAGTGGTGTCAGTATTCATCCACTCGCGGTACTGCTGCCATCCGGAACGGGTCACCGCTTCGGGGTCGGCGGTCGTGAGTGCGACGAGCGAATCCCAGATCTGCTCAGCGGTCATGCGGCGGAGGATCGGTCCGGGGAAGTGAAAGGTGCCTTTGTCGATCTGCGTCAGGGTCGGCGAAAGTGTCTCTGCTTCGCGCTGATAGGCCTGGGTGTTGTAGACGACGCGGAAGAAGTCTTTCACGCTGAAGTCGAGGTCTTTCATCATTTCCTCAAGGAACATGAGAAGCTCGTAGTTCTGTGCCTGGCCGTCGAGGTGGCCGGGGATATTGTAGACAGGCTCGATCTGGGCAAGACCGAAGGCCATTTTCCAAAAGCGGTTCACGGCGTTGATCGTGAAGCGCGGATTACTCGGTGAGGCGACCCATGCCGCGAAGGCTTCGCGTGGCGACTCGTAGTCTTCAAGATCGACGACATCTCCGAAGTAGGCGGAAGGCTTGACCTTCATGTTCGGCTCGCCGTCGTCATACTTGTAGTCATGAGGAAGCTCAACGGCGTTGCTGCCGTCGTCGTGCACGGCGACGGTTCGTGTCCCGAGCCACTGCTGGAGATTATTGTCGATCGTCTCGTTCTCGCGGAGCTTGCCGGCATCTTTGAGGAGTTTACTCATGCGGGCGACTTCGGCGCGGGTGTCGCCGCCTGACATCATCATCGACTCGCCCATCGCCTCGTTGCCGCGGACACGGGTTTCGGTTTCGCCCATGAAGGAGGCCATTTTGTAAAAGTCCATCTGGTAGACTTCTTCAAAAGGGTGGTCGTGGCACTGGGCGCAAGTGATCTCGGTGCCCATGAAAACGGTGAAGGTGTTGGAAAGGTTGCAGAGACGCATCCCCGAGTCGGCGAGGAGGTAACCGGAGGCCGGCTCTTCCCAGAGTTGCCCGTTTGCGGTGAGCAGCTCGGCAACCATTTTGTCGTAAGGCTTGTCCTCGCGAATGCTAGCCTTGATGTACTCAATGTAGGGATCGGCACGAAGGTCACCGTTCCCCATCATGAGGATGCCATCGCGAATGCGGAAGAGGTCGGAGTAGTAGTTATACATCCGCATCGCGTAAGCAGGGGAATCGAGCAATTCGTTGATGAGATCTGGCCGCTTCGTCGCGGACCGATTGTTCAGGAATTCTTCCGACTCATCGAAAGTCGGGATGCGGCCGGCGACGTCGAGGTAGATGCGGCGAAGGAACTGGTTGTCGTTCGTCATCTCATTCGGGACGCACATTTGCATCTCGCGCTCGATTTCCTCTTTGCGCTTCGCTTTTTCCTCATTGGAAAGGTCAGTCTTGCCGGGAAGGGCGGCGAGCTCTTCGCGGAGGCCGTAATAGGATTCCTTCAGTTTGTTCAGGACGAGTTTGTCGATCTCACCAGCGAGAGCAGCGGGGTCTGTCGGAAGATTTCCCTTAACGAAAAGGCGATCCGCTTCGCTGAGTTTGGAAACCGGGTAGTTGATGATCGAATCGTCAGCCATCTTGAGTTTCACCATCGCTGATGAACCTGCTCCTTCGGTTCCCACAAATTCCGCTTCAAGCGTCTTGCCGTCCGCCGATGTCCAGGTCCTCGATTCAGCCAGGGTGACCGAGGTGGAGATAATAAATCCGGCGAAAAGCAGGAACAAATGGTGAGTGAATAAGCGAGTCTTCATAGGAGATTGGATGAATGAGGAGTGGTCGTAAAAATGGATAACAGATTCTACCAAGATTGTGACAGTATTTCGATCTAAAATATGGTTTTTATAAAAGAATTATTCTGAGAGGGCCTGGATCGCGGGGGTCGGGATCGCTTCGTTGAAGAAATGAAGCTCATCAATCCAGCCGTCGAGACCCCGCGCTTCATCACCTCCGAGTTTCAAGCTGCCGGCGCGGCCTCCATCAACATTGCCGGGCTGGAAATCACTGATCGTTTCAGGACGGCCATCGACGAAGAGATGAACGTGGGAGGAGACGTCTGCCTTCTCCCCGCCGATAAAGCGATAGGCGACGTGATGCCAGTTCCCGTCGGCGAGATCGGTGCTGCCGACG
>CAZOUP010000036.1:0-38823 GCA_964583035.1 uncultured Akkermansia sp.
CCGGGGCGGCAAAAGCGGAACCGTTGAGACACACCACAGGAATTTCCTGACTGCGATCTTCGACCACTTCCGCCACCTTCGAGAGATCTTCGTGACAGTGGCAAACCGGCCCCGGTTGGGTAGAGCCGTTCGCAGAGACGAAAGGTTCTCCGACTTCAGCGACAGCACCGTGGCTGGCATCAATTCCGAACGCGGAAAGGACCTGACACAAGCATCCCGGGAGAACCAGATAAAGGCTCACGTAGGCAGCAAGGAATGATTTCGCAATCACGTTCACGGTTAGCAGTTCGTTCAAAGAAGAGTGTGTGTCAACTTTCCTGAAATCACCTCATTAGGTGCAGGGTTGTGGACTTCGCTCCTCCTTAAGCTTCACGCCCTCTCAAAAGATGCTCTGCGCTTCTTGCGAGAGAAGGGTCGGATTTTGTGAGAAAGTAACTCCCGAACTCGAAGCAATTCTCAACCACATCTCACAACGGGGAGCGTAACGAAACACGAATGGATCTGACTTTCCAAAAAACTTCTCTCAATAACGCACCCGCCGCAGAACTCCGGGACTGGCATTTTCGGGAGGGTGCTTTTCTCCGCCTCAACCCTCCCTGGGAAAAGGCAGAGGTTATTGAGTCATTCACCGAACTGAAAGACGGAGCCCGCGCTGTCATTGAAGTCGGGATGGGACCACTCAAGCAGCGTTGGATCGCCGACCACGAGATCATCGAGGGTGGATTTCTTGATCGCCAACTTTCAGGACCATTCGCGAGCTGGGAGCACCGCCATCTTTTTGAATCCATTGACGACAAAACAAGCCGTCTCACTGACTCAATCACCTATCGCCTTCCTCTGGGAATCCTCGGAAAGACCTTCGGCAGCCCTCTTGTCAGCACGAAACTGGAGCGGATGTTTCGCTATCGCCATGCCGTCACGAAAGCGGACCTCGAACGTCGCATGCAGAATCCCCCACCCCGCCCGCTCACGGTCGTCATCACGGGCGCGAGCGGACTGATCGGCCAAGCGTTGACGGGTTACTTGCAAACGCAGGGACACTCGGTTCATGCCGTGACGCGCTCGCCGAAAAACGAGGGCGAAATCCGCTGGGATCCCGAAGCTCAGGAAATCGATTGGCCGGCAGAGCTCAAAGTAGACGCAGTGATTCATCTCGCGGGGGAGAATGTCGGGAACGGTCGCTGGTCGGCGGAGACGAAACGTCAGATTCTCGAAAGCCGCCGTCTCGGGACGAGGCTCATCTCCGGGACCATCGCGAAACTCCCGAACCCTCCTGCGGTCCTCATCAGCGCCTCGGGTTCGGGCTTTTATCCGCACGATGGAAAGACCTATGATGAGTCTGGCCCAAAGGGAAACCACTACCTCGCCGACGTCTGCGAAGTCTGGGAATCGGAAACCGCCGCCGCCCGCGAGGCCGGGATCCGCGTCGTTCATCCGCGCATCGGCGTCGTCCTCACCCCGGCGGGTGGCGCCTTAAAAAAGCTCGCCCCGCTTTTCCTCGCCGGACTCGGTGGCCCCATCGGAGACGGTGAGCAAATGATGTCCTGGATCAGTATCGATGACCTCATCGACGTCCTCCACCGCTCTCTTTTCGAGGAAGCCTGGGAAGGCCCGATGAACCTCACCGCACCGGAGCCGATCACAAACAAAGCATTCACCGCGACCCTCGCCCGCGTCCTCCGCCGCCCCGCGATCCTGCCTGCTCCCGCTATCGCGCTGAAGCTCGCTTTCGGCGAAATGGCGGAGGAAACAATCCTTGCTGACATCGCAGTGATTCCGGCAAAACTTCAGTCCCTCGGCTACGAGTTTCGACATCCTGATTTGACCTCGGCGCTTTCGCATGTTTTTGGATGTGAAGCACCCGAATCATGAATTCTCCCGCCTCAGCAGAAACCGTCATCATCGGGGCCGGCCTCGCCGGACTGAGCTGCGCCGTCCGCCTCCATGAAGCAGGGCGCTCCGTCACGATCCTCGAAGCCTCCGATGGCGTCGGTGGTCGTGTCAGGACCGATCAACTTGATGGCTTTCTCCTCGACCGGGGCTTTCAGGTTTACCTCGACGCCTACCCCGAAGCTGGAAAATTCCTCGACCTCGACGCACTGAACCTGAAGCCCTTCGAGCCGGGTGCTTTGGTTTGGAAAAAAGGAAAACTCCGCCCGGTCATGGACGTCTTTCGGCGACCGTCGAAACTTTTCTCCTCCGCCTTCCAGCCGATCGGCTCGCTCTACGACAAACTCCTTGTCGCGAAGCTCCGCTTCTCGCTCATCAGGAAGCCGCTCGACAAAATTTGGTCCGCCCCCGAGCAGACCACTGGTGAATACCTGCGGGAGTTCGGATTCTCAGAGCGCATGATCGATGATTTTTTCCGCGGATTTTACGGCGGCATTTTTCTCGAAGACCTCCTCGTGACCTCGAGCCGGATCTTTGAGTTCACGTTTAAAATGTTCTCCACAGGATCAGCGACTCTACCTGCCAAAGGGATGCAGGCGATCCCCGAACAGCTCGCGGCGCGCCTTCCCGATGGCACGATCCATTTCCAATCCTCCGTCACCGCCATTTCCGAAGCGACCGTCGAAACCGAACAGCGCACCCTTTCTCCACAACACATCGTCGTCGCGTCCGACGGGAGCACTGCCTCCCAACTCCTCCCCGATACGCCGGAGCCGAAATGGAACAGCACCGCCTGCCTCTACTTTTCCGCCGAAGAAGCACCGTGGACAGAACCGGTCATCGCTCTAAAAGGAGATCGCGACGGCCTCATCAACAACTGCTGCGTCCCCTCCGTCATTTCGAGCGACTACGCCCCGGCAGGCCGCGCTCTCATTTCCGTCTCTGTCCTCGGGGATCATCGGAGAAACGAGGAACTGACCCGCGAGGTGCAGGCGGAACTCGTGGCGTGGTTTGGGGAAAAAGCAGAATCCTGGGAGCCGTTACGGACCGAGCACATTCGCAAGGCTCTCCCCATCGATCCTCCCGGTCATCACTCCGAAGTCGCCAACGGACCGATCTACCGCTGCGGTGATTTCACGACGAGCGCCTCGATCGAAGGCGCGATCCTTGCCGGGCTTCGTGTCGCTGATGACATCCTCGCTTAGAATGGATGATATCTCGCTGAAGATACGCGACACGATTCTGCTCCTCCTCGATCAGAAAGCCGAGGGAAACACGATATGCTCCGGCGAAGCCGCCCTACATGCATCCCCTGATTGCTGGCGCAACCACATGAACCGAACCCACGCAAGTTTCACCACGAAGGAGTTTTGGATTTCTACCAAAAAGGCGTCCGGGTTGATTTAGAACAATTCAGGGATCCCTATCGACTGCGTAAACACTAGCGACGCTTAAAGCGGAGTGGACATTTGGTTTGATATCAAATCAGTAAGACCGTATTTCGATAGAGACGATTCTCCGCTAATTGATGTCTGTTCTCTGGAAGCCCTACCTCATTTCTCTGACCGAAAATCCGGCCGCGAAAGCGCGGAAGTGTGATGCCTCGTTCTTCCCTCCCGTCCCGGAAGATCACCTCCAGCAATGGGAAACGAAGCACGGGATCGAGCTGCCCGACGAAATCCGCTCTTACCTACTCCAATCCGATGGACTCGAAGCGCAGCGCGGAGAAATCTGGCCGGTCCTGCCGCTCTCGCAGTGGGAGGTCATCCGTGACGATTGCCTCGCTCCGCATCCCTGGATCCGCTTTGGCGAAACGGAGGAATTCATTTACCTCCTCTCGCTCGGGCATAGTCCCTCGATCTATCGGCACGCCAAATTCGGGTCCGACGAAGAGTTCTTCGCCTCTGGATTCGGGAAGTATCTGGAACAAATTTTTCGGGGCGAGGGCTGACCGGAAGGCCGGAAAGACGTGATTAGAAACCGCCAGAAAAGATTAGCGCAAACGTTTGTTTTCTGGCATTCTGGCGCTCTCACTATGAAAATCCCACGCTTCTCCTCACCCCTCATCGCCGGTCTCGCTGCAATCGGACTTTCCTCCTGCACTGAGCCGGAAAGCGCTACCGATGCCACTCCCGGAAAGCCGCAGGTCGCGCTGATCATGAAGTCGCTCGCGAATGAGTTCTTCAAAACGATGGCGGATGGAGCGGAAGCGTATCAGTCGGAAAACGCGGAGCAATTCGACCTCGTCATCAACGGCATCAAAAACGAAACCGACCTCGCGCAGCAGGTCGCCCTCGTTGAGCAAATGATCGCCCGCGGCGTCGATGCGATCATCATTGCCCCCGCCGATTCCAAAGCCCTCATCTCCGTCCTGAAACGAGCGCAGGCCGAGGGTATTACCGTGATTAATATCGACAACAAGCTCGATGAAAAAGTGCTCGCCGAGGCCGGGGTCACGATTCCCTTCGTCGGACCTGACAACCGCGAAGGTGCCCGCCTCGTCGGCGAAGAACTGGCGAAGTCACTCGATAGCGCCGCCAAAGTCGCGATCCTCGAAGGCGTCCCCACCGCATTCAATGCACAGCAACGCCGCGCTGGATTCGAAGACGCCATGACCGCCGCCGGAGCCGAAGTCGTGACCGTGCAAAGCGCGCAGTGGGAAATGGAAAAAGCCAACACCGTTGCCGCCGCGATCCTGACCTCGAACCCTGACTTGAGCGCGATTCTCGCAAGCAACGACAGCATGGCCCTTGGAGCGGCGGCTGCGGTTCGAGCCGCCGGGAAAGAAGAGCAGGTTCAAATCGTCGGTTTTGACAATATCTCCGCCGTGCAAAGCATGATCAAAGAAGGTCGCATCCTTGCCACCGCCGATCAGCACGGCGGGAAGCTCGCCGTCTTCGGGATTGATGCAGCATTGAAGCTCGTCTCCGGTGAGGGCGAACCCGAAGATCAGAAAACGCCAGTGGATTTGGTGACGAAGGAAACGCTGTAGCATGCCAACCAAAACCAACCCGCTCTCACGCTACGGGGAATCCCTCGGCCTCATCGCCGTCCTCGCGCTCCTCGTCGCCGTTTTTGCGCTCATCAGCGATCGCTTCTTCTCCGCCTCGACCTTCAACCAGATCGCCAACCAGGTCCCCGCTCTCGCCGTCATCGCCGTGGGGATGACCTTTGTCATCATCACCGCCGGGATCGATCTCTCGGTCGGCTCTGTCCTCGGTTTCGCCGGGGCCATGCTTGGACTCTCCATGGTTGACTGGGGCTGGCCCCTCCTCCTTGCGCTGCCCCTCGCGATGCTCGCGGGAGCGTTCTGCGGATTCGCCAATGGCTGGGTTTCGGTTCGCTTCGCGGTCCCGAGCTTCATCGTCACCCTCGGCATGATGCAGATGGCACGCGGCCTCGCTTACCTCGGGACCGATTCTCAAACAAAATACATCGGCGCTCCCGTCGAGTGGCTCGGCGCACCCATTCCCGGCATCGGGATCTCGTGGGCCTTTCTCTTCGCCGTCATCGTCGTCATCGTTGGCCAGATTGTTCTCAGTCGTACCGTCTTTGGCCGCTATGTCAGGGTCATCGGGGCCAATGAAGAAGCAGCCACCTTCTCTGGCATAAACACCCGTCCCATCAAGATCGCCGTCTTCGTCATCGCCGGAGCGCTCGCCGGACTCGGGGCCGCCTTTGCCAGCTCCAAACTCGCCTCAGTCGATCCCAACGCCGGCGTCGGACTCGAACTCTCCGCGATTGCCGCCGTCGTCATCGGAGGCACGAGCCTCATGGGTGGCCGCGGCTCCATCGTCGGCAGCTTCATCGGCGTTCTCATCATGGCGACGCTCGAAACTGGACTCGCCCAAATCGGGGCTTCGGAACCGATCAAACTACTCATCACCGGCGTCGTCATCGTCGTCGCCGTCATCGTGGACGCCTGGCGTGCCGAAAAAATGAAACGACTCAAACCATGAAAACAACCGTGCTAATTGCTACCCTGTTAGGATTTTTGACTGCTTCGCTTCAAGCGGAACCAGTCAAGATGATCTTCGACACCGACATGGGAAATGACATCGACGATGCCATGGCCCTCGTCATGATTCACAACCTCGCGAAGCGAAACGCGGTCGAGCTCCTCGCCGTGACCTCGACAAAGGACAACCCCCTTTCCGCCGCCTACATCGACGCGCTCAATACCTACTACGGTTTTCCTGACATCCCCATCGGTGTCGTTCGCGATGGGGCCACCCCTGAAGAAGGACGCTACAATGGCTTCGCCACGAAGACCGACGCAGAGGGAAATTTCCTTTATCCCCACGATCTTAAATCCGGCGAAGACGCCCCCGAAGCGGTCGGACTCATCCGCAAAACCCTCGCGGCCCAGCCTGACGGATCCGTCATGCTCGTGCAGGTTGGGTTTTTCACGAACTTCTCCCGACTCCTCGACTCCAAGCCGGACGAGCATTCCGACCTCGAAGGCAAGGCCCTCATCAAAGCGAAAGTGAAAGAACTCGTCATCATGGCCGGTGCTTTTCAGACGATTCGCTATGGCACTCAGCATCTCGAATACAATGTCGTCAAAGACATCCCCTCCGCGCAGAAGCTGGCAAAGGAATGGCCGACCCGCGTCGTCTGGAGCGGCTACGAAATCGGGATCCACTCGACCTACCCGTGGAAGAGCATCGTCGAAGACTACGATTACATTGAGAATCACCTCATCAAAGACAGCTACATTGCTTACGCGCCGACGACGCCACATGACCGCCCGACCTGGGACTTGAGCTGTGTTCTCTACGCGATCTACCCCGACCGCGATTATTTCTTCCTCTCCCCTCCCGGCTCTGTCGCCGTCAACGATGAAGGCCGCACTGATTTCAAACCCGCCAAAGAAGGTGGAAAAGATGTCTACCTCATCATGAGCAATGAACAGGCGGCCCGACTCCAGGAAGCCTACATCCAGCTCTGCACCATCCCGCCCACTCCTGCGAAATGAAAGCCCTCCTCTCAGCACTCCTCGCCTTTCCGATTCTGCTTCAGGCAGAACCAGTCAAACTCATCTTCGACACCGACATGGCGAGTGACTGCGATGACGCCGGTGCCCTCGCCGTCCTCCATGCCCTCGCTGACAAAGGCGAGGTTGAGATTCTCGCGATCGTCACCAATCGCAAATGCCCCGGCAACTCCTCCGCCGGCGCCGCCGATGCGATCAACACCTGGTATGGCCGCCCTGACATTCCTATCGGAACGGACAAAGACGGAGCCAAGACGCCGACGAAGTGGAACAAACCAAGCAGCTACACTTCATTCTTGCACGAGGAGTTCCCAAACGACACCCCCGGTGACGATGAGATGCCCGACGCCCTCGAGGTCTATCTCGAAACCCTGAGGGCGCAGCCCGATGGATCGGTCGTCATTTGCAGCGTCGGAGCCTTGAGCAATCTCGAAGACCTTCTCCGCGCCGACAAAGCACTCGTCGAAGCAAAGGTGAAAGAACTCTACATCATGGGCGGTGGATTTCCCCGAACCCATCGTTTTGAAACGAACATCCGACTTGACCCCGCAGCGGCCGTGACCGTTACCAACGAGTGGCCTACACCAATCACCTGGCAGGGCTTCGAAGTGGGAGATGCGATGTACAACGGTCCCGAATTGATCGATGCACCCAATGAAAACCCGGTTCGAAGATCCTATGAACTGAGACCTTTTCGCGACGGCAACTCACTCGACCACGGCAAGCCGAATCATGACCTCGCGACCGTACTCCTCGCAGTGCGGGGCGTTCAGCCGGAGCACTGGAATGTCGTTGAAAAAGGGCGAGTCCTAATCGACTCCGACGGCGGAACGGAATGGCGTCACGACCGCCCGAAAAGTCATCGCTACGTGGTGATCAAGGAGCACCCGAGAATTCTGGCGGGGATTATTGGTGAGCTGTTGGCGGTGGAGCCCACATTGAAATGATAGATAAAGCCCACGAATTTTACACAGAATCCTCTCTTATTTAAACCCTCTTAAATTCGTGTCCATCCGTGTGAATTCGTGGGCTTAATTTCATCTTCCCGAGTCGAGCAAGCTGATCTGGCAAAAAATAAAGCCCACGAATGCACACTAATTTCACGAATCTTCTGCCATGAACTTCTTCCATTCTCATCTTCTGAAATTTGCGTCCATTCATGTCAATCCATGGCTCAAAATTCTCACTGCACTCCTGTTTTTTCTGCCGGCGTCACCTATCCTTGCCGACGAAAAACCAAACATCCTCCTCATCGCGATTGATGACCTGAACAATTATGTCGGATGCCTCGGTGGTCATCCTGACGCTTACACCCCAAACATCGACGCTCTCGCGGCTGAGGGTATTCTCTTCACGAATGCTCACTGTAACGCTCCGGTTTGCAATCCGTCCCGCGCTTCGATCTGGACAGGACTTCGACCGACCACGACCGGGATCACAACAAATCCATCAGGCTGGTTTCGCGACAATCCAGAGTTCCGCGAAATCCAGACGATCCCGCAGACGCTCGCGGCCGGGGGATACGCAACAACCGGATACGGAAAGCTCTTTCACCTCGGCCACGGAAACAAACCGTGGCCCGACTGGGAGCAGCATCGCAATTACAGCTACGGCCCACTCCTGATCGAACACCTGAACTACCGCGAAGGTGACCGACTCTCGGATTGGGGCGTGCCTCCGGAAGCGCCCGGTCTCCGGCGCGGACTCCAGCCATCGAAGCCGGAAATGGCCGCCTTTGACGAAGACATTGCCCATCGTGTGATTGAGTTTTTCGGTGACGACCACTCACGCCCCTTCTTCCTCGGTTGCGGACTCTTTCGACCCCACACCCCCCTCTATGCGCCGCAGAGGTGGTTTGATCATTTTCCGATCGCAGGAGTCGATCTCCCGGAAGTGAAATCCGACGACAACAATGACCTTCCTTACTTCGGCTCGAAGCCGCGGCGCGAAATCGACATTGAAGCACCGGGCCTCTGGAATCACGACTGGGTCATCGCGGAGGACCATTGGCAGGGCATTGTTCAGGCTTACCTCGCCTCCACTTCCTACGCCGATGAGCAGGTCGGTCGCATTCTGGAGGCGTTGAGAAAAAGCAAACACGCAGAGAACACCTACGTCATTCTTTTCTCCGATCATGGCTGGCATCTCGGGGAGAAGAAACACTGGGGCAAAGCGGCGCTCTGGGAACAGACCACGAATGTTCCACTCATCATCGTCGGACCGGGCATCCCCGGGGGAGAGGTTACGACCGCTCCGGTCGAACTCCTCAGCCTCTACCCGACGATCCTCGACTATGCCGGGGTCGCAGCGCCTGAACATCTCGAGGGTGTTTCCCTCCGCCCCCTCCTCGAAGATCCCTCTGCGGCTTGGCCTCATGCCGCTCTGACCACCTTTAGTGAACATCATGCGATCAAAACGGAGCGCTATCGCTACATCCGCTACGTTGATGGAAGCGAGGAACTCTACGACCATGAGAGTGATCCCCACGAATGGGATAATCTCGCTTCGAGCGACCACCCAACACTTCCCGAACTCCGAACCCGGCTTGACCAAATCCTGACACGACCATGAGACCCTGTTTAGTCCTCCACTTAACCCTGTTCACTGCCTTCAGCTTTTCTGCCCCTGTGACCGCGGCAGCAGAAAAGCCGAACGTCATTATCATCATCACCGATGACCAGGGGTACCCTGATCTATCAGCCCACGGAAATCCCGTTCTCGAAACGCCCCATCTCGACGCGATCCACGCCGCGAGTTCACGGCTCACCGATTTCCATGTCGCGCCGATGTGCACCCCGACGCGGGGGCAACTCCTCACCGGGCTCGACGCGGCCCGCAACGGTGCGATCAACGTCAGCAGCGGTCGATCGCTTCTGCGCCCCGAACTCACGACGATGGCTGATTTTCTCGCCGAAGACGGCTACGCCACCGGAATTTTCGGCAAGTGGCACCTCGGCGATAACTACCCTTTTCGCCCCGAAGACAGGGGCTTTCAGGAAACGCTCTGGTTCCCTTCCTCTCACATCAACTCCACACCCGACGTTTGGGACAATGATTACTTCGACGACACCTACCGCCACAATGGCGTGCTGAAAGAATACCAAGGCTACTGCACCGATGTCTTCTTTTCGGAAGCGATAAACTGGATGAAGCAGCAGTCTGATTCCGGGAAACCATTCTTCACCTACCTTCCCACCAACGCCCCTCACTGGCCCTACTGGGAACCGAGCGAATACACCGAAGCGATGCGAAAGCGATTCGAGGAAGTCGAAGCGGCGGGAGGTGTCGAGGTGAATCCTGCTCACCAGCGCGAAGATCTCATCCAGTTTCTCGCGATGATCAAAAACATCGACGACAACGTTGGCAAGCTCGATGCCTTTCTCGCAGACTCCGGTCTTTTTGAAAACACGATCGTCATCTTCCTGACCGATAACGGAAGCACTCTCGCCGAGACTTACTACCCTGCAGGGATGCGCGGGAAAAAGACCCAGCTATGGGAAGGTGGACATCGCGTCCCCTGCTTCGTGCGCTGGCCTGCGGGCGGACTTGACGAAGGTCGCGATATTGACGGCCTGACCGAAGCACAAGACCTGCTCCCCACTCTTCTTGAACTAACCGAAAGCAAAGCCAGAGCGCCCGCGTTCGACGGGATCGATCTTTCAAAAATACTACGCGGAGAAAACGAAGTGGATCCTGAGCGAATGCTCGTGATCAACTACAGCCGCATGCCTCAGGGATGGGAATACCCAGCCCCTGATTCCCCTTCGATCATGACACGGGAAATGTCAGCCGTCCTCTGGAAGCGCTGGCGCTTACTCGAAGACCACGAACTCTACGATCTCGAGTCTGATCCGATGCAGAAGAGCAACGTGATCGACGATCATCCCGAGGTCGTTTCCGCGATGCGTGCCACCTTGAATGACTGGTGGTCCGACGTGAAGGACGTTGCCAACGAACCCCAGCGGATCATCATCGGACACGAAGCGGAAAACCCGATGATGCTCACGGCCTGCGAGTGGCTCGATGTCTTTATCGATCAGCAGCGCCAGGTCCGACGCGCGGATTTGAAAAATGGCTACTGGGAACTTGATGTCGCTGAAGCGGGAACCTACGAGTTCGAACTTCGTCGCTGGCCGAGAGACTCAGATCTCGCCCTGCGTGACGGGCTTGACGCGACACCGATCACTGACGGAGAACTGATACCCGGAGAAGCCCTCGATATCCACTTGGCGCGAATCCAGATTGGAAACCTCAAGGCCCGGAAGGCGATCGGTAAGAACTCACGTTTTGTGAAATTCACCGGCCATCTCGATACAGGGCCAACGCGTTTATACACGTGGTTTGATGACCCTAACAATCAGCAAATATTCGGAGCGTATTACGCTTACGTGAATCGCCTCGGGGACTAGCAAAGCCTTTGTGGGATGGGTTGCCTAACCCGTCTTCGCAGAGCCAAAGAGTAAAGACGGGTTGGGCAACCCGTCCTACTTTTGTCCGTCTGGAAGAGAGATCAGCTTTTAGAATGGAGGGCAAAAACCCGGCTGTCCCGTGAAGAAACCGGGAATCGGCTCGAAGACCATTTCGAGACTTCCATTGAAAAATTCGTCAGCGCTGATCGTGAGATCGGCGTTCGAAGGGCAGTCAGGACAATCGACACAGGCGACGCCGCTTTTGCAGTTCTCGCAATCGGTGCAGCTCACGGTGCACGTCTCGCCTTTTTCACATTTTGCACCCACTTCGCAGGCGTCACCATCTCCACAGGCCACCAGGCAAGCTCCGCTGACTGGGTCACAAGTCGTTTCACACGCACCGGTCCCGCAGACCGTGAAGAGATCTTCGTCAAAAGCCGGGAAGCGGAGTTGGCTCGCCGAAATCGTGATGACTTCATCCCCAGGCAAGAGTCCTGTTTTCACTTCGACATTGAAGCCGTCGGTATTGCCAAGCGTCACGACTGTCTCGCGAAATCCACCACTGGATTCGGTGTCTCTCGTGAGCACAAAAAATTCATCACCCTCGGCAAAAACACTCGCAACCGGAATGGCCGTCACTTCAGCATTTCCGCCCATGAGTTTTTGTTCAACCGCGAGGTCGGTGCGGATTCCGGAAACCACTGAGGTGGTTTCGTTAGCATTTTTCGGTTCAACCACTTCCTTCGTCTCATCTTGAGCACGAACGAGAGCGAGAGTTCCGAGAGAGAGGGCGGCAGTGACAGCAAGGATGAGGGTAGTCTTCATGAAGCGATAGACGAACCCTCCTCCCGGCCTATGCAGTTCTCATCGACTCCAACCCGATTCGATAATTGTTTTCATCTCGGCGCGAAGCTCTGCGACGACTTCAAGGTGTGACTCATAAAGGTTATCCATCTCCCCCGGATCGACTTTCAAATCGTAGAGTTGTGCCGGCGGCCCATCGACGGGTGCCTTCGTGTAGCGCTCCGAAAAACCACCGGAGCCGCGACCCTCGATAAACTTCCAATCGCCGCGACGAATCACCATCAATCCCTTCGCTGACTCCATTACGACGGGGGCACGGGGAGCCTGAGCGTCACCTTTTAAAGTCGGAAGGAAACTGAAGCTGTCCGGACCGGCAGATTCCGAAAGCGCCTCACCCGTGATCTCTGCCAAGGTCGCAAGAACGTCAGTGAACGAAACGGTCCGATCCGTTTCGCTCCCCGCTTTCGCCACCCCGGGCCAGCGCACGAGGAAAGGCATCCGGTGACCGCCTTCCCACGCGTCCGCTTTCATCCCGCGAAAGGGACCGGAGGAGGCGTGGTCAAATTTCTCGACATCCTGCTCAAACCAGACCGGTCCGTTGTCCGAGGTGAAAATGACAAGGGTATCCTCTTCCATCCCTGCTTCCGACAGCGCGCTTAACACTTTGCCAATTTCATCATCGACCATCATCATGAAGTCGCCATACATCCCTGCTTCGCTCTTGCCGACGAATTCTTCCGCCGGGAGCCAGGGGGTGTGAGGTGCGGGATAGGCGAGGTAGAGAAAAAGAGGCTTCTCCTCCTCGTGAGATTTGATCACTTCAATCGCTTCCTCCGTAAAACGAGGCAAGACCGTGTGAAGCTCGAGATCCGGAGAAATCCCACCAGCCCGCCAGAACTCACCCTGAATATCAGTCCAGCCTGCTGTGTTCCGCGCTTCGATCTCATTCGTCGGCGGCATCACCGCTTTGTCATCCCGAATGTAGAAATAGGGCGGAATGTCAGTCGAGGCACGGATTCCGAAGTAAGTTTCAAATCCCTGATCGACGGGGCCACCGGGAAGCGGATTTTCATACCCGTTCTTTTCATTGAATCCAAGATGCCATTTCCCGACCATTGCGGTCCGGTAGTCGTTTCGTTGGAGGAGCTTGGCGATCGTGTCCTCATCGTCCTTGATCACTGCTTTTTCCGGCCAAACCGTCACGTCGGTTCGAAACGGATAAGTCCCCGTCATGAGACCGTAGCGGGAAAGATGGCAGAGCGGACCGGGAGCGTGTGCATCGGTGAATTTCATTCCACCCGCCGCGAGTCCGTCGAGGTGCGGGGTCGCGATTCTGGACTCCGGGTTGTAAGCGCCGAGATCCCCGTAGCCCATGTCATCGACGAGGATAATGAGCACGTTAGGGTTCTTCGCCTCCAATGGGGTGTGAGCAAAAACAACTAAAAGAAGGAGGAAGAGGTGTCTCATGATCAACGATCTTGCCGCCCCGTCGCGAATAGTCAAGAGACGGAGATTCCGGTGCAACAAGACGGTAGAAATGGAGTCGTTGCAGATTTCGGTGTTCGGGTGAATCTTCCCTGAACCAAGGAGCCCCCGTGATTCAACCCGACCCCGAAATTTCCCCTCACGCTGCTCACATTGAGCAGTCTCTCAATCGCATCGCCCGCGCCCTGCGCCCCGACGAGTTCACCGGTCTGATCGGTGCGCCCGGCCTCTCCGTGATGCGCTCAGCGATGGACGCGCTTCAGGCTGACTCCCTCTCAGTCTGGCTCGCGGACGAAGACGAATCTCACCTTGTCGTGACGCACACGGAACCCGATCCGGAATTTCTCGGCTGGAAGCAGTCTCTGGAGGAAGGGCTCACCGGCCTCGTCTATGCCTCAGAGCAGTGCCTCTGCGAAAACGAAGTCTATTCCAACGCGAATCATTCAAAGAAAGCCGACGAGGCGCTCGGACAAGTGACGTATGCAATGATTGCGACCCCGTTCTACATCGCGGGTAATCTGAAAGGCATCATCAGTTGCGTGCAACTGAAAGACAGCGTCGATGCCCCGAATCCTTCCGGCTTCAGTGCCCGCAACATGAACCGGGTCCGGCGTCTCTCGACCGCGATCGAACGGCTTGTGAATTACAAGATGCTCACTTCCCTGCTCGACTTGGAACTATGAGCCACCGGATCAGCAACCTCAGCGACTTCCCCTCACTCGCCGAGTTAAAAGAAGCCTCGATCTCCGGAACCGGTCGGGGCGTCAAAGTTGCGGTGATCGATTCCGGAGTAGAAATTGATCATCCACGGCTTTCCCGTGCATCAATCATCGACGCAGTTGCCTTTGAGGAACGGCACGGCCTCATCGAAGTCGTCGAGGGGAACGCCGGCGATACTTTCGGTCACGGCACCGCGGTGGCAGACATCATTCACCAGAATGCGCCGGAAGCCGAGATCGGAAGCTTCCGGGTCATCGACGCACGAAGCGTCTCAAAGACCCACCTCATTTGCGCCGGCGTCCGCGAGGCGATGAAGCGGGGCTACCACATTCTAAATTGCAGCTTTGGGTGTCGTGGCCTCGCGAAATTTATCCTCCCTCATAAAGAGTGGTCAGACGAAGCGTGGCTCAAGGGAGTCCATGTCGTCGCCGCTTGCAGTAACACCGACAACGACGAAGCGGAGTGGCCCTCCCACTTCGCACCCGTCTTCGGCGTCGATCTCGCCGATACGAATGAGGACGATATTTTCTACCGCCCCGAGCATCTCGTGAGCTTTTCCGCCAAGGGCGAAAACGTCGAGGTCGCCTGGCTCAACGGCGGAATCCAGCGCCAAACCGGGACCAGTTTTGCCGCACCGAAAATTTCTGCGCATATTGCGCGCATCCTCTCCGTCTACCCCGGAATACCTCCTTCGATGATGTATTCCCTTGTGTCTTCTCTCGCCGAGCCCTGGCATCCAGACCTCAGTTCTGATTGGTGACACCATTGACATTGAACCACCAACTACCACATACTGATCACGATGAGCACCAGCGCCACCTTCCTCGGACCCGTTAACCAACTCCCCGCCGAAGGCTCGGACCATGAACCCAACCTGAATTCAGAAGTCGATTTCTGCGCTTCGGTCTTTTCAGATTCCAACCTCCTTTTCGATGTCTCTGAAAAGGGTGTCATGATGGAAGCTAATCCACAAGCGACGGAGATTTTTCAACAATTCGACGTCCAGCTAGAGAAGGAAGACGAACCCTATCTGCTCTGGCGTGATAACGCTTTTGAACTCCAGCTCCAGGGCCTCGTCAACAACCGGTCCGCTTTTTCCATGCTCTCCGACGCCTCTGAACCGGAAGACTACGTGCGGCGTTTTCTCGAAGTGCTAGGATCATCGCTCGACGATCCCGCTTTGAACCACAAGGGCGCGAAACTCCCTATGATCCGATGGGAAGCCGCCGAAGACGGTTCCTCGGCACGAGTCCAGCTCCTCGGAGTGCTCCTCGCTGACGACGGCCAGTTTGAAAAATTCTGCAAAGAGAATGACGGCAATGTGGGTCTGATTTTCGAAGACGCCGAGGTCGAAGCCCATGGCGTTCGCGAAGCGCTCACCGTTCTTGCACTCGTCGGTATAACGATGGGTGCGACGACTCAAGCCGAGGCCGGCCTCTTCACAAAGATGAAGGAGAAGAAAGAGATGCGGATTGCGCAGATCAACCATCAGAAAATGATTGTCGAGACCCCCGCTCCCGTTCAGCAGGGATCCCGCGCCGGCTATCAGGATGTTCACCAGAATCACTTCGTGAATCACCAGCTTTTGGAAGCCCGCGGTGAAACGGGAGAGAAAAAGGTCATCGTCGATGTCGCAAATCAGCGCGCCTATCTCCTCGTCGACAACATGGTCGCGATCGACACCGCGGTCTCGACGGCACGCTCTGGAAAAGAAACTCCGCGCGGCACATTTAAAATCACGCAGCGTGTCGCTGAAGGAAAAACCTCCACGATTTACGGCTGCGACCTCCCCTACTGGCAGCGTCTCGACAGCAGCGCGATTGGCTTGCACGTTGGTGATCTTCCCGGCTACGCCGCCTCTGCCGGTTGCATTCGCCTGCCCCACAGCATTGCTCCGACACTCTTCGCCAACACCGCGAGTGGAGTGACCGTGGAAGTCGTCGATAACTGGGACCAGCAGGAACTTCACGAAGCTTCCTCGCAACAGAACATGGTCGTCGCCCAAGTCATCCCGCAGGATGGTAATTCCTGAGCGAAACCGGATTGAATTTTTCCACCAGAGACTACCTGCACCTTGGCCTCCTCCTTCCGATGCTGGCAGGCTTCGGAGTCGTGTTTTATTTCTTCGCGAAGAGCGTCGATTACCCTCTCCCGGAAACTTCTTTTACGTCTTCTGCGCAAAAGGTCTGGAGTGATATCTTCGAGGCAATCCCCGCACCCATGCCGGGCGAGTTCCCCGACGAGGATTACCTCAACGACATCGAAAGCGTTGACGACGTCTCTCCCACCGACGCTCAAACTTTAGCAGGAAACAATGCTTTCCTCGTGACCTGCACCCTTCTTGTTCTCCTGGGCTGCTTCGGCCTCGCGCTCCTTAGTTCAGCGACTCGTATCGGAGAGCCCTGGTGGAACAGCTTCATTCGCTCGGGCACGATGATCGCCGCTGCGTTTGTGACTTTTTCTCTCTGGGGGTTCTATCTTGCGTTTCCGGGAGATCACTTCGGCATCTTTCCGCGTTTCTCTTTTACCTTCCCCGGATACGTCGACCCGATCGAATACGGGCTCAGCGGAGTCTCGGAATGGACCGACGTCATCTACATCGCGTCCTACGCCGCCTTCATCGGGTGTCTCCTCGTCAGCTTCAGCAGTGCGGCGCAGACGACAGCGTCATCCTTTCTCATCAGCCTTCCGGTCCTCTCGATCGCCTTCCCTCTCGTCCTCTCATGGAAATGGGGCGCGGGCTGGATCGATCAGCTCCTCAACAATGCTGACTTTGCCGGCGCTGCTCTCGTCCACTGGCATGTCGGTGCCTGCGCCCTCTTGATCGGCGGCGTTCTTACTTTCTTTCGAACCCGAAATCAACTGACGCCACTTCCCACCCCGGAACCGATGCGCTACCTCGCGGGCGGCGCGCTCTATTTCCTCGGGGTGATCGGTTTAAATGCCGGATCCACTCTCACCGCGGCACCCGGAATCGTTGCGTCGGTGATCCAGTGCACTGCCGTTTCGGCCGCTGCCTCGGGCGTGGTTGCCTCGATATTCGGGGCGGCGACTCGCCAGGGGCACTTTGTCACTTTTCTCGTCGCCGGGGTCATTGGCGGAGCCGTTGCTGTTTCCGGCGGGGCAGACACCTTCACGATGAACCAGTCGCTCGTCATCGGAACATTCAGCGGAGCGGTCATTGCCACCACCCTGTTTTTCCTCCAGCAACTGAAATGGGCCGATCCACTCGCTGTCGGAGTGACCCACGGATTAGGCGGCTTTATTGGCATTTTCGCGACCTGCCTCGCCGCGTCTGAAGACGGCATTAACGCAACTTTCGGCGGCCAGCTCGTCCTTCTCGTGACCGTTCCCCTCATGTCACTTTTCATCACAGCGATCGTGTTAATGATCGCCGGAGCGACCGGTTTCCTCACCTACGAAAAGAAACCAACGCCGGTCCCGCCCTCACTCCCGCGAACGTCCTGAGGTAATAATCTCCTCGAGCTCCGCCTTAAGCTTTTCAGCTACCTCGGGATGCTCCGCAATGACATTGCTCTTCTCTGCCGGATCGGTGGCGAGATCAAAAAGCTGAAACTGCGGGACCTGCGTATTTTCGAGCAATTTCTCGACGACGAGATTTCTCGTCTTCTTTGAGTCATGGCGCTGCAGCTTCCAGTCGCCGGAACGATAGCCGTAGTTACCACCCTTGCCGTTGTCCTGCTGAACAAAGTTCGCCCGGCCTTGCGCCTCCGCTTCCCCGAGCAACGCACCCATGATGTCAAAGCTATCGAGCGCGCCTTCTTCCGGAATACTTCCCCCGGTGAGGGCAGCGAGGCTTCCGTAAAGATCGATCGTCGTCACGATTTCATCGGAAACGCCCGGCTTGATCGTGCCCTTCCAACGCGTGATGAAAGGGGTCCGTGTCCCTCCTTCATAAATGCTATATTTCCCTCCGGTGTATGGGCCCGCCGCCTTATGATCACCGAGCTTTTCGAGTGCTTCATCGGCGTAGCCGTCATCCATGACTGGACCATTGTCAGAGCAGAAAACAAAGAGCGTGTCTTCTGACAAGCCGAGGCGCTCGACCGCTTTCATCAACTCCCCGACGCACCAGTCGAGCTGCACAATCGAATCGGCGCGATAGCCGAGCGGAGTGACGCCTTGAAATCTCTCATGCGGAATCCTCGGAACATGCAGGTCATGCGAGGCAAAGAAGAGAAAAAACGGTTCCTCTTTTTTTGCCTCGATCCACTCGACCGATTTTTCGACCCATTTGTCGGCGAGGTCTTCATCACGAAAGCGGGCGGCATGACCCCCCGTGTAAAAACCGATGCGGCTGATACCATTGTGGATCGTGGAATTGTGGCCGTGCGTCCAATCCATCTTTAAGGTGTCGCGGTGCGTGATCCCCGTGGGGTGATCTTCACTGGGTTTTTTGTCACCCACCCAGAGCGGATCATTCGGATCAAGATTCAGAACGCGATGGTCTTCGACATAGACCTGAGGCACGCGGTCATTCGTCGTTGGAAGGAGAAAACAATGATCAAACCCGAACTCGAGCGCTCCCGGCTTTAACTCACCATTCCAATCCGGCCCGCCTTCGCCGCCGAGACCAAGGTGCCATTTTCCGATCACCGCCGTGGCGTAGCCGACTCCCTTCAACATCGACGCGATCGTCGGCGTCCCCGCCGGAATCACCGAAGGGCTGCTCGGGGGAGCGATCCCCGTGTTGGGCTTTCGAAAAGCGTAAGTCCCCGTGAGGAAAGAATAGCGCGTCGGGGTGCAAGTCGAAGCGGAGCAGTATCCGCTCGTGAAACGGATTCCCTCCGCCGCGAGTTGATCGAGGTAAGGCGTCTCGAAGTCTTTCGCCCCATAGCAGGAAAGATCCCCGTAACCCATGTCATCCGCCATGATGACAATGACGTTAGGCTTTCTTTCCCCGGCAGAGGAAAGGCTGAAACAGAAGGCGGAGAGGACGAAGAAAAGAGTCAGGGATTTCATATCAGAACCCCCAGACTAGCGGCCCTCCTTTCTTCCTGCCACTACTTCCTTACGCCAAAAATCTGGATCGAATCGGAATCCTTCATCCGGTAACCGGTTCCGAAAGGAAGCGGCTTTGCAATGCCTGATCCGTAGACCTGATGCAGCCACGGCTGATTGTATTCGGAGAACATGTCAATCGGCCCGACGTAGTTGCCGTAAAAGGTCAGGTTAAAATAAAGGCTCAAAAACTCTGCCGGAACCCCCGAGGCATCCTGGAGAATCCACTTACTGTCCCCGACCGTGAAGTTCCGGATGTTGCTGAAGTCCTCGGTGTGCATGAGAAATGACGCCGCTTTCAGGTAGGCGACACTGTCTGGGCGGGCCGAGAGAAAACTGTGAAAAGGTGATCCTCCTTTGAAGCCGTTGTTGGAAAGATCCGTTTTGAAGTAGTAGAGATTCTGCTCAGCGGGGTCATTCACGGTGGGGTTCTCTTTGCGAATTCTCAGCCAGATTCCAGAGGCTTCGGTGGCGGAGGAAATCACTGCCCCACCACTTGCGTCGAGGGTCACATAATCGGCGTTCAAGACATCGTGACCGGTCAAAGCCGCGAAATAAAGCAGAACCGGAAAAACTCCATCGATCCCCTCTTTCCCGAAATCCTCACGCATTTCGGTCGTGATGAAAAAGTTCCGGCGGGAAATGCTGCGCAAAGTGTGATTGAGATAAGTCAGGTAACTGTCGAGTGCGGGCTCATCCATCGAGAAAAAATCGGGAACCGTTCCGAGTGGCTCGAGGCCTGCAAGAATGTATTCAGGGACTCCCGGAAACACCGAAACGACGTGGACGAAATCGGGTCCGCCGAACATGTATTTCACGGTCGTGGGTCGGCTCAACTGAGGCTGCAACTCGGTCGCGGCCCACTCCTGAATCTTATTCAACCGGGATTCCTGCCATTTCTGAGAAAGATCGATCGTCTCCGCGTAGTGCTTACGAACCGACGAAAAGCCCATGAGCTGATTGAGTGGGCTTGCCGACGAGAGCGGCTTCCCTGAGACGAACCGGGCGAGATCGTTAAAGGTAACCTCCTGCGCGGCGGACGGAATCGCCGTGGCCAGAAGAAGAGTCAAGCCGGTGATAACTGAACGAAATAGCATGAGAGAATATCGCTGCTTGAGAGAAATTTTCAATGGATCGAAAGGGGTCAGGATTTGGCAATATTGTCGAGGACACGCCTCAAGAGACGCTTCAACTCCTCCACTTCTTTCAGATCCAATCCTTCGTGCAAGGTCTCGAGAACGCGGTGGTGGCGATGAATCATCGATGGGAGCAGCTCGCGCCCTTTCGCGGTGAGGTAGAGCCGAAAAGCCCGCGCATCCTCCGGGTCCTTTTCCCTCCTCACGAGATCGTCCTCTTCCAGGGTCCGGAGCAGCCCCGTGATCGTCGCCTTCGGGAGCCGGAACTGCTCCGAAAGATTCTTCACATGACAGCCTTCCTCCTTCGCAATCGCAAGAAAAAGACCGCCAGTCCCGGGCTTCACCTTGTCCGAAAGCCCCTCGCTCGTCAGCGTTTTCACCGCAAAATGGCGGAAAGCATGGTAGGACCGCGCCAGTTGAAACGGCAGATCATTCAGTTCGTAGCTGTCAGTGGATTCTTCCATGGAGGACTCGTAGAAAATGGACGCGATTGACCCGCCTCACAAGGCTACATTTTCCATCACTGTATTCCAAACGCAGCGCATGGCGTCATGCCTTCCGAACGGCAATGCCCCGGCCTCTCGCCGTCGGAACTTTTCCAAGTTCCGCTACATTTTCCATCACGCTGTCGTCTCAAACGTAGCGGACGGCGTGAGCCTTCCGAACCGCAATGCCCCGGCCTCTCGTCGTCGGAACTTTTCCAAGTTCCGCTACATTTTCCAACACGCTGTCGTCTCAAACGTAGCGGATGGCGTGAGCCTTCCGAACCGCAATGCCCCGGCCTGTCGCCGTCGGAACTTTTCCAAGTTCCGCTACATTTTCCATCACGCTGTCGTCTCAAACGTAGCGGATGGCGTGAGCCTTCCGAACCGCAATGCCCCGGCCTGTCGCCGTCGGAACTTTTCCAAGTTCCGCTACATTTTCCATCACGCTGTCGTCTCAAACGTAGCGGACGGCGTGAGCCTTCCGAACCGCAATGCCCCGGCCTCTCGTCGTCGGAACTTTTCCAAGTTCCGCTACATTTTCCAACACGCTGTCGTCTCAAACGTAGCGGATGGCGTGAGCCTTCCGAACCGCAATGCCCCGGCCCTCCTGCTACTTGCCAGGCCTCGACTGAATGATCGCATCAGCCATCGCCTCGAACGGCTTCACTGCCTCCGTTCCGATCGCCTGATAGGCATGCCACGCCATTTTGCGATTTCCATGCTCGTCAATGATGCCAAGACGGAGCCCGCCCTCCTCGTCCGGCATATCATGATAGCGATGCAAATGAAACGCCTCAATCGCCGGATACTGCGGCAGCCGCTTGAAAAATTCGATCATCCCCGCGACCTGGCGGCTTTGATCCTCGATACTCAGCGTCGGGGAATTCCAGCCCTGCTCTGAAAACAAAATCCCGCGTGACTTTCCGTCATACAAAAAGTGCTCCTGCTCGAGATAGGCCGTCAGCACCTCAAAGTTCTTTGGCGTAATGTAAGGGGTGTCAAAAGTCGTGAGAACATCCTTGTCATTCCAATGATCCGGATCACGCAGATTCTGAGGATAAGGATGATAGGCCACGCCCCATTCGTAGTCGCCTTCCGCCGCCCCCATTTCATTAAAAAGCGAGACCATTTCACTCACGGTATAGGCCCCCTTCCCAAGACTCCGCTTCGCCCAGTGGTGCGTCAGGGAAATGAAGACGCGCGCGTTCGGATCGTGCAAGCGCATCGTCTGATAAACCAGTCGCGCCGAGCGATGGTAGGTTTCGAGGTAGCGGGCAAGAGGCTGATCGCCCATGTTTGTCCAGGTGCCGGCCTGATCGATTTCATTGTGAATCACCCAGTTCACGATTCGTTTCTTCGGCTGGTTGAAATGATTCCCGATCACATGCAGCGCCGCACGGTAGAGGTCCGCCCCGGCACCCTGCTTTAAGTTCGGCATCGCAAAAATCCCCCGCGCCTCCGCCTCCGGATGCGTCATGATCGAATTACCATGATTCCCCACGAGGAGAATCGCGGTGACAATGATATTTTTCTCACAGAGATTTTCGACCGTCATTTCCCTCTGCTTGAGAAAATTCCGGTTCAGATAGTAGGGCTTCCCCTCGAACATAATCTTCTCATTCCCCGGACGCGGCTGGTGCGAGAGCAAGGCATCGACGACAAAATTGACCGTCGCGTGACTGATCCCGAGCTCAAAAATTTCGTGGTCCTGTGAAGTGATCAGCGGGATCCCACCGAGCCCTTTCTGATGGGGCGCTTTCAGTTCGGGAAGATTTTTCGCGACTCCGTCGCCAATCGTTCCCCAGCGGGCCAGCGAAGTAATTTCACCTTCCACAGTTTCCAAACGCCAACGGGAAAAGGCCCGGTCACGGTTATTCGGAGCCGCAAATCTCGGGAGTGCCAAGTCAAAAGCGCCGGAGAGTCCCTCCTTCGCGATCCCGTCAGGAAGCCCTGTGATGTGCGAAGGATGCGGCGCTCTCAGCTCCCGCAGGATCGCCGGCCCTTCATGAAACCCTTTTACCCGAACCGTCTCCTTCCCCACGACCACTTCGTCAATACGACCCCGATAGTCCGCCCGGAAATAGTCGAGAATCGCCTGAGCGTCCGCCTCTTTCTCCGCCACGATTTTTTCCCGATCCCGCACCGCGACGAGCTCCGCTTCGGTCGGCTCACGCAAGCGGATGTTCCGAATCTGGAGTCCAGTGTTCGGCTTGTATTTTAAGGAAAAATGGAATCGGGAATCTTTCCCCGGCGCGGTCAGTCCCGGCTCCGACTCGGAGAGATCGAAGACCATCGGCTGCCACGTTTCTGCAAGCGGCACCGGCTCCGTTGCCGCTAGAACCATCGACGCATCATTTTGCCGATAACGCACTGAAAACGCACTGATTCCTGAGGGTGAAAAATACTCGAAAGTCAAGATGCGGTGTTTGGCAGGGTCAAAAGACTTCGGCACGATCCCCGTCCAGAAATGAGGATTCGGCCCCGCAATCGCGAGATCGATCGCTCCGTTCGGGAGCTTTTTCATTTCCAACTTTGAAACCGGCCCCATCGAGAGGGGGATGTCAGCAAGAGCGCTACTGGTGCCGAGGATGAGGGCGAGAGTGAGAATTCGCATGAGGAGGATACGGTCGGATTAAAGCCGAGGTTTCGGAGGCTTTACGGGAGAATCCCAAGCTTGCAAACCCTTGAGCTGCAGCTTGCGCCGGAACACTTTATCTCCGCAAGTGGCGTAGAGCATATCCCCGGCGAGACAAACGTTCGAAGGATGTCGCTCCCCGATCGGACTCGGCACGATGAGGTGAACGCGACCTGGCTGATCGCAAATCTGCACGCCCATCGCAGTCGCGACGAGGAGCCAGCCGTCCGCTGTCACCGCCATGCCGTCAGCGAGGCTGCGGATATCGACCGAAGCCGATGGAATGTGCAAATGATAGTAGGGCTGCACGTAAGCAAGAGTTCCGTCCGGCTTTCGCTGGCCGGACCAGACAAACCGCCCTGCATAGTCCGCCGCGTAGACGAGCGATTGGTCAGGGCTGAGGACGACACCGTTCACGCCGCTGAATTCCGCACTCGCGATCGTCGGCTCGCCGCCCGGAGGGATCACCCAGATCGCACTCTTCCGCGGCTCGGAGAAATAGACGGTGCCATCGTGAGCGACGACGACATCATTTGGCTTCACCCCCTCGGCGTGGACCGTCATCTCACCCGAATCAATATTCCACGAAACCAATCGGCCCGGCTCGCGTTGGCAGCCATAGAGGGTCTTTCCGTCCGGGGCAAAGGCGAGACCGTTCGTGCCGCCAGTGTTTTCCTGAAACAAAGTAGCATTGCCCTCAGTTCCGACTCTCCAAATTTTACTGCCTTCGAGATCGGTGAAGAAGAGTTCTCCCTCAGCATTCACCGCCGGTCCTTCGGTGAATTCGTGACCTTCACTCACCAGCTCCCAGGCCTCGCCTTCGACGAGAAATTCGACCGCCTTGGATTTTGATCGGTCAGGGTGCGTCTTCACGACGGGATCAGTCGCCCATCCTTCCCAAAGCCAACGCATCACCTCGGGGAAAATGGCGTTGCCATGCTTCCGGTTGTGACCGCCTTCGCCCCACTCATGGTTCACTTCGTAGCCGGCCCATTCGAAGGAAGCAAGCATGTCCTGATTCGCGACCCACCAGCTCCCGCAGTAGAGATCGTTGTCGTTTCTTCCATCCTGAAGAAAAATCCGAATCGGCTTCGGCTCGGTTTTGCGAACGAGGACAGGTAGTTCGTTTCCGCCCCGCAACCCTACATAGGTTCCGACCGTGGTGTGGACGCGGCGAAACTGATCGGGGCGCTCCCACGCGACCATGAAGGCGGCGATGCCTCCGGAGCTTGAACCACAGATTCCACGCAGGTTAGGGTCATCGGTAATGTTCAACTCTCCCAACGCGTGCGGCATCATCTCCTCGAGGAGGAACCGGGCATAACGACCATCGGCCGCATCGTATTCAAAGGAGCGATTGAAGCGTGGCAGGGCGGCCTCCGACAATTCAGGGACGACCCCGGGATTCACAAAGAGCGCGACCGTGACTGGCATCACGCCGGAATGAATGAGATTATCAAACGCGACCGGCACCGTCTTGAGATAACCCACCCCATCCTGAAACACCATCAGCGCGGCAGGTTTCTCCGGATCATACTGGGACGGAATGTAGACAGCATAATCCCGCGTCGTTCCCGGGAAGATCGCGCTGGAGTCGAAGACGCCCTCGCGGATTTGGCCAGCGGGGACACCGTCTTTTTTGACCATGTCGGGATGAATGGGATAGCTTTCCTCCTGCGCCGAGAGCACGGAGAGAGAAAGGAGGATAAATAGGAGGGAGAGTTTCATCATAGAGAATTCGAATTAGGGAACCGTAGCTGCGAGCGTTATCGAGCAGGCCGACCGTGTTTTCGCTCACGCTCAAACCTACATTTGCCGGCCTACCTGACCGTCGTCCAAAAGCGTTCCGCCATCACGGCAGCATCGATAGAGTCGTAGAGCCAGACTTTGCGCTCCGTGTTTTCAGGCGGCGCCATCACTTCCCGCTCCGTCGCGAGGTCCGGGCTGAGCATTGCTTCGACGAGAGCAAGGTCCCACATGACGCGCTGGGTGCTCTCGGGAGAATGCTCGATCCAGCGATCCGTGAGGTATTCGCCGAGAGCCCCCATTTTTGCCTGACGGGCAAAGGTATCCTCTTTTTCAAAACGCAGACGACTTGCGACCGTGGTCGGCATGACATGAAGCTCCAGCCCTTCCTGATTGAGAAGGAAATCTGCCGCATTCAAATCGCGGCGAATGTTGAACTCCGACTTATTCCAGACACTCTTTTCGAGGTCATATTTGAACCCTAAGACATAGGCTGAAATTTTCGGAACAATTGACTCATCGAGTTTGATCGCGCTCGCGAGATTCGTCGATGCCCCGATGCATACGACAATGAGCTTCCCGCCCTCCGGCGTCGCCTTCGCCTCCTCGATGATGAATTGCGCGGCGGGAGAGTCTTTTGCATCCGTCCCTCCCCAGGGTTTCCCCATCGGCTCGTTCGCCCCAAGCGGCGCCGGGAGATCCTCGCGCTCCATGAGTTTGAGGAGATCTTCGTTAATTTTCTGACTCGCCCCGACGGAATCTCTTTCACCGAGATAGTGAAACCACTGCGCGGAATTCAGGCCGATGAGTTCAAACTCATCCTGCCGCAGAAGGCGGGCAATCGCATAAAGATCGTCGATTTCATTCGCGGTGTCCGCATCGAGAATGACACGCGGCTTTGCGATGAGGCTGGAGACAGCCAGCGCCAGGACGAAAAAAGAAAGGAAGCAGGCTTTCATCACAGAGATCGATCGGGAGCTTCAAAAATGAGCTTCATTTTCTCGGGTTCGAGGAGATTCATCTGCGCCATGAGCGAGGTGTAATCAACGACATTTCTCACCCGACGTAAGCAACCCTCTTCATAGCAGCCGTAGAAGCTGAACATGAGATCGACTTCCCGGCCCGACTGACGATGACGAGCCGAGAAGCGGGCATGGCCGGCGACCTCATTGCCCTCAGCGACGAGATCGATGACCTCGACATGAATCTGATCGAAGGCTGCTGTAAACGATTCATGAACGCTTCTGAATCCGGCTCGTCCGACGACGCTATTGCCGAGGCCGAGCACCTCACAATCTTCACGCATCAGTTCATCGACCACGGAGAGGTCGAGCCGATTCCAGACCCGATCAAACCATTCGCGGGTTTTTTCCTTCACCTCTGAGACTATTGGAATGTCCATCGTTTCATTACCTTTCCATCAACGGCGCTCACTTGAATAGATCGTATCTCGGCGTTCCCATTAGGAAAGAGAAGTCGCAGATGAATCACTTCGGCTGCAGTCGGAACGAGGCCGGAGAGCCGAAGCGGACTATCCTCCTCCGATTTTAAGACCGTTTTTTCATCGGCAAAATCTTCCTGCCCCTTTTCGCGCCAGGTCACCGCGAGATCGCTACTGACGGGGGCGACGAGTTCAACCGAGACCGTGAACGGACCGTCGAGACTCAGTTGGTTGTTGGCGATAAAAGGAGAAAACCGCTTCTCACCGTCGGGATCGAGAAGGCGGAGACCTTTCGGCCCGTCTTTAATGACAGAGTTTCTCGCGACCCAACCTTGAATCGTCGCCGTCTGATCGAGCTTTGCTGTTTTCTCCTTCGAAACGGGTTTCCCATCGAGGTAATGATCGAAATAATTTTCCCAGGTCTCCGGCATTCTTTCGCCGATGAAACCCGGAGGACTGAGCTCGTTCGTCCAGGCAAGGAGTCGCGCTCGCAGGGCATCGGCTTTCTCAGAGTGAGTCTTCAGGAGATTCTTCGATTCCCCCGGATCTTTAACAATGTCGAAAAGATACTCCCGGCTTCCGCCGCGAAGGAATTTCCAATCCCCCTCCCGAATTGCTGACTGACTCGACCATCTCCAGAAAAGCGCCTCGTGAGGTGAACCTTCGGCCTCTCCGCTGAGGTAGGGAACGAGGTTGGTCCCGTCGAGTTTTTCGTCATGGGGCAACCCCGCGAGGGCCACCGCGGTCGCAGCGACGTCCATAGAGATTACGGGCTCATCGTAGACCTGCCCGCCGGGAATCGTTCCAGGCCAGGCGGCAACGAAGGGCACACGAATCCCACCTTCGGCGAGCATTCCCTTTTCCCCGTTCATCGGCTCATTGAGCGAACCATCCCAGCCAGGGCCGCCGCCGGGCGCATCAATTTTGTGGATTTTCAAAGGAGCGCCGTTATCCCCGATGAAAAAGATCAACGTCTTTTCAGTGAGTCCCCTCTCCGCGAGCTTTTCGCGCACGAGACCGACGCCGTCATCCATCGCCGAAATCATTGCCAGAGCCTGACGACGGCGTTCCGGCATTTTTCCGGGAAAGCGGGAAAGATATTTCTCAGGCGCATCGAGTGGCACATGCGGGGCGCGGTAAGCGATGTAGAGAAAAAACGGACTCTCACTGTGGCGGTCGATGAATGTCGTCGCGGCCAATGAGCAGGCATCAAGGTGATACAATTCTGACTCGTCATATCCCGGCTCGCGATTCGTCCCGTCGAGATTGAAGGTCGCCCAGGCTGGTCGCGCGGAATTTTTGTAGTAGACGTCGTCAAATCCATGAGCGGCGATTTCAGGACCCGGGCCGAGGTGCCACTTCCCCGTCTGCCCCGTTTTATAACCCACGCTCTGGAGTCGCTGACCGATCTTTACCTCAGCGTTAAAGCCATCAAGTGTTTCTCCGTTCGTCTCAAGCCCAAAACGACTCTGATCACGCCCTGCGAGGAGTCCACCGCGTGATGGAACACACTGCGGCGCCGTCACATAGCCATTCGTGCACCGCACCCCATCCGCGACGAGTTGGTCAAGGTGCGGCGTCTTCAGATCATCGTAAATCCCGGCCGCTCCGATATCAGGCCAGCCATGATCGTCCGTAAAAAAGAGGATGACGTTAGGCTTCTCTGCTGCCTGAGAGATACACCCAAACGCGAAAAGAACAGAGAAGGTCAGAAGTTTCCTCATTCAGGAACAGTAGCAAATCGATCCATTCAAAGCTGAAACGCAATGATGTCTTTTCTACGGAAAATTCGACACCGTATTTTCTAAATCTGATGATGTCAGAAATCGTTCGCGCCGACTCGACAGGGCCTATGCGGGAAAAATGGAACCTGCGCCTTTATCCCAGGATCCGACGAATTTACTCCTCTGCCAAATCCCACCTCAATGCCCCGCCGGTCCGGTCGCGAACATGTCGCCGTCGCCACGTCGCTTTTGAAACGGCGCGCTTTCGATCACTCCGTAGACGATCTCTTTCAAGGTCGCGCCGTGCGTTTCGATATCGTTCACGATCTTGTCGATCGTCGGCGCATCGTAGTATTCGATCCCTCGACCGACCGCGTAGGTGAGCAATTTCTCGGCAAGAGCGCGATGAAAATCCCGATACCGCGAGGTCGCGAGGATATGACTCAACTCCTTCGCGTTTCCGAATTTCTCCCCCGTCATGAGCTCCCCGCTCGCGTCGATGGGCTGACCGTTGTAGGTATCGATCCACAAACCAACGGGGTTATAATTTTCCAGGGCCAACCCAATCGGATCCATCCGGGCGTGGCAGGAGGCGCAGGCGGCCTGTTCGGCATGGATCGCGAGCAATTCACGCAGCGGAAGATCCTTGTTGCCCCCTTTTGCCGCTTCCTCCAGAGGCGGGACATCCGGAACTGCCGGAGGGGGCGGCGTCGCGAGGAAATTTTCGAGGACGAACAACCCGCGCTTCACCGGTGAGGTCCGCGTCGGGTTCGAGGTCACGACTTGAAAGGTCCCCTGCGAAAGGAGACCTCCACGCTTCGAATCTTTCGGCAAATCGACGAGACGCATCTCGCGCCCTTTGACGCCTTCAATTCCATACCAGTTGGCGAGTTCCTCATTCACAAAAGTGTAGTTCGCGGTGAGGAGTTCCGTCGCCGGCTTGTTGTGTTTGAGGACGTAGTCGAAAAAGTTTTCGCTCTCCTTCCGCATCGCCTGGCGGAGTCGACCGCTAAAAGTCCGGCGCGCTTCTCCCAGATCCCTGATGTTGAGGACACGACGCTCATCGATGTGCATCGTCTCGACGTCACGGGCCATAAGCCACTGCCCGACGAAGTTTGCGACAAAGCGGAACGACTTCTCATCCTTCAACATCCGATCGACTTGATTGCGAAGTTCGACGCGAAGTTTTCCCTCTCCTGCGAGCCGCATCAGCTCTTCATCAGGGGTCGAACTCCAGAGGAAGTAGGAAAGCCGTGAGGCGAGCGCATACTCATCAATCGGGACGACCTTACCGGGATTGTTCGGCTCGGGCTGGATCTCTGCCCGGAGCAGAAACCGGGGACTCACGAGGATCGCTTTGATCGCCATCGCAATGCCATCCTCGAAGGTGTTGTCGGGCTGCATATCCACCTGACGCGCAATCCCGACGAGTCGCTTCAAGGTCTCTTCATCGACCGGACGTCGAAACGCTTTTGTCGCAAAGGTCTTGAGAATTTTCTCCCGATAAGGGTCACGGGCTTTCTCATCAGGAGAAGGCGGCCCTTCCGAAAAAAGATAGCGGACCTGCCAGGGGTAGTCTTTCTGGCTCCCGTCGAGCGGTCCCCGAAGCCGAATCGACTCGACATCGACCGCGAGTTTATTCTCTCCCTCCTGCGGAGGCTCGCCGGTTTCGGTCGCAAGCCAGATCGTTTGATCCCTCCCCTTCTTCAGCGTCGTCTTCGTTTTTAAGGTCAGTCGCTGCGAGTTGTCCCAACCCAGCTTTCGTGAGGTGAGTTCTTTGTCATCGACACCGACTTTGAGAGTCGCACTGTGAGAGGAGGCTTCCCCGGAACCGGCAATGCGGAAATCGACTGTGACCTCGTATTCCCCGTCGAAATTCACCCAGGGCTGTGCCTGCATCTTGCGGGCGTGCTCAAAAGGGAACCAGTCGAGCGACCAGGACTCAGATCGCTCATCGCGAAAGTCTTTCACATCCAGCCACCACTCAACGATCTCCGGTCCATCCGTCGGCACCGCTTCTTCGACGACCGAGTCAGCCGCCTCGAGATATTTCTCCATCAGCAGCGGGGAAATACTGAGGACGTCCCCGATCGTGTCGAAGCCATAGCCGGTGTCATCGACCGGGAGAATATCGTTCACATTGAAGTCGTATTGGAGGAGATCCTTGATCGTGTAGCGATATTCCTCACGGTTGAGACGGCGGATCGTGACCCGTCCCGGATCGGGATTCTCGTGATCGATCTGAAAAACGCGACTTTCAATGAAGGCGAGCACCTTGTTCCGCTCCTCATCGGTGGGCTGGTCCTTATCCGCCGGGGGCATCAGATTGCTCCGGACGTTTTTCCAGGTCTCATACCAGACGTCGAAGTTCTTGAGATGATTCGCGACCGTCTCGTAGTCATCCATCTGGAAATCGCCCTTGTCCATGCCGTCACCGTGACAGTCATAGCAAAAGCTCATCAGAACCGGCTCGATCTCGTCGAACTCTTGCTCCGCCGCCGACTTTTCGGCAGCGCCGGCACTTAAAGCAAGCGAGCTCAGGACGCAGAATAGGATGGTAAATTTTAAAAGCCTCATGGTCACCGCTAGGTTACGCACCGAAACGGGGAGTGAAACCGGCGTATCAGCGTGCCGGAGATGCTCCGATAGAGTAATGGGATCGCTGCGCAGATTCTGCTACTTTCGTTCGATGGTCACGAAACGGAGGAGTTCCCCGCGCCCGATTTTGCCACTCGCCTCCACGGAAACGTCGGAATCCCCCGCCTTCAGGGCGAGTCCCGGGAACACGATTTCGGTCGAACCTTCCTCCAATTTTCCGGCATAAAGATCGTCATCCACCTTGAGGACAACGTCCCTCACCCCGATCGGATCGGTCCATCTCACAGCCACTTCATAGTTCCCGGCACTGGCGAAATGCACCTTCCATACGCCGAAATCACCCCATCCGGAAGCGTCCATTGGAACCCGCCAGTCCTGAATCGAGAGATCACTCAGGGTCTCCGCCTCGTCTCCAACGATGATGCGCGGCGGCGCATAATTATCGGGGCGGGTTGAAGAAACATCGGCAAGCCACGCCGAGTAGGCGGCCTTCATTTCCGCCACCTTTTCCGGATTTGCCGCCGCGAGATCGTTCTCTTCGCCGGGATCTTTGCTGATCGCATAGAGTTCAAACGGAAGCGGATCTTTGATCGACTCATTCCCGAACCCTGTTCCCCGGACCAGCTTCCAGTCCTGCTCCCGCATTGCGAAATGGTGAAACTCAACCGGCTCGTTGCCGCGATGAGACTGGATAAAAAGCGCACGATCATCCCAGCCATCATCCTCCCCTTTCAAGAGCGGAAGGACACTCCGTCCGTCGTAGGAAACTCCCTCCGGAAGCTCTCCGCCCGCAATTTCCATCATCGTCGGCATGAGATCGATGTGCGCCGCGATGCGATCACTCTTGGTCCCGGCGGCGAATTCCTCCGGCCAGCGCGCGTAAAACATCGTGCGGATCCCGCCTTCGTGGACGTGCCCCTTCATGCTTCGGAACGGGCCGACATAGCGCATCGTGTTTGGTCCGTTGTCGGTGAAGAACATCACAATCGTGTTCTCGAACTGCCCGCTCTCTTTCAAATAGGCGTCGAGCTTGCCCATGTTCTGATCGATGTTTTCGACCATCGCAAAGACCCGGGCGACGGTGTCCCGGTGATTCTCATCCTCTTTGCCCTTGAGGATAGGATTCAGGTCGATCGAGTTATAATATTCCAGTAATTCCTCCGGCACATCATGATACGGCCCGTGCGGAGCATTCGGCGGGAGGTAGGCAAAAAACGGCTTCCCCGCCTTCTTTGCCTCCTCCATGAACTCAATTGCCTCATCGAAAAAGATGTCCGTGCAATAGCCCTCCTTTTTCACCTGCTCGCCATTCTCAAAAAGAATCGGATCGGTGTAGCGGTTCTCATTCTCAATCGGCTCTGACGGCTGCGCGAGTCCCCCTCCGCGATGAATGAGGACTTCGTCGAATCCCTGATCCTGCGGACGCATCGGGAAGTTGTCCCCGAGGTGCCATTTCCCGAAAATACCCGTCGCGTAGCCGGCTTCCCTGAGCATCTCGGCCATCGTGTATTCGTCAGGCTCCATCATCGACCGGCCCTTGAAGGTGTCGATGCAGCGTGTCCGGTAATTGTAACGCCCCGTCATGAGACAGGCTCGCGTCGGCGAACAAACCGGCGACACATAAAAATCGGTCAACTCGGCCGCTTCCGAAGCGAGGCGATCCAAATTCGGCGTCCGAATCACCGAATTCCCCGTCACCCCGAGATCGCCGTAGCCCATGTCATCCGGCATCACGATGATGATGTTCGGCTGGGCCTGGGCGTTGAGAATCCCGCAGCAGAGAGAAAATAAGAGGAGGTTTTTAATCATGAAATAATTCGTTCGATCTCGATCTTTGGAAAGTGACCAAAATTGACCAACGGGGCAAGGCGATGATCGGTGGATTTCAGATAATTGTGCACCTGTGCACGGTGGGCGTCTCCTAACGCGGTCACGGCTTTTAATTCGACAATAATCGAATCGAAACAAATCCGTTGTCCCCGTAAACCGATGCGTCTCGCGGAAGGCACGCGCCTCCCGGAAGCGTCACCGCGTCCGCTACGTTCTTGAAAAGCGCGCCCTCGTTGCCTCCCCCGTAGCGGATGGCGTCAGCCCTCCGACCGCATTGCCCCGGCAAAAACAGAAGAACCACGCTATTCCAGCGGCTTTACGGACACGGTCTTCAACCTCCATTGCCCCGGCGTTTCCGATCCAAAATGCGGGGCGCTGCTCAGGACGACTTTCTCTCCCTTTCTGACAACTCCAAGATCGCTGAGAACGCCGGATTGATCCTTTTCATCAACATCACCGTCGAGGCAATAGATCGCGAGGGGCGCATCGTTGCCAATCTGATAGAAGCCACCGCATTCCCCGTTTCCAGCGACGATGGCGCAGTGCTGGAGGATGACATCTCGATTAAAACTCAAGGTCAAGGTCTCGCCCTCATCGACCTGCTTTAATTTTCCCGTCGTGAGTCCGATCCCCCGCAGGTTAGCGTGAAACGCCCCGTCCGATTGGATCAGTGTCAGGGTCACGCCTCCCTCACTTTTGACATAATCCGAAAATTCCTCGTCCTTTCCACTGAGTTCAAAGATGACCTGCCTCGCGGTCGGAAGTTCGGCGAGACGATGGCCGCTGGCATTACGATGAAGACGCGAAAGGTCGTTCAGATGTTCCACGAGCGGCTGAAGCTCCGGTTCGCTGATGCGGTTATTCTCCTCTCTCTGATCGGAGCCGAGTTCATAGAGTTCCATCGGCACGGTTTTCCCGCCCCGTAATAAAGTGGGATCATAGAAAATCTTCCACTGCCCGGGAACGACTTGTCCGCCGACGACCGGATCATCAAGACGAACCGCCGCCGCGGCAGGGTCGGGTTTCGACTGTTTGTGGTCATGCACGAACATCGGGCGGTCGCGCACTACCTCCTCCCCTTTCCAAACCGAAAGCATGCTGACGCTATCCTCGGCACCCTTCTCTCCGGACCGGACGTCCGGCAGGGCAGTCCCGAGGATCCCGGCAAAAGTCGCAAAGACATCGACATGAGAAATCGGCGTCGCATTGCTCATGACCGGAGAGTGAGCATCCCCTTCGCCCACGCCACCTGCCGGCCAGGAAACCAGAAATGGAACACGATGCCCGCCCTCGTAGCTCGATGACTTGTTGCTCCGAAAAGGACCCGTCGCGAAGTCGCTGTCTTTTTCGGCCCCGTTGTCACTCGTGAAAATGACGACCGTGTTTTCGATCAGCTTAGAGCCGGGATTTCGTGGATCATTACTCGTCTCAAGCCAATCCAGAAAGCGACCGAGAATGAGATCGTTTTCATGAATAAAGTCATGCCGCAGATCCATCGGCTGCCCCGCTTTCGTGCGCGAGGCCCCGCGACTCAAGCGGTCTCCGATCCGGTCGTCGGGCGTGTAGGGAGAATGATTGGACGGTGAGGGGTAGTAGAGAAAGAACGGCTTCTCCGCATTTTTTCCAGCACTGAGATGGCTCGAAAGATATTCCATCGCGAGGTCCGAATGCCGACCTCCCAGCTCACTCAAGACATACGCATTCGGCCCTTTCTCAATGAGCTGCTTCCCATTTTCCGTCGCTCCAATGACGGTTCGGTCATGGAGATGCCCCGGGCCGACTTCTTGATCAGCGACATTTCTCTTCTTCGGATTCCGGCCCCCGGCATCCGGGCCGGAAGTTGCATGAGATCGCGAAATGAACCAGGCGGAATCAAATCCATGATCGACCGGCGAGTCAAAGAGCGGCTGCGTCAAATCCGCATCCTCCCATCCCGCCGCCGGAGATCCATCAGACCGACGATATCGCAGGCCGATATGCCATTTCCCTACCATCGCGGTTCCGTAGCCGTTCTCTTGAAACATCGTCGCTAATGTCGGTCGGTCCCGCTCGATCATCGGATCGCCCTGACTCCCGAAGAGCACCCAGTGCTTAAGCCGATTCCGCCACGGATAGCGCCCCGTGAGCAATCCATAGCGGGACGGCGAACAGCGCGAAGAAGTCGAGTGTGCATCGGTGAAGCGGACCCCCATCGCGGCAAGCCGCTCCATGTTTGGGGTCGCTACCTGAACCTCATCGGCATTGCCCGTGAAATCCTGATAGGCGCTTGAGTCCCCCATCCCCATATCGTCCGCCATCATGAAGATGACGTTAGGACGGTCGAGCGCAGACCCGGCAAAGAGGAGAACCGGCAGAGAGGTGACAAGAAAAAGGGAGAACCTAATCATGGCTCACAAGCTGGCCGAAAGCCTCTCAGTCTGTCGACCCCAAATCTTGGCGTCACCGGACGATTTTTTGTGAAAATTGGACAAGCTCAATGAGCCGAAGACCCTCCCGACTGACGCGCGTCACGGCTCATTTTCTCATAGCGGCAGGTGATTTGGGATCTACGTCCGGGAGGTAGGGGATTCGAGAAACGCTTTGCGGCATCGAAGTCGCCGAAAACAGATGCCAGGAAATTTCGGATAGTTTCTTGAGGGGCGAAAAAGTAGGCCGGAAAATTCTGAGTGCCTTCTCGGGCAAATCGCGTCCGTTTAAAAGATTGATCCAGTCGTTCGAATCAACCGTTAATTGACTGGGAGGGGGCTGCGCAATCCTATCTCCGCAGACGGATTTTTCGAAAACGAACTTCCGAAGATTCACTGACATTTGCCTGGCGATGCAATTGCAGACCAATGAATCCGCGCGGATATTCGGAATACACATCCGCGCGGCTGCAATCTTCGACCGGTTCACCGTTGATCCATGTTTGGATCCTCGGCCCCTTTGCAAGCACCCGAAACTGGTTCCATTCGCCGTTTTTGAAATGGTTGTGTGGGGTCGGTTCCCCGTTGATCCAACCGAGGTTCGCCGATTCTCCGAAGAGAAAGCCCGTAAGCCCGGGACGACCAATGTCGACTTGTGGTCCATGGACAACGCCGTCGGAAGGTTGCTTTGCCCCATCTCTTATCAATGAACGGATTTGAACGCCGGAATTCGTATCACCACTCTTTTTCACTTCGAAAATAAGTTCGAAATCATCGAAGGTTTCGGTAGTGCAGAGAAATGTGCTGGGGCTACCCGGAACGATCCGTCCGACGATTTCCCCATTCTCGACAGCGAACTTTGAAGAACCCATTTTCACTGCCCAACCGTCAAGATCGCGTCCGTTGAAAAGATCGATCCAGTCCTCTGATTCGAGGGCATTGGGAGCTGCGACTACCGCTCGATTCGTCATCGACTGTATCAAGCTGGATCGAAACTCACGAACGACGAATGCGTCTTCGATCTTGTCGCTCCTGGTCAGAGCCCTCTCGCAAAGTTCGAGTGATTGATCGAGTTTTTCGGTGGTGTCGGTTTCGGATTTCTCGAGTTGTTCACGAAATCCAGAGACGAGACCGGTTAGGGATTCGGGCAGATCAGGGATCGCGGGAGGAAGCGGGAGTGGTGAAATTTTGCTCTTGCTGAAGAACGTCGAAAGCTCGGACGTGTAAGTGTCCAGCGACTGGAGGACCGGCGAAACTTCTTCGACGGCGTTGAGATCGCCGGATTGAATCGCAGCCTCCTGGCGCGCGGTGAGTTCAACCCGGTGCGCAACGACGAGGGCACCGATCTGCTCTTTGCGGTAGTCCCGGTAGGAGTCGAGGCGGGATTGAAGATCTGGGATTTCGGGGATGGAGAGAGCGGGCTCGTCCGGTTCCGGGGCGGTGGACTTTCCCTCTTCTTCTGGCGCGCCCTCCGGGATGCGAATTTCAAAGGAGTGGAATTCGACTTTCCCTTTTCCTCCGCCTCTTCCTCCGTCTACGCGGACACCGAGAATCGGTGGTAAATTGGCTCCATATCCTAACGCTTGATTCCACTGCGACCAATCCACCGAGGGTTCTTTCAAGAGAACTTCACCATCGATTGAAACCGTCAAGTGACTGCCATCCACATTGACTTCCATCTCATGGATTTCCCCGTCGTCCAATCCTGACGAAAGAGGGCGATTGATCAACCTCGGGCGAATCTTAGTTGGGTCGACATCATATTGAATCCCCAATTTATCATTTTTGAACCATGCGTAAATCGACATTCCTCCATCGGGGCTCGGCATGAACACCGAAATAGCTGAAGTTTCCGGGTCTGCCGAGAACCGCATTCTTGCATCGAAACGTTGCAAAGGTGTCACCCGTATTCCCCGAACCGCATTACCCGCTTGCGAAAGTCCAGCTTCGCGAATCGCTTCGCCTATTACTGAGTCTCCAGACATTGTCCATGTCCCGGTTGAGAAAGACGGCTCCCTCCCGATAACTCCGAGGACGTCCTGCCATCCTCCGTTCGCTGTAACATGATCGAATAGAGAAGATTCGTTCAGTTCTAGAGCTTTGACTGGTTCTGGAATTTTCTTGTCCGGGGTATCAGATGCAGGAGCGGACGCCACATGAATCGGACGGATACGGAGATCGCGGAAGGCTATGTTTCCCTGTCTACCTGTTGCACCGATAGCGATGTAGACTTTACCTCCCGTGAAAGAAGTATTTGAAAGCTCTGAGGTTTTCTCCCCGTTGATCCAGGTAGAAATTTTCGATGTTCCGACGAGAATCCTGAATTCATTCCAGGTGTTGTCTTCAATTATTGCTCGATTTCCGTCATCGATATGATTCAACTGACTAGCCGAGGGGCCAATCATATTGCCGGTGCGGTGCTTAGCCATTCTTAGACCTGACTGCGACCCAACAATCGACATCTCGCGGGAGAACCTCATGTCGTCCGCGAGCCATCCCACTTCACCAGGGGTCATTCCTTTAACAATAAAGACGCCACTGTCGATCTCTGGAGAAGCCAGGAACTCCCCTTCCATCTCAAACTCCGACATCGCTAACTCGCGGCATATTGGCATCGGCACCTTCGCTTTTGCGGCTCGATCTTGAAAAATACTTCCGTCCCGAACCGTCCAATCGTGTTCTCCGATCGACTTCCAACCTGTTAAATCGACCCCGTTGAAAAGGTCTGTCCAATCCTCTTCTGAGTATCCCGCAGATCCAGGATAGAGATGAAGTTCGTGAATCAAATTCACCTTGGAAGTGTCAAAAAGATAAATACGTGGCTCACCCTCAGTTGCCACTTTTCGAACATCAACTCTCAATGACAGATCCGCTGGATTCCCACTCCACCGCACGAGGTCTTCACCATCGAAATCAACTTCAATGGTCACCTCGGAATTTTCTCCAGAAACGCGGATTTCGCATGTGTGTCTTTTCCCGGGCGTCAGAGAATGTCCAACATTTGCGGTCTCATTTTGGGGCGCAGTCTTTCCTTTAATGGCGCTCAATCCCGAGACCGGATCTGAGCTAAGAGTTTTCCAACCTCCAAAAGCCATTGTGACGTAGTTGCCGCCAATGGGTAGGACAACTCCAAACGAACTCTTCAACTCGCCCGCAGTCACCGTTGCCCGGAAACTGTAGTTCAAAGGATCCTGAATTGTGTATGGAAGGACGAGATCGCCGTTTGCTGCAGGATTGGTGCGGAACAGGGATCCATTTTCAATCTTCCATGTTCCCCGCACAGCATCGCGCTCGACATCAACGAGTGCGAGAAGATCGATCGCTCCGGATCGCTTTGCGGGAGACCCTGAAATCGAAGGGTCTGGCGAGTTCAGATTAGAATCCTCTATTTCTGATGGATTGGCAGAGGAAAGGTTCGTTTCTGGCTTGGGCACATTTTCATTGGCCGCGCAAATTTTTATCTGTAAAAGTGGCTTCTGACTTTTGCTGAAGACTGA
>CAZOUP010000037.1:0-30570 GCA_964583035.1 uncultured Akkermansia sp.
CCAGGCGCAAAAGCTCTCTGCGCTGAGCACTGCGATGTCTTCCTGATGTGGCCGGAGACGGAGGAGCGACTTGGGGAGACGATGCGCGAAATGAGTGATCTTGCGGCAGGGTTTGACCGGACGATTGATTTCGGTCTTCGCATCCACATGATCGTTCGCGAGACGGAGGAAGAAGCTCGCGCGGCGGCGGAAAAGCTGATCTCGAAGCTCGACGCAGAAAAGGGGGAAGAGATTAAAAATCGAGCCCAGGACAATAAGTCGGCTGGTGTTCTTCGTCAGGATGAGTTGCGCGCTCAATCGGATGATGATTACATCGAAGATCACGTCTGGTCCGGGGTCGGGCGGGCGCGTTCTGGCTGTGGTAGTGCGATCGTCGGGAATCCGGATCAGGTTTATGAAAAGCTGCAGCGATACATCGACATGGGAATGCGCTCGTTCATTTTCTCGGGTTATCCTCATCTCGACGAATGCGAGCTTTTCGCTAAGCACGTTCTGCCGCGATTGGATACGACGAAGTTGAACATCGCTCAGGGTCGCCTCCCCGCGGAAACTCCGGAGACACCACTCACCTTTGGAGAACGGAAGTAATGGAACGCCGACACTTTGTTTCAACCGTCGCGGCCGGAAGCGCCGCCTTTTTCGCGGGCGCTGCCATGGCACAAGGGCAGCCGACTTTTACCCTGAATTATGCCCCGCATTTCGGGATGTTCAAAGCGTCGGCTCCGGGTGGCTTGCTCGATGAGTTGCGTTTCGCCCATGATCATGGCTTTCGGGCCTGGGAAGATAATGGGATGGGATCCCGCCCACTGGAGGAGCAGGAGGCGATTGCAGAGCTCATGGAGAAGCTGGAGATCACGATGGGCGTGGTCTCGGCAAAGACTGGAATCGGATCGCTGAATTTTGCCTCGAAAGACAAGGAGGCGAGACAACTCGTTCTCGATCAAATCCGGGACACCGTCGAAGTCGCGAAGCGAGTCAATGCCGGTTACATGACTCTCGTGTCGGGGCAGGTCGATCCCCGCTGGCCGCGCGAGATTCAGTACACGAATTGCATCGAGCTACTGCGGGAGGCGAGTGAGATCGTCGAGCCTCATGGCATCACGATGGTGATGGAGCCGCTCAACCGGTTCACTAATCATCCAGGCTCGTTTTTAGAAACGGTCACCGAAGGCTTTCTGATCTGCGAAGCGGTCGATCATCCGAACTGCAAAGTGCTTTACGATCTCTATCACCAGCAGATCGCGGGAGGAAATTTGATCCCGCTTTTTGATCTCTGTCGCGATCAAATTGCCTACCTCCAGGCTGGGGATAATCCCGGTCGGAAAGAGCCGGGGACCGGTGAGATCAACTACGCGAAAGTCTTTTCCTATGTGCATGCGTCAGGGTTTGACGGCATCGTCGGGATGGAGCACGGGAATTTTGGAAAAGGCGTCGAGGGGGAAATGGCCGTCATCGACGCCTATCGGGCGGTGGATCCGGGGTCGTGAGAAAAAGGAATGCTTCGGCTACTTGCCGTCGGGAAACCACTCCAGTGAGAACTGGTGCTGCTCGCGCTCCGGCACGTAGGGCGTCGCTTCGACGAAGTTTCCTAACATCGTGTCATAAGTCACGACATCGACGCGGTTTTCTTTCGGGCGAAAGCGAAGGAGACGAATCGCGCCGAGCGAGTGGTAGTCGCTGAGGAGCGAATGGACGAGATGTCCGTCGTCGGCTGCGGCGCTCAGCTTCAGCGCGGTGACGCGGCTTTGGTCACCGGAAAAAACGAAGTCCAGGTTGGGGTGAAGTTGGTAACATTTTTCCCACATTTCGACGGCGGTGTTGCCCTGCTTACCGTGGTTTTTGGTCCACTCCATGCGCCCTTTGGGATCGTGAATGAAGCCGTCCTGAGTCTTGGGCTTTTTGACGATCCCGAGATCCATGTGTGTGCTGATGAGGGCGCGGCGTTTCGGGTGTGAACGGATGAGACGGTTTGCCCAGGCAAGGACGTCGTCGGGCGCGTTGCACTCGAGATGAACGAAAATAAAGTCAACCCCACCGGCGGAGAAGAGCTGGGCGCTGTTGACATTGTTGCGTGAGACGAAGGGTTCATCCGCGCGATCATGCTCGTAGCTTTCCAGATACCAGGGCTGATCGGCGAAGAGGGATTGGGGGAAAGACGGCCTGGAAAAGATGGGCATCGCCTTTGCTCGTCATGTCATGATTTCCCACGGTGAGCCCGAAGGGAACGATACCAAGAAGTCGCTTGAAAGAAGTGGCCGCGACTTCCCACTCGACCTCGCGGTCTTTTTCGACAATGTCGCCGACGTGGGAAACAAAGGCGATGCGTTGGGTTTCCCTGTTTTCGAGAATCCAGTCAATGTGGCGTTCGAGGTAGGGATTGATCACCTCGTTTTCAGGAAATGTCTGCGCCTTTGCCCAGGCGAGATGAGGGTCCGCGTAGGGTTCTCCGGCGAGCTTCGCGAGGGGATGCCCGCCGTTGGCTTCGATCTTCGTTCCCGGTCCGAGATAGTGCTGCGTGTCGGGGATGACGACGATGGTGAAATCTGAGTCAGGAATCGGATCGGGCTTTTCAGTTTCCGCCATGGATGTTGCGCTCATCAGGAGCATGGCAAGGATGGTGAAAGTCGGGCGGAACCGGGGAGGTGAGTCGTTGGAAGGATGATCCATGATCGCAAAGATATCACGGCAGCCAGATTCCGAGAGCGTCGCGATCTCGTGATCAAGCCGGAGAGGCTGCGCTTTTTCGTGGGGTTGGATCGTTCGCCGTGGATTTTGGGGGAACGGTTCACCGGGTCAAAGCGAGGACGGGTTGGGCAACCCATCCCACTTTCCCTCTCGATCAAAGCCCCTCGTGATTGATTTTGTCCGCTCCGCGGTCTGCGCCTGCCGGGGGGCGCTGATACTCGTCGCGTGACTTGAAAATCTGGTCTCCAGTTCGGCGATCAAAGCCGTCTTTGCTGATGTCATCCGGGGCGGAGTCGCCGGTTTTTTCAATCCAGTGATCGAGGGCATCGGCGAGCTTTTTCTCGACGGAAGCGTAGGTCTCGTTTCCGGCGAGATTGCTTATCTGATAGGGGTCGGCGGCGGTGTCGTAGAGTTCGACTTCGGGGCGGGGGGCGAGGAAGACATCAGCCTGGATCGGGGTGAGTGGTTCGGATGATTCCGAGGCGGCGATGAGGTCCTGAAAGGTGGGGGATTTCGCGGAATCAGCAGGGCCCTCCTGAGCAAGGTGCGGGCGGGAGTTGCGAATGTAGAGCCAGCGACCGTCACGAACGGAGCGTCCGTGAGCCTCGTAGTCGTGCCAGTTGTGTTCAGAGAAAGCAAAGGGACGGATCGAGGCCGTGGGATCGGCGTAGATCGGGGTGAGGGAGCGTCCCTGGAAAGTTTCCGGTTTCTCAAGGCCGGCGAGTTCGGTCATCGTCGGGGCGATGTCGATGACACTGACGAGTGAGCGACTGCTCGAACCGGGCTCGGTGATCGCGGGTCCGCTCGCAATGAAATAGGTCTTCATGCCGTCGTCGTGAAGGCGGGTCTTCGCGCGGGGGAAGGGGCGCCCATTGTCGGCGATGACGTAGAGATAGGTGTTGTCGAATTCACCTTCCTTTTTGAGCTGATCGACGACCCGTCCGACGAAGTGATCGAAGCGGGTCACTTCAAGCAAATAGGCCGCAAAGTCCTCGCGTGTCTCCGGCGTGTCGATGAAAGCGGGTGGTAGGGTGAGCTTGGCAGGGTCATACTTCGGGCCGTAAAGCGCTTCGTCCCACTCGTGACGACCATCCCAGACGCGGTGGGCATCGAGCGCAGCGAGCCAGAGGAAGAATGGCTTTTCCTTCGGCCGCTCGGCGAGAGCGTTGAGCCAGTTGCCGTGACCACCGCTGTTGCCTTTGATTTTTGATCCGTAGCGCTTTTCAAACGCATCAGTGGGAGCGGTCTCGCCTTCCGGTGCGTCATGCCAGGTCATGTGATCTTTTCCCGCGAGGGCGGTGTAGTAGCCGGCGTCCCGGAGGATTCCCCCGACCGAGGGGAGATGCCACGAAATCGGGCGATGAAGTTCAGAGGCGTCGCCGTTGTTATGCGGATAACGCCCGGTAATGATGCTCGATCGGCTCGGGCTGCAACTGCTCGAAGTGAGATAGGCGTTCGTGAAAAGGATGCCTTTCTCGGCGAGGGCGTCGATGTGTGGCGTGCGGGCGTCAATGCTGCCATAGCAAGCGAGATCGTCGTAACTGATGTCGTCGGACATGAGGACCACGAAGTTCGGGCGCTCGTCAGCGTGAGCGATCGTGATGCAAGCAAGGAGGCAGAAAAGGAATGTTTTCATGGCGTGTTTGTAAGCGAAGAATGCCACTTCGGTAAGCAGCGTGATGAGGCCACACGAACGTGGTTTTCTGCTCGCTCACGCTCGCAGCTACGTGACCATTGAGACGCGATAAACCTGCTTCGTGAATTGCCTTTCACTCAGGATTTGGAGACGTTGCGGCATGTCCCGAGTGTTCTTTTTTCTACTTCTCTTTTCGCTGCCAAGCCTTTCTCATGCCGAGAGGGCGACCCGCCCTAATATCGTTTTCATTCTTGCCGACGACCTTGGCTATGGGGATATCGAATCCTTCGGTGGCGACTTTTGTAATATCGACACGCCGCACTTTGATCGGCTCTGCGCGGAGGGGATGAAGTTCACTGACGCGCATGTCACCGATTCGGTTTGCATCCCGAGCCGGATCTCAATGATGACGGGCCGGTATGCGTTCCGATTCGAGCATCAAAACAGCGGTGGCCCCTGGGCTTTTCTTGGGGCTCAGTTTTCTCCGGAACGCTTCACGCTCGGTGATCTTATGCAGCGAGCCGACTACGTGACGGGCTATGTCGGAAAGTGGCATCTCGGAACGGAGATGACGACGAAAGACGGCGGAGTGCAAAATGCGGAAAGCGTTGACTTCACTCAGGCTCTCAAGGCCGGTCCGAATGCCTTCGGCTTTGACGAGACCTTCATTCTTCCTGGTTCGCTCGATATGCCGCCTTATGCCTTTGTTAGGAACGGTGAATGGGTCGGATCAGTCACCGCGGAGAAGGGGTGGAGTGCCTTTAACCGGCTCGGCCCGGCCGCGGAGGATTTTGTCGATCACAAAGTGTTGGGAGAGTTCTGCGGTGAAGCGGACCGATTTATTGAAAAGCAGGCGAAGAGCAAGGATCCCTTTTTTCTGTTTGTTGGACTAACAGCACCTCACACCCCGACTTCGCCGGAGCCTGAGTTTCTCGGGAAAAGCCGGATCGGGATCTACGGAGATTTTGTGATGAACACCGATGCCTGCATTGGTCGAATTCGGGAATCGCTGGAGCGTCACGGCGTCGATGAAGAGACGCTCGTGATCGTGACTTCCGATCATGGGCCGGGGCACTACTCGGGGCGGAAGTATGAGGCGACCGCCTTTCAGGCTGAGGAAATGCACGAGGATGGGCATCATGCGAATGGTCCGTGGCGCGGCTACAAATTTTCGGCGCTGGAAGGTGGGCATCGGGTTCCCTTCGCGCTTGTCTGGCCCGGAGTTGTCGAAGCGGGAACGGTGAGTGAGGGATTGGTCAGCACGGTCGATTTGCTCGCGACACTGGCGGAGGTGACGGGGCAGGAGTTGGGCGATGCGGAAGGGCCGGACTCGATCAGCTTCTTTCCGCTTTTGAAAAATTCCGCGGCTAAGGGCGAGCGACAAAGTCTCATCGCGCGCGGATCGTCAGCGCTTTCATGCCGGGAGGGTGAGTGGAAAATGATCGTCGGTCCGGGAAGTGGTTCGAACGGACGTTTTGCGAGTCGCCCCGATTCGAATTCGGCCTGGGAATCGGCGGTGGAGGCTTACGGGAGAAAGCCAAGGAATCACGAAGAACTAAAGAAGGCCGCCTTTGTGCAGCTCTATCATTTACCTACTGATCCGGAGGAACTGAATGATCGCTCTGCGGAGGAGCCAGAGCGGCTCAAGGCAATGTTTACGGCGTTGGAGAAGCGAATCGCCGAAGGGCGTTCAAGGCCGGGCGAAACTCTGGCGAATGACGTTGAGGTGAAGCTCTTCCGATCCGTGCCGAAGTTTGTCTGGTAGCTGCGCGCATCCCGCGCGCAGGATGGGATTTGTGGACGCGCGGGACGCACGTCCCTACCTCATGCGAAGATTTCTTTGACCGGTTTTCCGACGCCGTCTTGCGTGACGTAAAAAGGGCGGCCTTCGATCATGAAAACAGTTCGTGGGCTCACGCCCATCGCGGTCATGATCGTGGCGTGGAGATCGGTGAGGGTGACGGGATCTTCGACGGCAATGAGGGGGCGCTCGTCAGCAGTCGCGCCATAGAGGTGCCCCTTCTTGACGCCGCCACCAAACATCATGACACTGCTCCCGCCGGTGAAGTGACGGTGGAGTCCGTAGTGTTTCATCTCAGTGATGTTATCGACTTTATGTGTGGCCTGATCATTCGCCTGCGAACCCGGCTTGCCTTCCATGAGGGCATCGCGGCTGAACTCGGTCGCGATGACAACGAGGGTGCGATCAAGGAGTCCGCGCTCTTCGAGGTCGAGGACGAGTTGGGCGATCGGCTGATCGATTTGCTGGTGGAGACTGGAGACGGTGTCGTGGCCATTGGCGTGGGTATCCCAGTGGAGAAAGGGGACATACTCGGTCGTGACTTCGACAAAGCGGGCACCGTTTTCGACGAGGCGGCGGGCGAGGAGGCAACCGCGACCGAAGCGTCCGGTGTCGTATTTTTCGCGGACTTCTTTAGGCTCTTTCTCGATATCAAAGGCGTCACGCTCTTTGGAGTTGAGGAGCCGGTAGGCGTTGTCCATTGAACGCATGAGTGATTCCTGCTGGAAGTCGCTCGCATACTCGCGATGAGGGCTGCGGTCCACGAGTTGGCGGAAGAGCTTGTTCCGGTTCGCGAAACGATCCCCAGTCATGCCCTCGGGGGGGCGAACGGCGGCGGCGGCTTCTTCGGGAAAAGGAAGGTTCATGGGGCCGTATTCGCTGCCAAAAAAGCCGGCGGTGGTGAAGGCCTTGAGTTCCTCTTTTTCACCGACGCCTTCGAGGCGCTGTCCGATGTTAATAAAAGGAGGCATGACGTCATTCTGTGGCCCTAAAACTCGCGCCATCCAGGCGCCGATATGGGGTGCGGCGACAGTTTGCGGCGGGACGTAGCCGGTGTGCCAATGATACTGGTGACGGCTGTGGAGGATGCTGCCGAGGTCGGGCTGAACGACGGATCGGAGAAGGGTGCCACGATCCATGACCTTGGCGATGTTTTCGAGGCCGGCGCAGATCTTGACGTTATCGACGGCGGTGTCGATCGAAGGGAAAGTGCTGAGGACCGAGTCGACGGACATCCCTTTCTCGAAGGGAGCGTAGCGCTTCGGATCGAAGGTTTCCGGAGCGGCCATGCCGCCTCCCATCCAGAGAAGGATGCAGGCGTCGGCTTTGGCCTCGGGATGTTCGATCCCGGATCCGCGAACCATCTGCGGAGCGCCGGACATCATTGCTGCGGTGGAGGCGGCACCGAGTTTTTTGAGAAAGTCGCGACGGACGATGCTTTCGGGAGCGCTGGGGTCGATATCGAATTTCATTTCTTGAAGGAGTTGAGGAGGGAAAAAGTAGAGGAGTAGAGGAGTAGAGAAGGGATTGAAAGTAGGACAGGCTGCCTGGCCTGTCGGGTGGGTTGCCCGGGAGACGGGTTAGGCAACCCGTCCTACTTGCCGTATGGCATCTGGTGTTACGTGTGTTTCATGCATCATCTGACAATAAGGAATTCGGGGGTCATCGTGATGGCCCAGAGGAGGTCGGTGACGGTGGCTGTGTCAGGGTTAACCCCCAGGACTTCGGTGGCGAAGCTTTTTTCCGATTCGCTTGGGAAGCGGGAGAGGGTGGAAAGATATACCTCTTCGATGAGCTGATCAGAGGGAAGGGTCGCAACGAGAAGTTCCGCGCCTTGTTTCAGGTTTTCGACAAGGTCATCACTCGTCGCGAGGTTGACGGCTTCGAGGGTCGTGAGCTCCGAAGGGCGCGAGGTCACGATTTGATCCCGGTTCGGCCGGCCGAGCGCTCTCATGAGATCGTCGGCTTTGAGGAGAGAGGCGCGGACAAAGTTGTCACTTCCGGCCGAGGCGGTCGCGAGGGTGGTGCCGATCCGCTTGTCGGTCGCGTCTTTCCATTGCGGAATATTCACGGGGACGGCGGAGGCCCAGGTCAGTTCGTCGAGTTTCCACTGACCGGGGCGATTTCCGGCAGGGACGGTTTGACTGACCTGCCAGGTCTCATCGGTCATGATAATTTCGTCCGAGCCGTCTTCGTATTCGATGCGGACGGCACAGAAGGCTCCGGCAGCATTGGGCTTGGGGCCTCGATTTTCAGCGACGATGAGAAGACGGTTGTTCGGTTTGATGGAGTTCGCGATGGGAGCGGCATCGAGCTCACTCCACTTTTCACCGTCGAGGATTTTCTGATTATTCAAATAGAGCACGTAGGCATTGTCGGCGGCGGCAATGATGCCAGCGGACCGCACTTTCTTTTTCGGAGCGAATTCCTTGCGAAGAAGAATCTTTTCTCCATGAGGAGGTGGCCCCGGCTTTGCAGAGGGACCCCAGATCCAGGAGCTTTCAAAGCTCAGTTTCTCGACGAGAGCCGGATCGACAAGACCTCGGGAAACAGGCGCATCGTAGGAGGCGGGAGCCGTTCCGGTGACTTGCCAGATCGCATCAACATACTGCTCGGCGGTGAGTCGCTTGGGACGCGGCCCGTCGAAGGTGTAATTGCTCGCTTCGTCGGATTCCCCCTGAACGGGCGTTCCGCTTTGGTAGGCGGCTGAGGTTGTGATGAGACGTAACGTCTGCTTGAGGTCATAGCCATTTTTCTGAAAATCCGAGGCGATCCAGTCGAGGAGGTCTTCGTTCCACGGCTCGGTCTGCATTGCGTCTAACGGATGCACAATCCCATGCCCCATGAGCTGTCCCCAGAGGCGGTTCACGATCGTGCGGGGGACGCGTCCGTTCCCGGGATGAGTCATGAGATCGGCGAGCTGCTTGAGGCGTTTCTCCTTCGTTGCGGCGGCGTCGATATTGCCGATTTCAGGAAAGAGCCAGGCGGCCTTTGCCGATTCGCCGGTGGGTTTGTCGCAGCGGTGAAGTTCGAGCGGTTCTTCGGAGTAGATCGCGGCGAGACCGTAGGCGTCTTCGAGTTTCCAACGGTCGAGGAAGCTGTCGTGGCAGGAAGCGCACTTCATATTAATCCCGAGAAAGGACTGGGACAGGCTTTGCGAAAACTGGATCGGAAGGGTCTGTCCCGCGCTGACGGTGCCGCGCCATTCGATGCCGTTGATGAATCCAGCGCTCGCGGTATCGGCCGGCGCGATAAGTTCCCGGACCATCGCGTCGAAGGGTTTGTTTTCTTTTAGTGACTGGTAAAGCCACTCGCTTATTTGGGTCCGGCCCCCGGTGATGAAGCCGGTGCCGGCGTAGTCATTGCGAAGGAGGTCGTTCCAGAAGGTGAGCCAGTGCTCGGTGTAGGCGACACCGTCGGTGAGGAGTTCATCGACGAGAGTTGCGCGTTTTTCTGGAGAATTGTCGGCGAGGAAAGCGCGGGCGCGGTTCGCTTCGGGGAGGAGCCCGGTAAGATCGAGTGAAACGCGGCGGAGGAAGGTGGCGTCGTCGATGGGCTGCGGTTGCTCGAGCTTATTCGAAATGAGATAGCGATCAACGATTCGATCCACAGGATTCTCGCGACCTTCAGTGACTTCGGGCAACTCGGGGCGGCGCGGCTTAAACGGCGGCTCGTAGGTGGGGGCGCCGAAGGTGAAACCGGGCTCCCATTTCATGCCTTCGTTGACCCATTGTTCGAGGATCGCGATTTGCTCGGCAGGGACGCGTGGTTTGTCATCCGGCGGCATTTGGTAATCGGGATCCGGATCGTGGATCAAGTCGATGAAGTAGGACTCGTGCGCTTTTCCGGGGACGGCGGTGTCGTCGTCGAGAAAAAGATCCAGCGTATTCATCGAGAAACCACCTTCAGCTTCTTCGCCGGCATGACAGGCGCTGCAATGCTCTTTGAGGACGGGGACAACTTGATGAACAAAGTCGATCTCAGCGTTCGCTGTGGAGGCGAGCGCTAGGGTAGCGAGGGCTGGAATGGTCCGGAAGAATCTCATCTTGTTATAAATTAGGGAAAGTCTTCGCTCGCTGCCATCACGGAAATTCGTGATGCGGCATTGCGGGAAAGGCGACATGGTATCCGTCATGAAACGAGGGCTGATCATCGTATTGATCCTGACAGCGGGAGGGCCTGGAAACCCGACTCGTGCTCAGGAAACGGACGGTGATGCCTGGTATTACGAGCGGATCGCGGTGCAGGATCGGCCGGTTTTTGACGGAGATAATGTTCCTTCGTCGTGGCAGGATCTTTGGAGTCCTGTTGTGAGAGAACTCCGCGAAGAGATCGCGTTCTGTCTTGAAATAGAACGCGAGTTGCCGCGCCTTCGCTTTGAGTTGCAGGGAGATCGGAGCAATAAATTTGCACTCTTCCGTTGTCTCGATGAGGTGGGCGACTATTCGCTGTCCTGGAAACTGGAACGGGCCGAATCTCTTGACGATCTCTTTTTGCTCCCGACTCGAATCCCGCAAGCGGATGGCACAATCCGCCGGCTCGGCTTTCCGCTGCGTTCGCGGATCGAGCTGTCGGAGAGTGGAAGTTTTGAGAAAGACGCCCGCGTGTTCGAAGTGCCCGCTTCGAGCAATGAAGGGGTCCCGGGATTTCCAGTCCGGGTGTCGCTTGATGGAAAACCGGCCCGGGCATGGCGTTGGATCATCGATGAACCCTATGCGCCTTTCAGAATAGGCTATCTGGCGCTCTCGGAGATTTTTGTCTTGTCGGGTGAGGTGAATGTCGCTCCCGAGGCGACCTTGAGCTGGTCTCAGTCTTTCCTGCCGGATCGCTCCATGGCCCCCGCTTTTTTGCAGGATGAAAAGACACCGCTCGGTCTGCCCTTAATCCGTGAAGAGACCGCGGTGCTGGGATATCACAGCGAAATCAAAGAGCTGACGGCGACCGACGAAGAGTGGATCGAGCTGAGTTGGTCAGTGCCGCAGGAAATCTCGGCGATTCGACTGATCCCGTCGCAGCAGCGGGTTCTTCCTCATACAGAGACCTTTGGCTTTCCCCTCGCGCATCGGACCGATTATTTCCTCGGCAATGAAGAACTCGGGAGTCGGCGAGTCCGTTATGAGATTGATCCCGGTCAGAATGTGATCACTATCCCCGGTGTCCCGAATCAAAAGGTGGATCGGGTGAGATGGGTCGCGACGGAGCTCTGGCAGCGGAGGAACAGCCGTTTCCTGTCATTGGCCGAATTTGAGGTTCTGGGTGGAAATGGCAAAAATATCGCACCCGTTGCGGAGCTGAAGGTCAGCTCTCCGGGAATTGCAAACGCGATCTGGAATCGCGATGCCCTCACGGATGGACTTGCCAGCGAAGGTCGGCTCATCTCCGCCGGTGCGTGGTTGCGTGGACTCGATGAAGCGAAAGAAGTGAGAGCGCAGCGGCTCTCTTTCACCTCCCGACTCGAACGGACGATTCGCGCCACGAACCGGTTTCTGCTCGGCGGTCTACTGGTCATGTTAGGCCTCGTCGCCTTTGGTTTTGCGCTCTCGTGGTGGCGGATCCGGAAGCGGTCCAAATTAGAGTCGTCAGAGTTTCGAAAGCAGCTCGCGGCTGATTTGCACGATGACCTCGGGGGGAACCTCGGGAGTATCGTGTTGCTTGCCGATCAGTTGAGAGGAAGTCAGGCTCCAGAGAGCGAAGCGGCGGAGGATTTGGGTCGAGTCGTCGAACTGGCGAGGGAAAGCCGGAACCAGCTCCGCACGATTCTCGACGTGAGCGATGAGACGCATGGACTCTCGATGGATGCCGACTCCTTCGTGAATCGGCTCCGCCTCACGATTCAGGATTTTTTCGGGAAAGATCACGGTTATCTCACGATCCCGGATGACGGTGGGAAGACGATTTCGCTTTTGTCCGAAAGGCAGCGGGGCGGTGTATTGTTGTTTTGTAAGGAAGCGCTTCATAACTTGAGCCAGCACAGTGAGGCGACACGTGTCCTCGTGCAATTGGAGCCGTCGAAGAAGGGCGTCACTCTGAGGATCGAGGACAACAGTCCGGTAGCGATAGCGGAGGGCGGCGTTCTTTTGTCGAAGAGTCTGCAACGCCGCGGACAGCGTCTCGCGGATCGCATCGAGGTAGATCGTTTCATGGAAGGTTCCGGGAATTCGCTCACTCTTGAAATTTCGACCGCAACGGCATCATGAAGAAAGACGCAACGCGGCTCTGGATCGTCGATGATCACGCTGGATTTCGACGGGACCTCGTCAGGGTGCTCGAACGACGAGGGTTCGATTGCGAGAAGGTGTTGTCTTCCGCGAGAGGGCTTTTTTCAGAACTGTCAGCGGGCCGACTTCCGGATGCGGTCTTGATGGATTTAAGGATGCCTCAGGTCTCGGGGCTCGATGCTTTGGAGGAAATGCGGCGGCTTTTTCCTGAGTTGATTGTCATTCTGCTGACCGCCTCCGATGATGAGGCGGATCTTCTCGCCGGTCTCCGCAAAGGGGCGGCGGGTTATTTGTTAAAGACCTCGACCCCTGACGAGATCGAGGCAGCGATCCGGCGGGCCGCGAAGGGCGGGGTCACCGTCGATCCTGATTTAAATCGGCATCTTGTCGGAAAACTGCCGGGGACCACGGACGAGGAAGTCGCGGCTTTGTCGCCCAAAGAATTCGAAGTTTTGCGACATCTTGCCGACGGCAAGCCGACGAAACAGATCGCTGCCGAAATGGAACTCAGCGTGCATACGATTGATTCTCATTTGCGAAATCTCTACCGAAAGCTCAATGCCCCCAACCAATCGGCGGCGGTCGCGAGGGCCTTCCGGCTTGGAATTCTTCAGTAAACTTAGGGACTTCAGGCTGAAAAACGTCGCAGATGAGGGGAGAATTTCGTTTCCTCTCGCGAAGGATGATCTATTCTGAAGGGTAGTCGGAATCGCCCCGGCGGCCTGATTTTGAACCATGAGAACCTTTTTCACCTCCTCACTGCTCGCGATGCTGAGCGCGGTGGTGGTTGGCTGGTATCTCGTGAAGACAGGGGGCGAAACGCCGAGGCGCTCGCCCGATTCCTACCCTGCGATGGTGGCTGCTGAGGTTTCAGAGGAGGAAACGGAAGAGGCGGCACCGAACGAAGTCGACGGGAGTGCATCGGCACCGGAAATCGAGCTGGATGAACCTTCGGAGGCGGAGCCAAGGCAGGCTATCGCAAAACGGATTCCAGACGAACCCTTCGGTCCGCCGGCTCCGGTCTTGCCTTTCGTCCTCAATATCAATGCAGCAGAAGAGGAGGTATCTGTGCAGGGATCAATCCCGACCCGCGAAATGAAAGCGGCGATTTCAGGAGCGATTGCGAGCGCTTTTGAAGAAAAGCCGATTGATGATCGTCTTAAGTTCTCCCCCGAGACGCGGAGCGGGCTTTGGATTCGAGACCTGCCGGAATTCATTAAGAAATATTTTCAATACACGGGCGGAAATCACGAGGTGACGATCGTCGATGGAAAGCTCATTCTCGCCGGTGCGGTGGCGACGGAGGAAGCGAAGGAGACGATTCTGGGCTGGGCGAAACCGCTCAAGAGCCATGGCTTGACCCTCGTGGAAGCGGTCGATGTTGATGAGAATTTAGCCGGGGAAATCACTGAAATACCGGGAAAGCTGACGAAGGCGGGAGCGAAAAAGAAGGCGTCGGTCAAAGCGGCACCACCTGAAATGACGGGAGAGGAAGGCGCTACGGAAGAGGTTGTGACGGCAATTCAGGTAGATCATGAGAAAAGCAGCGGGGAGAAAGAGGTGGCTCCCGAATTCGTCGCCTCCGGGAAGGATGTCGAAACCGAAGCGACTGAAGGACTCGTGTTTCTCGCGCCTTTTGATGAGCAGTATCAAGTTCACACCGTTCCTGACCGGCGACCGAAGAAAGAAGATGAAGTCCAGGCGAGAGAAGAGAGCCAAGTCTATGTCTCCGAAACCCGAGAACCGGGCGGCGGAATAGAGACGGAGGCCGCTGAGGTGACAACAGCGAAGCCTTTCGTCGATGATGGAGGGCCACTGATCTTCGAATTTGATTCACCGAGCGGCGAGATTATTAATTCCCACCGCGAGAAAATCGAAATCGCGATCAAGCGGGCGCAGCTGTCGCGTTCAATTATCTACGTGACGGGGTATTCTGATTACCGGGGGAATTTTGAGCAGAATCAAAAACTTGCTCTCACCCGGGCGAACCGGATCAAGGATCTCATTTTCGCCAATGACATTGCCGATCAAGTGACAGTAGAGGTCAAGACGCTCGGTGATGTGCTTTCAAGGAAAAAGCCGGGCCGCGAGACTGAGGAGGAATTGAGCCGAAGCCGCCGCGTTGTCGTCGAGGTTTATCACCTGCGGTGATTTCGCGATGCTGTTACTTCTTCCCTTTAAGTGTGTGAAATGGAACCGCGCCGACGTGATCGGCCCAGGCGTCATACTGAGCGATCATCTTGGTGGCGATGTCAGGCTTCGTTTCGATGAGGTTGTTCATCTCGGTCCGGTCGTTTTCCATGTGATAGAGTTCCCACGGGCCTTTGCTCCCTTTGGCGACGAGTTTCCATTTTCCATCCCGCACCGCGCGGTTGCCTTCGTGTTCGAAGAAGATCGGGCTTCCGCTGCGATCAATCGATTGGCCGGTAAGCGCGGCGGCGAGTGAAGTGCCTTCGAGAGTCGTGATCTTGACTCCACCTTTCTCCTTCGGGTATTCAGCACCGGCAAGGTCCAACGCGGTCGCCATGATATCAATGAGGTGCGACGGACCGTCGTGGAGGGGGCCTTCGTTGGTGGCTCGAAAGGCATCCCCCTCGCGGGCGATACCGGCAGGCCAGTGTGCGATGAGAGGGGTCGCAATGCCTCCTTCGTGAACCCAGTGCTTGTACTCACGAAACGGGGTGTTCGAAACGTTGGCCCAGTTTTCCCCGTAGCCGATCTCGACCTCGGGAAAGGGGCCTGGCATAACACCGGTGCCACGGCGGAGCGGGTAGCCGTCGCGGGATTGTAACGGGATCATTTCGGTTTGGAGTTCGTCGCGCCCCATCGCGGGGAGAGTGGGTTTGTCAGGGCGATCAAGCGGTCCGACCTCTTGATTCCGGCCGAAGACTTCGGCGCAGCCTCCGTTGTCCTGAAGATAGAGGATGAGCGTGTTCTCGAGTTCGCCGGTTTCCCGGAGCGCCTCGATGATGCGGCCGATTCCCTGATCCATGTTATCGACCATCGCGGCGTAGACTTCCATGCAGGCGGCTTCCCATTGTTTGAGCTCGACTTTGTCCCAGTCTCCGATTTGCGGAGCGACCTCCCAGTCTTCGGGAAGTAGTTTCATTTCCCTGAGACGCTTGACACGGGCTTCTCGTGTCGGCGTGTAACCGCCGTCGTATTGTCCTTCATACTTGGCGATGTCTTCGGGGAGGGCATGCATCGGCCAGTGTGCGGCGGTGTAGGCGACGTAGGTGAAAAAGGGTTTGTCAGGGTGATGTTCGGCATGGTCGTGGAGGTAGCGGACCGCGTTGTCGGAAATGGCGTTGGTGTAATACCAGGTGCCGTCCGGGGCATATTCGGGATCATTCTCCGGGGTGATGTAGCGATTGTCCCGCGTCAGGCTGTTCGGGTCGAAAAAGGAACCCGCTCCGTGGATCGTTCCGTAAAAGCGATCAAATCCGCGTTGAAGTGGCCAGTTGGCTGTGTCAGGGTTTTCGAGATTATCGGAATGGTAGGGTGTGACGTGCCATTTCCCTGACATGTAGGTGCGATACCCGGCCGGGTGAAGCGCCTCAGCGATGGTGACGCAATCGCGATTGAGGTCGCCGCGGTAGGCGGGGAATCCGCGATCTTCCATCATGTGACCGATCCCGGCCTGGTGCGGGTAGAGGCCGGTGAGGAGCGAGGCTCGAGTCGGGCAGCAGCGTCCAGTGTTGTAAAACTGGGTAAAACGAACGCCATCTTTCGCAAGCGAATCGAGATGCGGGGTTTCAATTTCGCCGCCGTAGCAGCCAATGTCCGACCAGCCCATGTCGTCTGACATGATGAGGATAATGTTAGGTCGTTCATCGGCCCTAAGGGTGCCGATCATCATAAGTGCGAAAGCGAAAGTCAGTATCTTTTTCATGGGGTTTGGAAGGGATGAGGGTGAATCATGGACAAGGCAAAATCCAGCACGTAAACGTGGGAATTGGAGTGCTGTGTTTGCTTTGGCGGGAGCTAGACTGCGCCATGAAGTATTTTCTCCTGAGTCTTCTTCTAGTGTTTCCACCTGCCGGCATGGCCGGAGATAAGCCTGTTGAAATAGTTGAACGGTTTGATGAATCATTCGATCCATCCCGTTTCATCACGAGCCTGCCTAACAAAAATACCGAGGTCCGGGAAGGTGTTCTCTGGACCCGCGGATCCAGTGGAGGGAAGTATCCGCCCATGGTCTATCTTGCGGTCGAGGGTAAGGATATGGAGATTTCATTCCGTTATCGTCATCTCGGCGACGGAGGCTTTATCTGGTTTTTTGTCGATGGCGATGACGGCTTCGGATCGATTGATCACATGTTGCGGGTGAAGTTTCGGAGAGACGGGGTGCAGTTACAGGTTGATTCCCACTCGATGGATGAGAATCACCCTCAGCGACAAAATACGGGGCGATCGGCGGATCCTGTCAGTGGTGCCTATCGTCTCAACGAGCGACTGCCGCTTCAGCCTCTTGATCTCAGGGGAAATGAATGGAGAGAAGTAGTGATCAAATTCGAGGGGCCTGAAGTAGCCCTTTCCATTGATGGAACCGAGTGGAAGGAATTTCTCAATCGACCCTGTTTCGATGCGCCTAAGCGAAAGCTTCTCTGGATGCAGAATGGAGGAGAGAAAGGCGTTGAGATCGATGACGTCGTCGTAAAGCGATCCGGGGTGACTTCTCTGGAATGAGTCTTCTACACGTATTTTCAACGGGAAAGAGGCTTTCCATTTGGTGATCTTTTTCTACGATGTGCCCATGCTTGAGAGCCAACCTGATCGCCGACAATTCCTGAAATCCAGTGCCGCCGCCGGAGCCACGGCTTTGTTTGGTAAATCTGCTTTTGCTAATTTTGGGGAGCCAGCTCTCGTCGATGATTTTCAGCGGGCTGATTCCCTCTATCACGGAGTGCGCTGGGAAACGCAGAATCCGGGATACTGGCAGATCAAGGATAACGCGCTGCGTCGTCGTCTCAGTAATATGGGGGATCGTGCGCGCAAGACGGGTTTTCCTTATCATTCTTCGGTCGATTCCGATCCGCGGAGTTCCGGGAAGATGGAAACCGAATACGATCCATCCCTGCCGGTTGGCCTTCTTTGGTGGCGGGATAAGAAAGTGAAGGATGCCTATGTCGTCGAAATGTCAGGAACTTTTCATGGAGGGCGACCGGATGAGATTCCGGAAGGGGACGATGCCTCGTGGCAGATGTATTCCGCCGGTTTCGGAGTGATCGGAATCGCTTTTGGAGCCGACAGTGTTTTCCAGAGCTATCAAAAAGTAGGGAAGGCGTTGATTGCAGGGTGGTCAGATCAGGAGCCTGGCTCTCAATTCAGCACGAGCTATGCAGACCCGCGAAAGAACGGTTCGAGAAAGCCCTCCGAGGTGGCAGTGAGCGGGTTGAAGCCCGGTGATTCGTTTTTGATTCGGGTGGAAGTGGTCCCGACCGATGAAGGCCGCGCGATCGTGAAGTCTTCCTTTTCGAGCGGCGGGGTCACGAGCGAAGCACCTCTGTTTCATACTGATTTATCGGATTGTGAGGGTTTTGTTGGAGTCGCCGCGAGAGGCTTGATCGATTTTGAAGTGAATGATTTTCAAGTGAGTTCTTCTGAATCAGAAATCTCTCAGGTCGGCCACTGCGAGTGTCTCGGCTGCTGGGCGCTTGGAGATTCCCTGAAGGAAGTGGATGGGGAATGGGTCGTGCGTTTTGTGAGCCTCTTCGCATCGGACGGGGAGACTGCGGAGCTACGAATTTCCACCGAGGAGAACCCGGATCGCGGGTGGGAGAACGTTCCTGTCGCCGGAACTGCGAAGATCGTCAGCCATGAGTGGCGGCGAAACACGTCAACGATCGAGGCGACCCTCCCGGTGAATCCCGGCACGGTGGATCTTTTCTACACGGTCTGGAAAGATGGGGTGAACGTCACCGCCGATGATCGTATCGGCACCGCTGCGGTCGGGCCTGGCACAGGATTCGTTGGCGATGTGCCTTCGTCAGGTTCTTACGTGGGGCGGCTCCCTCGGCTGCAGGCACCGTATCGACTCGGTGGCTTTAGTTGTCACGCTATCAGTGGTGGGCTTCAGAAAAAGACGGACGAAGGATTCGAGTTGGTGGGACGAAACGCTGAGTGGGAGTTTCGGGATCAACCGAGTGAGGGCTGCTACGAGGCTTTTGAGGACTACGAACTGCAGATCCTCGTTTGGGAAGACGATGTTTGGTATCTGGAGTTGGAACTCTACCCGCCGAGCACTGATGACGCTTACAAGGTCATCGCGAACTCGATCTGCGGGCCGACGAGTCGCTGGCAGATGATGCGACACTGGAATGTCATCAATCCGGGGGATCACGACTACGGAATGGATGACGTGAAAGGGCCTGAGCAAATCGCGATCCGGAAGCATGAGGGACTCGGTCAAGATCCGGAATACATGCGGCGGAATTTTCAAATCGTTCATCATCTCGTGACTGGGGACGAGGAGGTCGATTCACTCGCGAATCCGAAGAAGTGGCGGGCCTGGAAGATGCCGAATCGGGACTTCACTCTTGTGATCTGTGACTCGCGCCTCTGGAGGAGCTCTCAGGACACCGACATCTGGGATGACGCGGGCTGGGATGCTTTCAAGAATTTGTATGATCGGACGGACCCGACGCGAAGCCTCCTCGGCGAGGAGCAATTTGGATGGCTCCAGGAAGTGATTGCGACTGACTCGTCTCCGCTCATGGCCCTGACCGGGGTGAATGGCTTGCACACGATCTGGACGGGGCGGAACTGGGGAGATGAAGGTTTCAAGGAATTCGATCAGCGCGACCGGGTCACGGCGGATTATGCCGGGTGGGTCAAGGCCGGGGCTGATCGTGTTTTGGAGTTGTTAGGGGCACGCAGTGGCGTCGTCACTGTCTACGGAGATGTTCACAACGGATGCATCATGACGAACCACGAGCATCGCGTCGTTGAGGCGTGCTTCGGTCCAATCGGGCGCTCGGGAGGGCGGGGCGTCATCACTGGTTTCGGGCCGGAGATGAAAGACTTTGACGGTCGTGAAATTTCCGTGCATGCCCTCTATCACAAAGATTTTGCCGACGCCGAGTTGAGCCCGCATGGGAAGAATGATCCTTTCTACTGGAATTTTCTCGAGATGGTTTTTGATCCGCGGGCTGAGGATCCCGAGATCGAGATGCGGATTCGAAATTTGATCGATGGCCCTGACGAAGTAACAAGGGGAGGGGACGATTTTGTCACGGTGGCGAGCGCTACCGGCCGGGAGAACCGTTGCGTTCTGCCGGAAATCAAAACTCTGCCCAATGCAGATGTCAGGTTAATCGAGGCTGATTCGGGCAAAACGATCCGTGGAGTTCGCAGTCGCGCCGATGGTTCCGTCGCTCTTGCGGGGTTGCCCGATATCGAGCCGGGGACTCAGTTGCTGGTGACGGCGTTTGATGGGGAAGAGTCGCACTCGGAAGTGATCGTGACTTTGTGATGCGTCGTCGGAGCGAATCAGGCGGGGTCTGAATTCCACCGAATCCAGCTACGTTCAGGCAGCGTGCGCGCAGCCGGTTATGGTTGATTGTGCGGCTATTGCCCGATTCGTTTGAAAGGAGGGCGATTCTCTTTCATTTCGGCCTGTTTCCTGCACCGTTCGCCCGCGATGGTGATGGAACGATTGGCTGGCCTGACTCGATGCTGCGTTGTTGCGGCGGGGTCGACTGTTGCCTTTTCGTATGGAGGTGTGATCGAACGTGAGCCGGCTCCGGCGCACTGGTTTGATCAATTTAAGGAGAGCATGGTCGTCTTCGAGGACCCGTCGGCGAAGGGGATCCAGCGGTTCGCGATCACGGGGCGTTTGCAGTATGACTTTGCCTACCTTGAGGATGATTCCGAAGAGATTTCGTTGAACCGCTTCCGGCGTTCCCGTCTCGGATTTACCTCGGAACTGTTCGATGAGTTTCGGGTCGATTTTCAGGCTGACTTTGAGCTCAATCGAGCGGACCCCGCCTATGCCGGTTTGTCCTACGGCTTTGTCCAGTGGCAGCCTAATCCTGATCTCCGCTTCCGATTGGGTAAACAATTCGCGAGCTTCACCCTTGATGGAACGACCTCAAGTGCGCGGCTCCTCACGATGGAGGCCAACGATCTTTCGCGCAACGTATGGGGGCCGGAGGTCTTCGTTCCCGGCTTCTCGATGCGATGGAAGCCCTCCGATTTTTGGATCGATTCCGGCATCTATTCGGGCGGCAGCAGTTCGGACGAATTTGGAAATTTCGACGGCAGCTTCGGGATCATTCAGAAGTTTGGCTACGACATGTCAGAGCACTTCGGAGTGGAAGAGGCGAGCATGGAGCTGGACTATTTTTATCAGGAACCGGATCTGAACAACGACTTCATCCGACCTTTTCAGCACGTCGGTTCGATTCAATTTCGCTACGATGACACCCGCTGGGGTTTTCGCTCTGATCTCGTCGGCGCGCGGGGGAAGCTTGGACAAAGCGATAAAGGCGGTGTGGTTATCATGCCCTTTTATCGATTCACGGAAAATCTGGAATGGGTCAACCGCGTCACCTGGATGAAGAGTAAAAACGAGAACGGGATTCGGCTCGGGAATTACGAAAATCGCATCGCGAGGGGAAGAGGAAACGAATATCTCGAACTGTATTCCGGTCTCAACGTCTATCTACGTGGGCATGATTTGAAATGGCAGTTCGGCTTTCGCCATATCGATCTCGTCGATGAAGCGGATGACGGAGGAGCTTACGATGGCTGGAGCGTTTCGACGGGGATCCGGATCAATTGGTGAATTTCGAGACGTCGCTGAATGGGGAACAATTCAGACGGGATGGATGTGCTGGTCGATCGGAGACAGAATTCTCCCGAATCCCGCTACTTTCCGTTAAACTTCACGGTGAGGGATTCGAAGCCGTTCACGCGGCTGTATTTTTCTTCGTGCTCGATGTGAGGTTTCGCTTCGATCACTTCGATGGCCGAAATTTTGGAAACGAGCGCTTCGAGGAGCGTCCTCACGACAAGGCGGGCATGAGGGGCGCCAAGACAGAGGTGGGTGCCGAAGCCAAACGAAACATGCGGGTTCGGTTTCCGGTCGAGTTGAATCGTGTCAGGGTCGGTGAAGACCGTTTCATCGTGATTCGCTGAGTTCCAACAAAGCGAGACGCGGCCGTCGGCGGGGACGGTCACTCCCTGCACCTCCGTTTCGACGGGGCAGACGCGACCAATGTGAGTCAGGGGCATGAAAACGCGGAAGAACTCCTCGGAGGCGAGCTTGATTCGCTTCGGGTCTTCGCGAAGGAAATCGAGCTTTTCCGGGTTGTCCCCGAAGTAGGCAATGATCGACGAGATGCTGTGGATGATGGTGTCCCGCCCGCCTGCGAAGGTCAGGTTTCCGAATCCCATCATTTCTTCGCGGGTTAGTTTTCGCCCCTGAAATTCTGACTGTGTCAGGGCACTGAAAAAGTCTTCACCGGGATTCGCCTCAGCGAGGGCGAACCGGGCTTGGAGATAATCCTCAAGTTGATTGCCTTTTTTAAAGGTGCCGCCGGTGACTTTAAAAACATGCATGCCCCAACTGATCCAGGTGTCGGCTTCGGATTCGGGAACGTTGAGCAGGTAAGTCAGGCCCCGCGATTGAATCGGCAGCGCGAAGTCGTTCACAATTTCGAGCGAGTCTTCCTGAATAGCCGCGGTCAGCATTCCATCGATGAGAGCTTCGACCTGAGCGATCATTTCAGGCTTTTTGGCTCGTTGGAAAAAGGGTTCTGCGAGAGCGCGATATTCCCCGTGGAGCGGAGGATCGACTTCGATGGGAAGTTGGCGCATCGTCCGCACTTCCTCCTCGGACGGAATGGGCACTCGAAAAGGCGCGTCGGAGCTGTAGGTCTTCCAGTCTTTGGCCGCTTCACGCACATCCGCATGACGAAGAATCATCGGGACGTCCTCGCCTTGAAAAGGGCACTTCAAGACCCCTGCTTCCTTGCGGGCTTCTTTGAAAGGATCGGAAAGGGCTTGGGATGAGTCGCTCATGATGCAGGACTATATTGGCCCTGCTCCGTGCCGTCCAGCCACGCTTTCCAGCGCTGACTACCCAATCCAGGAAAGGAGGAGTCGGCACCAGAAAGTCGCGAGTGGCACCGCGATGAGTCCGATGATCGCTCCCGGAATGAGGAAGTCTTTTGAACGTATCTGGCCGCTCGCGTAGGCAATTGCATTCGGTGGCGTCGAGATAGGAAGACACATCGCGGCGGAGGCGCAGAGGGCCATGGGCACGGCAAAGGCCGCTGCTTCGACACCGCCACCACTTGCCGCTCCGGCCGCAATACCGATCGGGATGAGAATGTTCGAGGCTGCCGTATTACTCATGAAATTCGAGAGGAGGAGGGTCAGCATCCCAAAAATCATGCCCATCGCCCAGGGAGAAACATCGAGGCTGCTCAGTTGGCCGGCGATCCATTGTGCGAGTCCGCTTTCAGAGACGCCGACCCCGAGCGATAGCCCGCCCGCGAGAAGGATGAGAATGTCCCAGTCGAGCGTGCGAATGTCCTGCGCCCGGATCACTCCCGTGATGGAGAAAAGCACGATGGGAATAAAGGAAACCACCGCCGTGGGAATTCCGTGCCAACTGCCGGAAAGCCACAATCCGATCGTGACGACGAAAATGGCGAGGACCGTCCAACGCTGCCAGCGGGGGGCGTGATCCGTTCGCGCATCGGGCCGAGTTGCGTTTTGATCTTCTTCTGAGTCTTGCAGTTGAAAAGAGGCCAGTCGCACCTGTTTGGAGAGCACCCACCAGAGCCCGATCATGAGAATGATGGCAGGAGGCAGGCCGAAGAGCATCCAGGTCAGAAAGTCGATGTTGTAGACGTCACTGAGGAGCCCGGAGGCGATCGCGTTCGGTGGCGTGCCGATGATGGTTCCCATGCCGCCGAGATTTGCGGAAAAGGCGACCCCGAGGATCATCGCTTTGGCTGCTCCGACGGCTTTCATGCTGCCGAGCATGGGCCCGAGGATCGCCAGCATCATCGCGGCGGTCGCGGTGTTCGAGAGAAACATCGAGAAGACAAAAGTTGTCCCCATCGCGACGAGGAGGACGCGCTCCGGTTTAGCCCCGGCAAGCCTCAGCAGATTGCCGGCGAGAGAACGATCCAGCCCTGTGCGTGAGGAGGCTTTCGCAAGAATGAAGCCGCCGAAGAAAAGCCACATCGATGGACTTGCCCAGGGTTGCACGAACTTTTGCCAGGCCGAGGAATCGCCTTCCGGATTCATGACGCCGCCGGGTTGGCCGAGAATCATGATCTGGAGACCGATCGCGAGCAAGGCAACGGCGAAAGCAGGGATCGCTTCGGTCATCCAGAGTAGACCGCAGAAGAGGACAATCCCAAGAGTCCACCGGGCCGCAGGTTCGAGGCCGATGTAGTTGGGTAAAAAGGCAATCCCGGTGGCTGCGGCAAGGCAGAGAATAAATTTTAGGAGCGCGAGACCGGAGTGAAATTCAAGGTGCCCGAGGATACGACGATACTCCGCTCTCGTGTCAGCCCTCGAAATGAGATGAGGAACCGGGAAACGGAATCCGAGCGAATGCCGGGATTCGCCTGGGGCATGTTCTTCTTCCTGCTCGGGCATGATGGGCGGTTGCGTGAGAAGAGATTGCATGATGCGTGCCGAGTCCAGTCGGATTGTTTAACGTGAAGAGAAGCTGGGGGCGCGGAGTCGCTTGCCCATGGCACAATTTTTGCTATTTCGACTCGACTAATGCTGACTCTCCTCAAAGACCAATTTCCGGTGCGGCTCGACCTTCTAACCGGTGCCTCCTGCTCGATCCGTCCCATTGCGGTGGAAGACGAAGGGGCTTTTCGCGGATTTCATGAAGTCATCCCGGAAGAAGAACAGTTGTTCATCCGCTCGCAGATCAAGGACGGGAGTCTCTTTCGCGAATGGATTGAGGATACGGGAAATATTCAGCACTTTGCACTCCTCGCTTTTGTTGATGGAAAGCTCGTCGCGATGGGCTCGCTACATCAACGTCCCGGGGGCTGGAAACGACATATTGGACGTGTTTATTTTTTAACTCACCCCGACTTCCGGGGCCTCGGAATTCTCGATCAGTTGCTGGAAATTCTCGTAAAAATATCGACGCAGATTGGCCTCACGAAACTGGAGTCTGAATTCAATGGGGAGCGGAAGGTCGCGATTGATTCGATGGGAGCAATCGGCTTCCGGGAGCTCGTTCGGCTTCCAAATTACATCCGCGACATGAAAGCGGAGTCTCACGATTATGTCCTTATGGGGATGAATCTCTTCGCTGATTTTGAGAATCTCGGGGCGGGCGATTGAAGTTCTGAGCGCGTGAGGTGGTTCGTGGCTTGCCTGGGTAGCGAATTCCTTGTTACACTTTTCCGGAAAGTGTTGAACAAGGATGGCCTTCGGAACTCAATGGATAACTCATGTCGCTACCGTCCTCGTGGCGTTGGCTTTGCTTTCCTGCAAGAAGCCGCAACTGAAAACCGATGCGGAAGAGGCATCGTTAGAGGAGATGGAGGCGGTCGCGGCCGTAGATCCAGATTCGGTCGAAGGAAAGCGAAAGGCAGTCATCGGTCGTGCTTTCGAATCGCTCACCCTAGGGTCCCGTCGGTTCACCGCAGTAGAAATTCGAGATATCACCGATGAAGGGATTGTGGTCGCTCATGCCGGTGGAGTCGATGACGTTTCCTGGGACGAGGTTCCGGAAAATGTTCGCGAGGAGTGGGGATATGATCCAGCTTCCAAGTCGAAGAAAGAAAGCTTGGCTGAGAGGCTTTCCGGATCGGGCCTGCTCGAGAAACCTGAAATGTTGAATGAACCGGCCCCTATCGCGACGGTTGAGGCACCGAAGAAAACTCCACAGCTTAGCGCCGCTGACCGGGCTCGCAGGCTCTCGCAAATGGGCCAGAGGTTGGAGGCGCAGCGAGTCGGGATGCAAAGCCTGGAGTCGGATTTATCGAGGCACTCTATCCAGCTAAAGACTTTGCGGGCTGAGTACCAGTCCGTTCGGGCGCTGCAGTCCACCCAGCGTTCCGGCGGTGTCCGCGTTGAGAGGATTGGTGGAGAGTCGACGGTCGTGGATCGGAGGAAGCAGGCCGGAGAGTTACAGGCGAGAATCCAGGTTGAAGAGCAAATGGTGGCGCAGCTCACCAAGTCACTACAAGCCGCGCGACAGCAGTATCAGGCAATCAATGCTGAACTGATTCAGCTTCGTCAGCAGTGAGGGGTAATCGTGATAGAAAGGCCTCGCTCACGCCGTGAAAAGTTCTTTCAACTCGCCTTTCGAATCACCGTGCGACTCGGTCGCGATTCCCGATCCATTGAGTAAACTCACCCACAGATTACAGAGTGGCGTCTTCGGCTCGGCCACAATATGCCGACCATGCTTGATCCCCGCCCCGCCGCCGGTCACGATCGTGGGGCAGTTCGTGAGGTGGTGAATTGAGTGAATGTTAGACCCGAGTGTCATCGTCGTGTGATCGAAGAGTGAGGACCCATCGGTTTCCTTGATGCTCTTGAGGCGGTCGATGAAATGGGCAAACATTTCCGACTGCTTCAAGTCGCGCTGCTGCGAGACATCCATGCGGTCGCCGGGTTGGTAGTGGCTCATGTTGTGCGCCGTGATCGTCGCACCCATGCTCCGAATCATCGTGTCGAGAGGCTGACGATAGCTGAAAACCCGGGTCGCATCGACCTGGAGCGCAGCGGCCATGAGGTCGTACATCACTTTGATTTCCTCAACGCCTTCGAGGCTATTTTCAGGCTCGACCGGAGCGGGGTCCGGCGTCCGCTTCGGCACTTCAAGCCACTCGCGTTCCTTCGCGAGGCGCACCTCGATTTCGCGGATCGACTGGAAGTATTCGTCGAGTTTGTCCTGGTCCGATTTCGTGAGGCCGCGTTGCGTTGTCTTCGCATCTTCGAGGACGGTGTCGAGGACGCTTTTCTGCTTCAGCAAGTCAGCTTGCCGCTGCTCCAGCGGGGTGCTGTCGTCTGAGAAGAGTTTGTGAAAGGCCGTCACCGGAGTCGTCAGCGCGGAAACCGGCTTGCCCTGACGATTCCAGGCGAGGGAAAGACCCGGGCCGTGGCCGGAGTTGTCACCGCCCTTGTAGCTGAGCTGCACCGAGGAAAAACGCGTTTCCTGGCCCAGTGATTCCGCCGCGACCTGATCGACCGAAACGGTGTTGTGAAAACTTTGACCGGGCTCGGCGTAGCGGTTCGCTCCCGTGAGCCAGAAGGTGCTGCCCCAATGCGCTTCGTTATTATATTGGTTCGCGAGGTTCTGGACGATCGTCATGTCGTCGCGATGCCTCGCGAGCGGAGCGAGACCTTCCGGAAGCGTGTAATCAGCGCCGACATCTTTCTGATCCGGATACCAGGATTCTTTGGTCACGCCGAATCCCATCCCGAGAAAGACAAAGCGCTTTGGTGGCGTTGCCACCAAAGCCGCCGAGGCAAAGCGTCGAAACCCGAGCGACTCGAGCGCGGGAAGGGCGATCAGAGCCGAGCTGCTGCGGAGAAATCCGCGGCGCGAGGGAGGGGAGAGGGGAGACGTCATTTCTTCAGTTGGAAAGGTTTCGATTCGACGAAGGCGAGGACAAGTTCGCGCATGGAGCCGTCCTTTGCATTAGCGCGTTTCAGCAATCGTTCGCGGAGGCTTTCGTCGGAAAATCCATAAGGACGACCGAGGCCATACTCGATTAGTGCCTCGAGGAATCCCTTTGTGAAAGCGGTCTCGTGCTCTGCAACGCGGTCACGGAGTCCGAAGTAGTCGTCAAAGGTGGCACCGTCGGGGAGCGCCCCGCTGGCATCAATCGGCAGCTCTTTTTTCGCGACGATCCGCTTGTTTTTTCGGGTCTCAAGATAAAGAACCTCACGCCATTGACCGGTGGGATCAAAGTTTTCCATCCCGTAGCCAATGGGGTCGATGCGCTGGTGGCATTGGGCGCACTGTGCCTCCTCCATGTGGGCGGCGAGTTCTTCGCGGGGCGAGAGGAGCTTGCCCTGGACCCGGCTGAGCTGCGGAACATTCGGCGGTGCGGGGGGAGGGGAATCATTGAGGAGGTAGCGGGCAATCCAGACGCCGCGCTCGACGAGTGAGGCGTGGTTGCCGTCGGACCCCATCGCATGAATCGCCGCCATCCCTAACAAACCACCACGCGGCGATTTTTCATCGACGGGAACGGCGCGGAAATGACCGCCCTCGACGGGAGTGAGACCGTAGTAGTCGGCAAGAAGGTCGTTCACGACGACGTAATCGGCTTTGAGCAAATCGGCGGGCGGTCGCTTTTCGGTGATGACGTGTCGCAGCGTTTCAAACACCTCGGAGCGGGATGACTCTTTGACGCTGTCATCGAATTCGGGGAACGCGTTGGCGTCGAACTGGAAAAAATCGAGGCGGTCCATGTGAAGCCACTGATGGGCGAGCGAGGAGATGAAAGCATCGGACTGACGATCCGCGAGGAGACGATCCGCATGACTTCGCAACACTCCCGGCTTGCGTAACTCTCCTGCTTTAACCGCCGCGAGCAGTTTCTGATCGGGCGGGGCCGACCAGAGAAAGTAGCTCAATCGGATCGCCAGCTCCATCTCTGAGAGCGGCTCGCTTTTGCCCTCGTTCTCCGGCTTCACCGGCTCGGCCAAATAGAGGAAACCGGGGGAGGCGAGGACGATTGCGAGCGGTTCCCGGATTGCTTCGCTAAACTTTTTCCCCGCCGCCGTTTCCGCTTCGTAGAGCGCATGGAGTCGATCCAGAAAGGCCGTGCCCGGCTTGCGGGTGCGAAAGGCGCGGCTCGCGAAGCGCTCGATCACCTCCCTGGCGTAAACTGATTCGTCCGCCTGCTTCCACCACATCCCTTTGAAGGAAATTTCAGAAACTGCCCGTGGGGGCCAGGTTTCGTGATGCGGTCCCGTGATTTCGACCCGCTCGATCATGAGTTTCGGAAGAGGACCGAATCCCTCCTTCGTCTGACTGCGGATGAAAGCCGCCCGCGCCGCATCGCGGCTGTTGTGCTGACGATGCCGGATCACGATTTCGCGCCTCCCTGATTTCGCGACGGGCAGGGTCAGGGTCACCGGTGTCTCCGCGTCTTGCTTTGCCGCGACCCTGACATAACCCAGTCGCTCGATCTCTCCGGAACGCGCGCCGGGGTAGCCGTATTCGAGATAGGTGTCGCCGCGTTTCGCCCCTTTGAGCGGCTTCGCATAAACTGCGATCTCATAATCTCCCGGGGGCGCTTTCGGAGGGATCGTGACTTTCACAAAACTCGTTCCGTTGAAGAGCGGTTGTAAAAGGACACCCTCCTCAGAGCGGGGATCATCGAGATAGCGGCGGTAGGTTGCGTATTGCTGATTATAGATTCGCTCGACGAAGCGGACCTCGAACTCGTCAAGAATCCCAAAGGCGCTCGGCGGCTGACTGCCGTCAGAGTTCCGCCATTCCTGAGCTTTATCGAAATCGACTTTCAGTTTCGTGGACACTTTGTCGTAGAAAGCATTGATCGACTTTTCCGGCTCCAACACCTGTGTAGTTGGTCCCGGTTTTTCGGGGCCGAGAAGAAGGGCCTCGTCGAGCGCGGTGCGGGCCACTTTGAGATATTGCTCGAACTGATCTGCCGAGAAAAAGAGGGCCGAACCATTCGTGTCGAAGCCGCCGGAGTTCGTGTCGTCGGGGAGATCCCCGGCCTCGATGCTGACCCCGAGAAGCGATTCGATTGTGTTTTCGTATTCCCGCTTGTTGAGTCGGCGCATCGTCGTCACCCCACCGGTGTCGCTGAGGAGCTCCCGCGCGACGACGAGCTGGTCGGAAAGGTCGCGAAGAAAGGCGATCTTCTCATCGCTTGTCAGCTGGGGTTCATCCTCCGGCGGCATCTCACCGGAGTTGAGAACATTGAGCACCTTTTGCCACGTCTCTGCCGATTCGACCGAGTTGAGTTCGTAGGAAAGCGCCTCCAAATCGATTCCCCCTTTTTCACTGAGCGAGTCATGACATTCGAAGCAATGGTCTGCGAAAATTTGACCATGGATTTCAGGCACACTCGCGAACTCAATCGCGGCGAGACGATTACTTGAAACGAAGGCAGCACAAAGGCCTGCTAAAAATAGGAGAGATCGGGACACGCGGGAAAGATGCGCGGAAGAGCGGGGGTGAAAAGACGCCTGATCGCGCTGGACAAGCATTTAAAAGAGCCCTGGCCTTCAATCTATTCCTTGAGTGAGGCATCGGTAGAGATCTTGAGACTCTAGCAACCCCTATCCGAATCCATGAAATCTCTGTTCCACCCGTTAAAATCCATGCATGGATTTTTTGGATTTCATGGATTAGCGAATCTAGCTGAGCTTTTGCTGCGCTCTCATCTCTTGTTTCGCCATTATTGAGCTAAACCAAACCAGACAATGAACCCCATCCCCAAAGAACAATCGATCCGGGGCGCCTTTTTCGGTGCCATCGTCGCCGACGCCCTCTGCCTCGGGAGTCATTACGAATATGACGCCGTCAAAATTCACGAAGCCTACGGAAGCCGCCCGATTGAGAAATTCATGTCCCCTGGAGAACTCATGGGCGGTCAGACTCACGGGATCGGATGGGGCGAGCGAAATTATCATCCCGGCAAAAAGGCGGGCGGGACCACTGACTACGGCGATTACAACATCCTCATCCTCGAACATCTGGCCGCGACCGCAGATCCAGCGAGACCCTTCAGCGTGGCCGACCTGATCCCGCATTGGATGAACCGTCTCGAAAACGATTGGGGCTCCTGGATTTGCACGATGACCAAGGAGACTTACGCTCAGATCAAACATGGGTTCCCTGTCGAACAACTCGGCGGCATTTCCAATGCGATGGCGATTCGCCACGTCGCCGCCCATGCCTATTACGAAAGCGAAGAGGAACTCGTCGAGGTCGCGAGGAAAGCGATGTTTACTCATCAGAATGCCGAAGCTCTCGGCGGCGGTGAGTTTTTCGCCCGCGTTACCAGCCGGGTCATCAATGGGGTGAAACCGGCCGTCGCGATCCAAGACGTCGCCACAGAGATGGGTGGCTTTTTTGAAGCCAAGACTGCGCAAGCCATCGCCAAGGTCGAGGAGGAAGCGGATCCCAATTCCGCTCTTTCAAAAGAGGCCTTCAGCGATGACCTCGCCCTCACGAGCATGGCGAGACTCTGGGACGTTGGACGCTCTGAACCGATCAAAGTCGGAAAAGCGAGTCCGAC
>CAZOUP010000037.1:30670-38757 GCA_964583035.1 uncultured Akkermansia sp.
CCGTTGTTGAGGACTTAGGCCGTTTTCAGTTTTCAGTGGGAGAGCGAAACCCGAAACTGGAGGGGCAAGTTCCACCTTGTCCGCTGTGCCTGAGCCCGATCATGATGCCCCTGTTTCCGCGTCTTCAGTGTTTTCCGTGGTTGATCAAATCGCGGTGCTTCTGAATTTTGAACCTCGGAATACGAAGAACACACAGAAGGCTCGTGGCATGGTGGCGGAGTCTCTGATGATCCAATAGGCGCGGGATCCATTCCGCTTTTGGTTGGCTTCTCGTATTGGCGATTAATTCGAACGCAAAAGGCGTGAAGGGTCACAGATGATGTCAAATGCGGAGCATATGCTTCTGCCGCTTTTTGGGTAGCGCCTAAAACCGGAGTGTCACGGCTTCGATTGTTGTTTGATGAGTTTCTCCAGCAATTGAGTGACCTTCTCAGGATGATCGGCGGCGATGTTGTTGGTTTCGCCGATGTCTTCCCGCAAGTTAAAGAGAAGGGGAGGGTCGTGTTGCTTGCGCGGTGTGTTTTTCCTCGTCTCCGGGTTCGTCGGAAAGTGGGTTGTCGTGACGAGTTTAAAATCACCGGAGCGAATTGCTCCGCCTCCATAGAACCACTCTGTTCGCGGGCTGGGTTGATCGTCAAAGAGTGCGGGAGTCAGGTCCGTCGACATCCAGCCCGGCTTGTCGGTTGGGAGGTCCTTCGCTCCGGTGAGAGCAGCGAAGGTTGCATAGAGATCGAGATTCACGCCGATGCCCTCGACGACGCCGGGAGCAATCCGATCGGGCCAATGAAAAATACCGGGAACTCGTGAGCCGCCTTCCCAGGAAGTCGATTTCTCACCACGCAGGGGAGCGGCGGTTCCCCCATGAGGTCCGAAGACGCTCCAGGGACCGTTGTCGCTCGTGAAAATGACGAGCGTGTCTTTTTCGAGTTCATGGGCTTCGAGTGCTTTCATGACTTCTCCGACCGACCAGTCGATTTCTTCAACGACGTCACCATAAGTTCCGCCCGCGCTCTTGCCTGTAAATTCCTCTGAGGGGAAAATCGGCACGTGGGGCATGTTGTGTGCGAGGTAGAGAAAGAATGGGTCGTCCTTCTTTTCGCCAATCCACTTTACCGCCTCTTCTGTGTATCGCTTCGTGTAGAGATCCTGGCGCGAAGGACTTTCCACCAGTTCGCGCCCGCGAATGAGCGGGATCGTCCAGGTCGCGAAGGTTGCGTTGTCGAAGGCTTCGCGGGTCTGGACCGGCGGCCCCGGCGCGTCATTACTGCCGGGCGTGCCGAAGTGATAGTCGAATCCACATTCGAGCGGATGCATCGGAGCGGTCGTGAAGTCATCAGGGTAACCGGCGAGGTGCCATTTCCCGAGGATCGCCGTCGCGTAGCCCTGACGTTGCAACATCGCGGCCATGAGCGCTTCGCGGTCGCTTTTGAGCGGCTCCTTACCCAGCAGTGCGGGATGGCGTCCGCTCATGAGTCCTTTGCGGCTCGGAACACAGGTTGTCCCGGCCGCATAGAAACTCGTCCAGCGTTGCCCTTCGGCGGCGAGCTTGTCGATGTTTGGTGTTTTGATGACCTCATTGCCGTAGCAGCCAAGATCGCCGTAGCCAAGGTCATCGACGAAGATGAGAATGATGTTAGGAGGATCCGCCGACGAAGCAGGTCCCGCTGCCAGGAAAAGAGCGACGGTGAGGAAGAGGGGGGAGAAAAATGGGCGCATGATCTAAAACTCGGTTATCTTTTCAATCTCAGCTTCGGGTCTTAGAGGGGATTCTGGAAAGTAGATTCCGGCACGTGATTCAGGACCGTAGTCTGAATTCGAGTTCATTGCCTGCGATGCGACTCGCTTACGCCGAATGAAAGGAGACATGCCGAGGTGATGGGCGCGGTTTAGAGCCTTCATCGCTTCCCCTGTGTTTTCAAAGTCGGCGCAGTAGATGAGGGCTCCCTTCTCCGCGGCTACGATTTCGTCAGCGAGATCTTCATTGGTGAATTCTCGAGCGAAGTCCTCCTCCCTTTGGTTTCTCGAATTTCAAATTCCAAGAAACAGACCATAGAAAGTCACTGTCGGGCCCTAATCAGATTTCCCGGGCAGTTTTTATTTATTGTCCGCGGGGAAATTCGTCGTCGAACTCGCCTGTCTTGCCGAGCGGGCGTGGAGCGGGGTCCTCCTTTTTCTGAAGGGCGCGACGCAGCTTCTTGAGTGCGATGTTCTGGAGCTGGCGGATACGCTCGCGAGTGACGCCAAATTCCTGGCCCACTTCTTCGAGCGTTTTAGGCTTTTCACCAGCAAGGCCGAATCTGGCATCGACGATTTTCCGCTCACGCTCGTCGAGAACCTCAAGGAGGTCGTCGAGTTGCATGTGCATATTCTTGTGGCTCAGGAGTTCGAGAGGAGTCTGCGCCTTCTCGTCGCCGATGATCTCGCCGAATTGGGTGCTGTCGTCGTCCCCGATAGGGGCATCAAGAGATGCCGGGCGCTGAGCAGCAGCCTTAAGATGTGAAAGCTTGGCGCGGTCGATTCCGATCTCTTCAGAAAGTTCTTCATCGGTCGGTTCGCGGCCCAGCTCTTCGCTCAGCACCATCGCAACACGGCGCATCTTCGAAATTTTGTCCACCATGTGGACGGGGAGACGGATTGTTTTGCTCTGATTCGCCAACGCTCGCTTGATGGACTGCTTGATCCACCACGCGGCATAGGTGGAGAGTTTCCCCCCCTTGTTGGGGTCGAAGCGCTCAACCGCTTTCATCAGGCCGATATTGCCCTCAGAAATGAGGTCTAGTAAAGGTAGCCCGTAGTTCGCGTAGTCCTGTGCGATCTTCACGACGAGGCGAAGGTTTGCCTTAATCATATGAGCACGGGCTTCCATATCGCCATTTTTTATGCGATCAGCAAGCTCCACCTCTTCTTCGCGAGTGAGTAGTGCGGTTTTCCCGATCTCCCGAAGGTAGATCTTGATCCCGCCGTCCATTTCAAAATTTGCCATATTTGTCGAATGTGTTCCCAGCGGCAATTTTGCGATCGCGCTTGCTCTTTCTTGGCCCAAACGCGAAAATAGTGCCCTTATCGGGGGGGTCTGGGGACAGAAGGAGGATGTTAGCTTTGGTCCACCTCTTGATCAATCCCGATAATTCATCTTTAGCGCTTAAAAAGGGGCGATTGACTGTTCCAAGTCACGGCACAAATTGGTCATTTCCCCTGCGACGCCCGGGAAAACCGCCGCATAGCAAAGAGATGAAAAATGTCGCAGCAGGGATCATAGAACCTGATGAACGGTTCGTTCTTTCTTTTTGACGCCAGATCACGATACCTCGAAATTCGAGAAATTCAAGGGACAGAGAAATTCGAGGGACAGGTAAATTATTTGGGTAAATTATTTGACGGTGACAAATAGTCAAAATCGATAAGCTGTCCGTACTAAGCGCGGTCGAGCTATTACCGCGGCTGACGAAACCCTCACCGACGTGATGCATACAGCCCGCGTCTGGGAGAAAGTGAACCATGCGCCCGTCAATGAACGTCGGCGCAAGATGATCAACAAGCTCTTCGACGGCTTCGAAAGAAAGCTCACTTCGTCAAAACATGCCAAAATCGCCAAGTGTTCCGAAGATACCGCCTCGCGTGATATTCGCGCCTTGATCAAGCAAGAGTTTCGCGTTGGCGGGAAGAGGTCCCTACAAAACCTCTGCGTAGGATGGACTGCCTAGTCCGTCTCTTCTCAACCCCACTCAGACGGCCCGCCGTCGCACCTTCCCCGTAGCAGCGAGTGTGAACGAGCAGTCCCCGAACCCACGCGCTAACCATCAACCACCCTCAGCCCAAATACCTTTTCGCCTCAGCGATCACTTCATCGAGACAGCCTTTACTGAAAGGTGAATTCAAGCCCGCTGATTTCAACAAGCCGGTGTAGTCGAGGCTGCCGCCCAGTTCACAGAGCTCCTCGTAGGCCGTCATCGTGCCGTCGAAATCCGTGCGCGACTTGGACCAGTATTGGAGTGCTCCGGTCAGGGCTAAACAGTAATCAATGTAATAAAAGGGACTGTTGTAAACGTGCTGCTTCTGCTGCCAACGGCGCCCACTCGCTTGGTGCGAAAGATCCCCATAGTGATGCCACGGAAGATAAGTCGCCTCGACCTCCTGCCACATTTCATTCCGCTCCGCCGGTGTCGCCTCCGGTCTTTCATAAACGAGATGTTGGAAATGATCGATCGCGACGCCGTAGGGTAGAAATTGAAGGCTGTTCGTGAGATGAATCCGGCGAAGCTCCCCGGCGGCGTCTTCTCCATAGAACTTGTCCATCTGCGGCCAGCTCAGGAATTCGAGCGCCATCGAATGAATCTCGCAGGCCTCGGTCGTTGGCCAGATTAAATCACTCATGACCTGATTCCGGCTGCGGTAACTTTGAAAGGCATGACCCATCTCGTGGGTGAAGACATCGACATCTCCCCGCGTTCCGTTGAAGTTCGCAAAGATAAAAGGGAATCCGAATTTAGGCAGGTATTCGCAAAAGCCGCCGCCCGCTTTCCCTTCCCGGGATTTCAAATCCATCGCGCCCCGTGCTTTCATTTCTTCGAAAAAGCCGTCGAGGCCATGGCCCATTTCGGCAAACATCTCCGTGGCGCGGTCCACCATCCAGTCATGGTCTCCGCGGGGAGCCGGATTTCCCGCGAGGGAATAGACGCTCGTGTCCCAGAACATGAGCTCCTCAACGCCGATGTCCTTCGGTTGCTGCGCGGCGAGCTCCATCGCGAGCGGCACGACCTGGTCGCGGACTTCGTCGCGAAAGGTCGCCACTTCCTCCGGACCATAGCCGATCCGGGTCATGCGTTGGTAACCCAGCTCGGTAAACCTTTCGTAGCCCAGCTTCCCGGCCATTGCGTGCCGGACTTTGACCTGCTCATTGTAAATCCGGTCCAACTCCGGGGCGTTATCGGCAAACCAGTTCGAATGAGCGAGGTAAGAAGCCTTTCGAATCTCGCGGTCGGCATCGTCGAAAAATTGGTTCATCTCCGGGATCGAGAATTCCCCGCCCTGAAACGAGATTTTCGCTCCGGCAGTCAGGGAGGTGTATTCCGATTCGAGAGCGGACTCTCTGATCAGATCCTCTTCAATCGCGGATGAAAAACTCCGCGTGTGACACTGCCACTTTTCGAACAACTGCGATCCCGTCGCAGCCTCGATTTCGCCCCGGAAGGGAGAGTCGAGAAAGGCTTTTTTCAAGGTGGTCTCCAAGTCAGTGAACTTCGGCGAAATCCCATCGAGCCGGTCTTTGGCCGCCTTGTATTCGACGTTCCTCGTGTCCTGATGAAACCGGATTTCCGTGAGGTTGCCCCACTCTTTGAATTCGCAAAGCACTCCGTCCCAGTCGGCAATCAGCGCAAGGCAATCGTCAGCACTTTCGGCGGCGGCAAGACGGCGGTGGAACTCAGCGTACTGTTTTTCGGTGAGCTCCAGATTGGGTTCGGGGAAGGAGTAGTCGGGAAAGCGGGTCGGCATGGTTTATGGTGGCGGGCTTTCCGGGGGATTCAAGGTTTGGGGCTGGGGTTTTGAGAGAGGGGAGCGGGAGTTGGGCAGTTTTTAGAAATTTTCATCAGCCGGTCCTATCCCGATACAAGTGCTCTTGAAAACCGATGAAGGTCTCCCGGATCTGCTGAATCGCTCCCAGTTCCGTCTTAGCGTCGTCGATCGCTCCGTAGTTCAATTTGAGAAGATCTCCCAGCTTGGCTTCATCGAGTTCGGTGACGCCTTCTTTGACATATTGAGAGAGCACGAAGTTGAGGAAGGCCTGCTGCTTCGGATCGTAGTCTTGGATCTGGATCTTCGCCTGACCTGCCCGGTCGAGGCGGGGCACGAGATCCTTCTGGTAGGCGACGTAGTTGAGGACGTCGAAGAGGTCGCTGTCTTCACCGTGGACGAGGCGGCGCAAGTCTTCGAGTTGTGGCTCGGTGTAGCCTTTTTCGCTCAGTTCTTCGAGGAGCTTTCTCCGGGTCCCGGGGAGGCTCCAGAGTTGGCGCAGCTCGTCTTCATTTCTGAAAAATCCGGGGAGATCACCGAAGAGCTGTTGGATGAATTCTTCCGCCGAAAGCATCGTGCCATCAGGACTCCAGAAGGTGGTCTTGATCATCGAGTCGATCTCGAGCGCTTTGTTTTTGGATAGTTCGACGACGATGATCGTCTGCGGGCCTCCCTCGCAGGTGCAGGGGAAATTGCCACACTCAGGGCAGGGATCCGGATCGGGCTTTTCGCAGAGGCAGGGACGTTCGCCGCATTCCTTGCAGGGAGGTTTCTCACCTCCGCCTTCTCCATCGCCGCCCTCGGGCGGGAGGGGATCGCCGTCCCACTCGGGATCTTTGAAGTGTTTGTGGGCCTCGACGAAATCATAGACCGTGAAGTAGTCCTTCCCCTCGAAGAGTCGCGTGCCACGACCGACGATCTGTTTGAATTCGACCATCGACTTGACGGGCCGCATCAGAATGATGTTGCGGATCTCGGGCGCATCGACGCCGGTGCTGAGCTTTTGCGAGGTCGTCAGAATCGTGGGGACGCTCTTCTCGTTGTCCTGAAAGTCCCGCAGGTGCGCTTCGCCGATCCCGCCATCGTCGGCGGTGACGCGGTGGCAGTAGTTCGGGCTCTTGCTCTCGCTGTGCTGGTTGATGAGATCCCGGACGACGGCGGCGTGGCGCTGGGTCGCGCAAAAGACGAGCGACTTGTGGTTTTGGTTGATCTCGCTGAGGAAAAGTTTCACCCGGTATTCCTCGCGGGCTTTGATCTCGATGATGCGGTTGATCTCCGCTTCGGTGTATTCCTTGTTCGGGTCGATATCACCGCCTTTGATCAGGTCTGCTTTCGTGAAGGTGTAAGTGTCGATCGTGGTGCTGATCTGCTTCACTTTGAAGGGAGTGAGGAAGCCATCGTTGATCCCGTCCTTGAGCTTGTAGGTGTAGATCGGTTCCCCGAAATAGTCGTAAGTGTCAGCGTTGACATCCCGCTTCGGAGTCGCGGTGAGTCCGAGCTGCACGGCGGGTGAAAAGTGATCGAGAATTCCGCGCCAGCTGCTCTCGTCGTTCGCACCGCCGCGGTGGCACTCGTCGATGATGATGAAATCGAAGAAATCCGGCTCGTAGCGTCCGAAATAGGATTCGGCCTCCTTCGGTGGATCGCTTTTGATGCGATAAGCCACGGCCTCCTCAGCGACCATCGGGATTTCCGCCGTAAAGTTTCCCGCCTCCTCCGCTTCCCGTTCTTCTTCCGCCTCGCTCTGGTCGCTCGCCATGAACGACTGAAAAATCGTGAAGAAAACGCTGCCGTTAGTCGGGACTTGGCCCTTCTTTTTGATGTCCTTCGGCGTGATCCTGACCAGCGCATCGTCCTCGAACTCGCCAAAGGCGTTGAAAGCCTGATCAGCAAGGAGGTTGCGATCTGCCAAAAACAAAATCCTCGGGGTACGAATCCCATCACGCTTCAGGTTCCAGCGGGCGTGAAAAAGCTTCCAGCAAATGTGAAAAGCCGTCGCCGTTTTGCCGGTGCCGGTCGCCATCGTGAGGAGAATCCGCGTTTGCTTTGCGGCGATGGCATCGAGGGTTTTCTCAATCGCGACGTGCTGGAAGTAGCGGGGGAGATACTGTCCTTTGAACAGCGCAAACGGCACCGCTTCGAAACGGACCTTCCAGTCTGCGATCTCCACCTTGTAGGGCTCGATCGGCTTGGGAAACGTCATCTCCCAGAGTTCGTCCGGAGTCGGGTAGCGGTCGACATCGCCCTCGGTTCCCTCCTCCATGTCGATCCCGTAAATCTGGAGCCCATTCGTTGCGTAGGTGAAGCGAATGTCGAGCCGCTCCGCGTAGTCCTTCGCCTGGCCGACGCCTGTCGTGTAGTGGAGATCACGAGCTTTCGCCTCGACCACGGCGAGGCGTTTGTTCCGGTATTCGAGAATGTAATCGGCGAGGAGCGGTTTTTTGCGCCGTCCCTGACCGATGAGACGCCCCTCCGTGATCGGGAATTCCACTCGAATCCGGGCACCTTCGACCTCACCCCAGCCCGCCGCCTTGAGAGCGGGGTCGATGTAGTCGAGGCGAGTTTGGGATTCGTTC
>CAZOUP010000038.1:0-38634 GCA_964583035.1 uncultured Akkermansia sp.
AAACGCATTGTTATCTAGCAAAACTGTAGACTACTCATCACTGCTTTAATCTTAATAATTAAATAATAATAAAATTTGCCAACTAACAAGTTGGGACTAGAGTATAGTGGTAGATAAAAAATAAAAATAGCAAGGTTTCTACAATTTTCCTTGCTCACTATATTCTAATCTTAATTTGTTAATAAATAAAATATGCCTAACAAAAACAAAGATTGTCAAACTTGGACTGACCAAAATACTTGGGCTGATGTTTTTGCTAGATTTAATAAGAAAAAACAAAAGAAAAACCACTCTAACAAATACATCTTAATCGCAATCTTATTTGCTTTCGTAGGACTTATCGTTATTTTAGATAGTGGTATAAAATTAAAAGAAGTACATTTTGAAAGAACTATTAAAGAAGTAGAACTACATAATCTTAATTTAAAGATGAATGAAAGGCTTAAAATGGGCGTTAGAGAAGAAATAATCCACTTAGCAGGTATTTATGGTGTAGATGAAGAAACTGCTCTTAGAATTGCTGAATGTGAAAGTCAATTTAATAAATATCCTATAAATTGGGAAGGCTCAACAGCTCAAGGTGTATATATGTGGACTGACCCAAGTTGGGATTATATTGAAGCAAAAGGTAGTCAATTAAATCAGACAGAGAACATCAGAAACTTTATGATTTGGTATCCAGAACATAAATCTTGGTGGAAATGTAAATAGATAAAGCTAACCATTTAGCAATTTAATATAATAATAAAAATATGTTTTTAGAAGGAATTTTAATTTTAGTAAGTACAACAGCTTGTTATGACTTCACTAAAATAGACAATGTAGCAGGTTGTTATCATAGTGAAAGTCATCAAATTTATGTTACGCCTGAATACAAAGATGATTTATTTGTTTTGTATCACGAAATAGGACATTATAAATATCATAAATATTTTTTAGACAAAAATAGTTTTAACTTTCATAGTAAATTTTGGCTTGATGTAAATAAGAAAATGGGATATGACTATAAAGACTCACCAAGTTGGGAAATAGTAGCAAATTATTATGCTTGGACAAAGGTTATGAAACAAAGAATGCCTTTTGAAGTTGAGAGTTATTTTAACTATTTTTAATTAAATAAATATGCCAATTAAAAATAATAATATGGAAAGAAAACCACATAGACAAATATGTTCAGTATGTCAAAGAGAATATGCACTAGATTATAGTGTACCAAATAAAATATGGGAATTAGCAACTCATCACAGTCAGAGAGAAAATCTTATTTGTTTTGATTGCTTTGTTAGAATGGCTGACACTAGATTTGTAGATTGGGATAAAGATATAGAGTTTAAACCAACAAGTCTTATCAGTCATATAAAAAATTGTAAATTAACTTTTTAATATGAAATATTTTTCAATAGAAGAAAAACTATTTAAAACAGAACCATTATTTATTATAAATTGTACTTGGCAAGAATTAGAAAAATTATTACAGAAAAAATATAAAATAGATTGTGATTTATCTGGAATAGGAGAAAGTGCAATGGGAACTGTTTTACATTTTGGAGAGCAAGGATTACATAGAATAGTTTGGCTTAAAAAATTTAATAAGAAACCAGAACATTTTGGAAGTTTAGTACACGAATTATTTCATTTAATTACTAGAATTTGTGAAGATAAAGGAATAACATTAAAACCTAATAACCAAAATGGCGAAACTACAGACGAACCACCAGCTTATATGATAGATTATTTTGTTAGGGAATTTTTAAAAAATTTAATTAGATAATATGGGAAAAAAATGGAAAGTAGAAATAAGAACCACTTGTAAAATATGTGGAAAAAAATTAGTAAAAGGACAAAGAACTTATTGTAGTCCAAAGTGTAGAGTAAAATTTCATAATGATAATCAAAATGCTAACCATTATGGAGTAAATTGGCAACGTAAAAAAAGAGACGCAATAGCAAGTATACCTGACCCTGATAAAGTTCAATGTCTTTTGTGTGGAAAATATTATGTTCAAGTTTGCTCTCACGTTTGGCAAGTTCACGGTTTATCTGCTAGAGAATATAAAGAATATTTTGACCTTGAAGTTAAGCAAGGTATAACTCCGGAGTGGTATAAGAAACTAAAAGGAGACCAAGCTATTAGTAATGGAACTTGGAGAAATTTAGTTGCTGGAACAAAATACAGATTTAAAAAAGGAGACACTAGAGCCGGAAACTATACTTGTTCTCACATAACAGTAGAGAAATTAAGAAAACATATTAAAATGGTAAACGAAAATAGAAAAACTATTGACGAAGACCAAGAATATGAAAGACAACGAGATTTAAACGAAGAAGGATTAATTAAATAAGATATAGTTATCCACTTTTTACACACAGAAAAAACTTGTGTCGACAGCTATTTTGGTGTATAATAGAAAGGCTAAAGAAGTTTCTTGTGGTCGAAGGAAACAAAATCTGGCGGAGATTACTCTGCTACTAATTAAACAATGATAGTATACTATCAAATAAACAAATATATATGGGATTAGAAACAAGACAAGGTGGTAATTTTATCACTATACTAGGTGGAAAACTTTGCCAAAGAGTGCCTGAAGGTACTGAAGGTTCAATCGAAAGAACTAATAAAATTGGTAATGTGGTACACGAGAAATTTTACGATAACTTCACTGGAAAACTAAAAGGAATTGAAGTACGAGAAGGAACTTACGGAAAAACTTGGAACTTAATGTTTCAAGATAAAAAAGAAGTTTATACTCTTCAATTATCTTACTCAAATAGTTTTGCTACAGCATTTTTAAAAATGCTACCAAATATAGATTTGAATAAAGAAATGAAATTATCTCCTTCTACAAAAGAAGTAGACGGAAAAAATAAAAGTTCATTATTTATCAATCAAGACGGTAAAGCACTTAAACACGCTTACACTAGAGAAAATCCAAATGGTATGCCAGATATGGAGCAACTTACTATTAAAGGAGTTCTTGTTTGGGATGATACAAAAAGATTAGTGTTCTTACAAGAAATGGTAGACACTAAAATTTTACCGGAATTAAATAGAATAAAACAAGCTGAAGGAAATGCTGAAATGTTAGGTGGAACAGTTGAAGAACCACCAGTTAAAAAAGAAGAAGCGGAAAATATTCCCTTCTAAATAATAAAAAACTATGTTTACAAATAACTGGTTCGAAATTACAGCAAAAGCAAATTTTGAAAAATATGTTCCTTTCAAAGTATTAGATGAAAACATTAATTTTTTAGAAATAGGTTGCTACGAAGGTCAGGCTTCTGTCTGGATTATGGAAAACACTTATGCTAATTTAACAGTAATAGATACTTTTGAAGGAAGTAAAGAACACGATAGTCAATTTGAAACTACTTTATATACTAGATTTATGGATAACATAAAAAAGTATAAAGATAGATTAAATATTAAAGTAGGAACTTCACAAAAAGAATTAAGAGAAACTCCTATTGCAGGTCAATATGACTTCATTTATGTGGACGGTTCTCACGAAGCGAAAGACGTTCTTGAAGACGCAGTATTAGCTTTTCCATTATTAAGAAAAGATGGTATAATGATTTTTGACGATTATACTTGGGGTGTTGGACTGGACTATTACGATAGACCATCGACTGGTATAGACGCTTTTCTAAATGTATATGGTAATCAACTAGATATATTAGAAAAGAATTCACAGGTAATCATAAAGAAAAAATAACAATTTAATCTCCCTCGATAATGTAGAATTTTTTAACAAGAATATCGGAGGAGAGTAGACTAAATAGCAGTTAATACTGTACGTTTTAGTGGGTTTTCTACATTATCTCCTGCTTTTCCTGTACTTCATTGACTGCTTTTAGTTTACTCTCTCTCGATATTTGAAATAAAATAATGTATGAATAATCAATTTTTAACTTACTTTCCTGACCACGTTTATAGATATATAGACCAAACTGGAGCAGGAAGACCACCAGTTTCTAGTGCAGAACTTAAACCGGAATTAAATCTCAATGGATATGAGAGTTATTTTACAATAAATGGTTTTGCTGGTTCTCCTAATGCTCAAAAAGATAAGTGTACAAATCTTAATGCTTTCTTTGTAGATATTGATGGACGTAAAGATTTAAAAGAGTTGGAAGAAATTAAAGAAAAATTTAATCCTTCTTTTATAGTAGAAACAAAAAGAGGTTGGCACATCTATTGGCTTTTAGATGAACCTATTATTAAAAATGATTGTACTGATGAAGAATGGAAAAAAGCTATTACTCAATGGGAGAAAATTGAATTAGCTATTGTAAAAGAATTTAAAGCTGACCCTGTTGTAAAAGATATACCTAGAATTTTAAGAGTACCAAATACTTATTACTGGAAAAAAAGTGGAGACCAATGGAAGAAAGGAACAGAAGGAGTATTTGAAATAATAGGAATATATAAAAACACTTCTCAAAATTATTCAATGGATGAGATTGAAGAAATAATTAATATTGAAGAAACTCCGACAAGTATTATTGATGTTGCTAAAGATAAATCAAAAAGTTTTGCTGACGCTGAAAAAAATAGTTTTTTCGAACGTGTCAACGAAGAATTTCCTATGGAAGAAAGGGATAGTTTTAAAAAATTAATTAGCAATGACCCTACAAGTTTAATTGATGATGTTGGTAGAAATAATACTTTGTTAATTACAGCTTCACTAATGAAACAAGCTCACTGGACTGTTGAAAAAGCTATTGCACATATTGATAAAGTTGGTTGGCACGGTATAGAAAAAGAAAATGGTGGAGCAAATGAAATTGTAAATACTATTAATAGTGCTTTTGAAAAAGGTTATACTTTCTCGACTAAGAATAAAGTTATTGATTTTAATATGTCTCCTGCTGAAAACCAAAGGATACAAATGACTTACACTAAAATTATTAAAGAAAGAAGAGAGCAAGATAAAGTACGCTATTCAAATTATGAGCGTGAAATATTAATTAACAATCCTAATTTAAGAAAAAATGAAATTGGAATTATTTATCAATACGTTAAAGGAGTTTATAAAGAAATGTCCGAACAATCTATTTATGATTTAATATTTAATGGATTATATGACGATTTACTTTGGGGATATAGAACTAGAAAATGTGTGAGTGATAAAATTGCTTGTTTGCTTTCAATAATTCCACTGCTAGTAATTACAGATGATAAAGGATATATAGCTAATGTAAAAAATGGTTTACTGAATATTAGAACTAGAAAATTATCTCCACACACTCCTGAATTTGTATCTTTGATACAGTATCCAGTTGTGTATGACCCTGAAGCTAAATGTCCTACTTGGACTAAATGTATGGCAAGTTGGATGACAGGTCCGGAAGAAAAAGAAAAAATCAGACTGCTACAGCAATTTTCTGGATACTGTTTATCTTCTTCAATGCTTTTCGACCGTGCTTTATTTATGGTTGGAGATGGTGGTAATGGTAAATCAACTTTTATAGATACAATTGCTATGGTAATTGGTCCACAAGCTACTTCTAGTATTGACCTTGAAGGATTATATGGTCCATTTGGTATGAAAGGTTTGGTTGGTAAAAGATTAAATATAATTGAAGAAGTACACGGGAATTATTATCAAAGTAATAAACTAAAAAAATTAATTTCCGGAGAAATGGTAACGATTGATATAAAATATAAAGACCAATATACTTTCAGACCACAAGCTAAATTTGCTTTCTCTGTAAATTTATTACCTAGAGTTGATGATACTTCCACAGCTACTGAAAGAAGAATATGTTGCTTACAATTTCTAAATAACTATAGAGACAATCCTAATTATGATTTACGTTCTTCTGTTGGATTACTTGCTCAAGAATTATCCGGGATATTAAATTGGATGATTGATGGAGTAAATGATTTGTATGAGAATAAAGAATTTGTAACTACTGCTGAACAAACAAGGATGTTAAATGATTATAGAGAAGAGAACTCTTCTGTTGAAGGTTTTCTATCTCAATGTATACTTATTAAATCTGATAGTAATATTGAAACACCTGATTTGTATGCTGAATATAAAAAGTGGAGTGAAAATGCTGGTGGTAGAAAAACTAAAGCTAAGATTACTTTTACAAAAGAAGTTATTGCTTATGGAAAGAAAGATAATAGATTTGGTTATAATGAAAGAGTAAATGGAAAAGGAGAAGCAACTTTTGCTGGAATAGAATTAAATCCATTATGGTTAAAACAATGTGAACCTCAAGGTGGACTTTATAATACTTACCCTAATTTACCTAGAAAATAATATGATACCTAAAAAAATAATACCACCAGACCAAACTGGAAAAAAATGGAAAATGTCTGAAAAAGGCAAAAATAATATAAGACTTGCTAAATTAGGTAAAAAGTTTTCGGATACTCATAAAAAAAATATTAGTGAAGCACATAAAGGGATAAAATATCCAAATAGAAAATCTCCTACTCCACGAACTAATTTACACAAAGAAAGATTAAGTAAAGCTCTTAAAGGAAAAAAAGGGAAAAAACATTCTATTGAAACAAAAATGGAGATGAGTAGGACAAGAAAAGGTAGAAAAGCTTCTATTGAAACAAGAAAAAAAATGAGTCTTAATATGCAAGGAAGAAAAAATAGGTTTTGGCAAGGTGGAATAAACACTATAAATATGAAGATAAGACGTTCTTTAGAATATAAATTGTGGAGAGAGGCTGTTTTTGAAAGAGATAATTATACGTGTATTTGGTGTGGAGCAAAAAGTTGTAAAGGAAAAAAAGTTGTATTGAATGCTGACCACATTCAACTGTTTTCAACACACCCCGAATTAAGATTTGCAATAGATAATGGGAGAACTCTTTGTAAGCAATGTCATTATAAAAGACATAGTAAAAAAATATATGCATAAACCTTATAAACATCAAAAAAAAATATTAGAAGAAAATAAAAAAAAGTGTGGTATTTTCACAGGTACTGGCAGTGGTAAGACTTTTGTAGCATTAAAATTAGCTGAAGGTTCTACTCTTGTAATATGCCCAAAACAGCAGCGTGACGATTTTACTTGGCAAAATAATGCAAAAAAATTTAATATAAATATAGATTTGAAAGTTATCAGTAAAGAAGATATTAGAAAAATGTGGGATACATTACCAGCCTACAAAACAATTATCATTGATGAGTGCCATAACAATTTAGGAGTTTCTCCAGCCTATGTTCAAAAGAATAAAATTCAAAGACCAAAGACTTCTCAAATTTTCGAAGCTACTCAAAAGTTTATTAAAAAATATGAACCAAAAAGATTATATTTATTATCAGCTACTCCAGTTCCAAAACCAATGAGTATGTGGGGGATAGGAATTTTGTTTGGTCAAGACTGGGATTTTGGAGAGTTTCGTAGAAAATATTATGTAGAAATTAGAATAGGTGGATTGAGAAGAATTTGGATACCGAAAAGAGATGATGAATCGAAACAAAATTTAGCAAAATTGATACAAAGATTTGGCTATACTGGTGGATTAAATGATTTCTTTGACGTTCCAGACCAAACCCATAAAACAGTCAAAATTGAGCTTAGCGGAGAGCAAAAAAAAGCAGTGAAAGAGATGACCTTATCTGAAGCAGACCCACTTGTGAGACGCTCACGGCTCCGTACGATTGAAAATGGAGTGCTCTACGGGAAGAAAATAGAAGAATTAGAAGGAAAGATAGAAATGATGACTAATATGACTACTATTTACAAGTCTCATAAGATTGATTACATCCTTGAAAGAGCTCAAGAGTTCCCTAAATTACTAATCTTTGCAAACTACACTGCTCAAATTGAAGAGATAGCAAAGCAGTTAAGAAAAGCAGAGTATAGAGTTTCAACATTGACTGGAACTACAAAAGATAGAAGTTTTATTCAGAGAGTTGATAAGAGTCCAGAACCACATATTATAATTGCTCAAAGTTCTATATCATCTGGATATGAACTTCCGACTTTCCCTTGTGTGATTTATGCTAGTAAATCTTGGAGATATGTAGATTACGAACAGTCAACTGGAAGAGTTCTCCGAGCTAATCATTTAAAAAAGAATTTATACATACATCTTGTAGTTGAAGGTTGTGATAAAGATTGCCACGATACCATTATGAGTGGGCAAGATTTCCAAGAAAGATTAACATTAAATATATGATTTCAAGAAAAAATAAACTCCCTAAAAGTGATTGGGGAAAAACTAGAACAAGTAAATTCACTAAAACAGAAGTAGAAACAACAGAAGAAAAAAAAACTAGAATGACAAAATTTAAAAAAGAAAGTAATAGAGAATATTTAGAAGCAAAAGCAAGGAAAAAAAGTATGCCAATGAAACCTTTGCTAAAATATAAAGCAAAATAATTAAATGTATGAAACAAAAAATAACATTAGAACAATGGGATGAATTAATTTTTAAACAAAAGAAAACTTTTGTAGGTAAAAGAAAATCAGGAGGTATGAGGGAAAGGGAAATTGATATTTTCTTTTCTTGGACTGAATTTGGAAACATAGGAGAAATGATAGAATTTTTAGGAGATGATTTAACTGATATGGTATATAATATAAATGATACTAAAGTAGATGATTGGTGTGTTCATTATGAATTTAATAATCCTAAAACAGGAGCAGGTTTTTGTATGAATTATGACGAACTTTGTGATGCACTTTGGGAAGCAGTGAAAAATAAATTAGAAATATGAAAAATAAATAATATGAACAATGAACAAATATTAAAAAAAGCTATTAATAAAGCTGTTATAAATGGTTGGAAGTGGGGAGAGGCTGTTTCTGATAGTTTGTTTGGAAAAAATGGTGTTTATGTAGAAAATGCTATAACCTCATATTCTATTATATTCACACACGACTTCGCAAAAGCATTTTGGGGTGATGATATAAATAGAAGAGAAATTACAGATGAAATAGGAACAACTTATTTTATGGCTAGAAATGATTGGACTTATCATCTTCAACAAATGGTACTAGAAGAAAATCCTATTAAATATTTAGAAAAGTTTATAACTAAATAATATGAAAATAGAAGCAAAATACACTACTATACTGGAACAATATTTTAAAAACAAAGTATTTTATTGCTACTATGAGGTGAAACAAACAAGTACAAAATCGTTCCAGTTTAGTAAGATAAGAAAATGTCAAAAAGAAGGTATGCCAGCAGTAGAAAAAAGTGGCTTAGTATGGAAATTTTCAGATGAAACAAGTCGTGAGAAACCAATTGACGGTCAAAGTGCACCACCATTACCAACTTACTTGATTATATTATTTAACAAAGAAGAATTTTGTTTTGTCCCCCAAAATGAAATTGCTAAATTAATTAAGCAGGGGGAAGTTTCCATCTCTAGGTCGAAGGCGGAAGAATTATCAGACAAAATTATAAAAATAAAATAAAAATATGAATTATAAAGATATAAAAGAAATAGAAAAAGAAATATTTTGCAATTTAATAAAAAAAATAAGAAAATCTATAGAATTTGAAATTGAAAGAGAAGAACATTGGAATAAATGGTGGTCTAAAGAAAATCAAAAAGGATACATTGAGGGTCAAAAAAGTATTTTACAAATGTTAAACTAAAATAAAAATATGCCTAAAAAAATAGTAAAGAGAAAAAAGATACCATTGGTCCGAATCAATACAAGATTAAGACCAAGCCAACATAAATATATAAAAACATTGGCTAAAAAAGAAAAAGTTTCTGAAGGAAAAATCTTTAGAACTCTCATTGACAATTTTATTCATTCCACTAAAAAATAAATATATGGAAGAGACAAATGTATATGAAGAATATGCAGTGCTAGACGCACAAATTAAAAACTTAACTAAACAGAAAGATGAAATAAAAGTTTTGATAGTTGAGAACTTAGAAGAAAATAACGAAGAAAGTATTGAAACAGCAGTTGGTAAATTTACCATTTCTAATTTAAAGACTTGGACTTACACTCCAAAGACAAAAGAAATGGAGGAAAACTTTAAAGCTCAAAAAGCTAAAGAACAAAGTACTGGTGACGCTACTTTCACAGAAAAACCTTCACTAAGGTTTACACAGATAAAACTTTAATTAATATATATAACCCGCAAATTATATGAAAAAAACAACAAAGACTACTGTAAAGAAAAAAGTAGCACCAAAAAAGAAAATTAACAGTATAAGGAAGCCTGAAATGCTCTCCTACGCAATTAAAATGGTTATACCTACAGTTCAGTACGGTAATGTTCAACCAGAAATCATTGTAAAAGCTAATTCTCCGGAAGAAGCTCACGATTTCATTGTTCCACATATGAATAAACTTTGGAAAGAATATTATTTAGTTGATGGAAAAAGACCTGTACCAACTCCACCTGCTCCAGTTGAAGTAAAAGAAGTAGAAGCAAGAAAGATTGAAATAAAAAAAGAAGGTAAAGAAGTTTCAACTACTCCTATTCCAGAGATAAACAAAACATCTCCAATTAGTAGTGTTGCTTTAATAAAAGCTACTCAAGCTATTAATTCTTGTTTGAGTAAAGAAGCATTAGATATAATTATTAAGCAAGTAAGTGTATCGGTTAAACTAACTGATGAAGATAAGTTAATTCTACAACCTTTACTAGATGAAGCTTATAAAGAACTAAATGAAAAATTCTAAACTACTATTACCAAAACCCCATTTATCTTGGTCCCAAATGAATTGCTGGATTTCCAGCAAGGCTAGGTTCCGTAGAGAATATTTTGAAGCTGGTAAAAAATTAGATACTAGGTATCTTAGGTTTGGAAAAGGAATTGCTAAAATGATTGAAGACGGTACATATAAAAAAATACTTCCAGAATTACAAGTTTGTGAAATTAGTGAGTATAAAATAAATACTGATGTGTGTGGTGTACCAATTTTATCTTATATAGATGATTACGACCCTAAGAATAATGTTTTCCGTGAAAAGAAAACTGGTAAACATCCTTGGACCCAAGCTAAAGTTATTAAACACGGTCAATTAATTTTCTATGCTACAGCTTTAAAACATAGCATTGGTAAAATGCCGGATTACTGTGACTTAGATTGGATAGAAACTAAGGACGGTAAGAAAGAAGTCGATGACTTCTGGAGAGAAAATGAAAAAATAGTCCAAGTGACTGGAAAAATACAGAGTTTTCATAGGGAATTTGACGAAAGAGAAATAGAGAAAATGGAAAAACTCATTGTCAAATCTGCTAATGAAATTAGCGAAGCTTATAAATCATTTTTAAAAGAAATTTAGTATGAAAATAACAAAAGAAGAAATACAAAAAAAGACTCAAGAAAAAGCTACAGCTATCCAAACATTGTGTAAACAATTGGAAGTTGTAATTTCAGCTGAGCAAATGATTACAGAAAAAGGATTTATTAAAAATGCTGTTTATTATACTGATACTGAAAAGTATGATGTAGAAGAACAACTTAACCCAAAAACAGATGAAATTAAAAACACAACTCCTAATGTTGAAAAAACAACTCTTGAAGATAAGAAAGTTTAGACCTCCTTTGTATACTAAAAAGGAAATGAAACTTAGTTTTGAGTTTGGTCTAGTCTTATCTGAAACTGCTAAAGATTTGAATATTAAAATTAAACAAGAAATAGTATTAGAAGCAGAAAAGATTTTTTTAAGAGAGTTAAAAATTAATGGTTTACACAAAGTAGCCATAAACTTTACACCTCTTATGATAGCAATACTTGAATCAGCGAGATAAATAGAAAACAAAAAAGAAACACCCAGCAAAAGCTAGGTGTTTTTTCTTATATTTAATTCCCTCTCTCTTTTTGAAATTCTTTCATTTGTTCTATTAGAAGTTTAGCTCTAGCTTTATCTCCAGTAGCTCCAGCACGTCTTATAGCTGCTTTAAACTCTGTCATCCTTGCCTCTGTATCCTGATTGTAAAATCCTCTTGAATAAGAAGGTTTATAAGGAACTAATTTGCTAGATACGAAACCTAATCCTCTTTCAAGTCCAGAAGGATTAGTTCCTTGTTTAGTATATTTATATTGAGAAGGAGATAAATTTCCAACTACAGGAACATTAGCAGCTGGTAAATTAGCTTTTGCCCAAATACTTTTTTCTCCTTTTGCTCCACCAAATATCTTACCCGGATTTAATTTATCTAAATCATTAAGTAATCTAAGATTTCTTAAAATTTGAGCAGTTTTTTTAGGCATATTTACACCTAAAAAATTAGTTTGTTCTCCCGGGTATCTTTCAATATCTTGATATTCATCTAAAGAATTTTTCCAAAAAGATGAAGTATTTGTCAAAGTTTCTATTGGAGTTTTTAATATTGGAGTTAACATCGCCATTAAATTTGGAAGTGGTTGTGACAAGAAATCCATAGCTTGATAAGATGGTAACCAATTTCCTAACAAGAAATAATTATAAGATTTATCTTCTTCATTATAATTTATTCTCATTGCTGTATTATTTTTAATATAATCTGAAAGGTATTTTTCATTAGCAGGGTCATCATCACCCATTCCTATATTTTCAACTGCTTGAATAACTTTTTCAATACCAGCAAATTTACCGGGTTGTTTTATTAAATTTTCTAATTGTAATGGGACATTCTTTCTAGTAAAAGTATAAAAAGGCATAAGTCTTTTTAAAACATTTTTTTCGTAAAAAGTTAAATCACCATAATCAAATAAGAATTTTTTAACTTGTAAAGCAGCATCTGTTATTGTTTCTCCTTTTTTAAGTTGATGTATAAAATTAGCAAGCCTAGCATTATTTTCAACAGCTGAACCTACTGCTCGATTACCTCTAAAAAGAGCATTATTTTGTGAAAGTGGATTGAAATTTTTTCCTCCCATTTTTGAAGTAACTGTTTCTGCTATATCTCCACCATACCAACCTTTATTTACTACTCCAGTTTTTTTAGCTTCTTCCATAATTGATTTAGAAGTCCATTTTCTTCCTATATCATCAACAAAATTAAATTTTTTACCTAATTGGACTTTAGTAGCATCTTTATATAATCTAGGGTCAATTACTCCAGCAAGAAAATTATTCCAAACATTACTAATTGAATTTCTTAAATGATAAGAAGGTGAAATAAGAGCTTGACCTTTCCACCAGTTTTGAACAGTATCAAAAACTTTAAATACTTTTTTTATTTCATCAGGGCTTAATGCTTTAAAATATTCATCTAAATGTTTAGCAACTTGTGGTTCAAACTTTAATCCTTTTAATTCTGGTATAGCTGTTTCAATACCATCTTTTACAGAAAATTTAGCAGCACCTTCAAAAAATTCTTTACTTGTTACAGCTTTAGCATTAGCTACTCCTCTATAAGCAAGCTGAACTGCAGGATTTTCTTGAAACATTGTTTTATTAAAAGCTTTATTAATTTCTGAAACAGTAGCAGGTTTTACTCCTTCTCCTACTTTATATATTTTATCTTTAGAATCTTTGAATAAACTTCCTACTACTTTTTTATTTTTTATTACATCATCTACTTTCTTTAACCCAAGGTCATCAGCTGTACCAATAACACCTTTACCAGATTCATCTGCAAATCTTAAAATAGTTCTTGGTTCAGATGAACCTAATTTTGCAGTCCAAGGTTTTATATTAAGTATTTCAGCAGCTTTTTGACCTTTTGCTGTCTTTATATGAGGTATATAATTAGTTATTTCTTTGTCTAAAAGTCCTAATTTTTTTTCAACATCAGCAAATTCTTTATAAGTTACTTTTAATTTATCACCTATTTGTTTTAAAACAGGTATATTTGGTTGGGTTCCTGTTTCTAAATAATTTGCCACCTGCATAATATCATCAGGTTTCATACCTTTTATTGTTTTTTGAATTGCTTTTGCATCAGTAAAAACTTTATCTTTTCTATAAGCTAAAAGGTTATCCATTTTTGTTTTAAGAGCATCGAACGCAGGATTACTTGTAGCTGTACTAAATAAGTTTTTTGATTTTTTAATAGTGCTACCAACTAAAGGAAGTTTTTTCATAGCTACACCTGCTTTACCAGTTGCTTTATAAGCTGCTGCAGATTGTTTAGCAGATAGTAAAGGTTTCCCTGCAAATTGTAAAAAACTTCTTTCACCTTTTAAAGCTTGTTCTACCTTAGTTGCTCCTAATACTGCATCATCAGCTTTTAGTCCAGCTTTTATTAAATCATCAGAAAATTTAGAACCAGCTTTAATAGTTACCCCAGCTTTTTTTAAAGCACTTGCTTTTTTAACTGTTTTACCATATGCAGTTAAACCACCAGATAAATAAGTAAGTGGGTCAAATCCAATATCCATTACTAAACCCATTATTGCTGCAGTTTTTGGATGATTTGGTAAATCTTCTTTTAAAATATCATTAAAACTTCTGGTATTTTTACCAGTTATAGCACCAACTAAATCAGCAGGGACAGATTTAAAAGCTTCTTTATCTCCACGTGAATATTTTCTTGTTGCTTCCATAATAGTAGCTACTCCTATAACTGGTTTTTCTATTTGAGCACCAGCCCAACGTAAAACTCCTTGTTTTGGTTCATCTTTTGTTTTTGGTTTAATAAAATCAGGTACAAGAGGGTTATTAGATAATTTATCTGCTGATGTTGAGGTAGCTGTATTTTCATTACTAACAGAGTTTGAAATAACTGTATTTTTTTTATTAACAAAATCTTGAAAAGAACCTGAACTAGGTGCTGTATTAGAAACAGAACCTGTATTAGTAGGTATGTTTTGTTTATTTTTAACAAAATCTTGAAAAGACATAAAATATTATAATTAATTACTATACCAATTAGGAAAAAAGGTACGAGGACTTAGTCCTGCATTTTGTATTTCAACTGCTAATTGGTCTTCAGTCTTTTCCTGTGCTTGTGGAGAAGCTAGGTACTCCCACATAAGAGCAGTTGTTTCAGATGTTGAATTAGTATCTACTTTTGGTTTTAAATAAGAAGGGAGTTTATCTACATCTCCCGGATTTATATAATTTGTTGGTGGATAATCTTTTACAAAATCTTTCATTGAATCACCATTTTTTTCAGCTATAAAAGCTTCTTTAATATATTCTTCCCAATTTACATATCCATCTTCACCTCTAAGAATATTAAGAGGAGCTTTAGAACTTCCTAATGAACTTCTACTGTTAGCTTGGCTAACAGCTGTGGTAGCTTTATATTGTCTTATATTTTCGTCTGTTCTAAAAATTTCATCTTCTCTGTCTTGTTCTCTTTTTCTTTCAGCTTCTGCTTTTTCTAATCTTGTAAATACATCTTTCAAAACAGGGTCATAAATTCCAGCATAAGTATTTTCAACAGCTTCAAGTTCTCTAGGACTATAAGCAATACCAGATTTGTTTCCAACTTTGTAAGGGTCAGTTTCTCCAACAGCAATATCATTACGAGCATTATTTAAATCTCGAGCTCTATTAGTAAGTCTTTCACTTGATTCATTTGGATTAGTTATGGCATCACCGGCATAATTAGGAATTTGTCCGGTTCCTTTTGGAATTTTATTTCCTAAATAAATTGCATATTCTTCTGGTGACATTACTTCACCAGTTTTAGGGTCTCTGTATTTTGCATACAAATCTTTTTTAGGAGTTTCAGGAGATACAGGTGGTGTAGGAGCTGCAACACCTGCACCAGTAAAAATAGGAGGATTAGCAGAAGGAGGAGTAGCAGATTTTGTTTTCCAATCTTGTGGATAATCAGTATTTCTTCCATCATAAGGAGAAATTGTTTCTCCTACTACAGAAGAATTTCCACCAATATTATTTGGTGTTGTAGTTTTTGTCCCCATATTAAAGAGGTTTGCTAGTGGATTATATGGCATATATTTATAGTTTATTTTCGTAACCTGTTTGAATAAGTTTATTTCCTTTATTTGTAAGATATCTAGCAGCTCTAACATTTGATTCTGAACTTCTTTCAGTATTTCTAGCACCTTGGAAATTATATTTACTAGGTGAGTAAATGCTTGATAGATTAGTAGAATTAACTCCACCTCTAGCAACTTTAGGATTGTAAGTATTTCCACCTAAATTGTAATATTTATTTAAACCTTCAGCAGCTTTATTACCATAATCATATTGAAAATCACTAGCAGTTTTACCAATACTACCAGCATATTTACTTTTATTATAAGCTTCGTCTTGAGAGTATGCTTTAGCTAAATTCTTTTCTTTTTGAACTCTAGCACCAGAAAAAAGCACACCTTTATTAGCAGCTTGTTGGTCAGATTTTATTTTGTCTGACTCAAAAGATTGTCCTGCATTTACTAAATAGTTTTGATAATCAGCTTGGTCTTGAGCCATTTTAGATTCTGCATCAGCTGTTTCTTTTTGTTGTAAAGCTTCATAATAAAGTCTATTATCTTCATTTGCTTTTGAAAGAGCTTCTTGTTGTTGGTCAGAACTAAAAGGTTTACCATCCCAATCTTTAATACCAGACCAATTACCTGTTTCCAAAGCATAAGTGATATCTTCCAAAGAACTTCCTCCATTTAATAAATCTTGGATTGCAGGAGATGAAGGAATAGCTGCATCATAAGTCTCTTTAATTTGTTTTTCTTCAGCTTCTTCAGGAGTTAATCCTTCTTCTGTAGGTGATTGATAACCAAAAGTTTTAGTAGCATAGTCTAAATTAGCTATATCTGTTGCTGATTTATTTGGTTTCAATGCAGCTGCATCTAACTCACTTATTTGCTTTGTTGTTAATCCCGGTATATTATATGGCATATATTTATATTATTATTTATTTTTTAATTTATTTATTTCTTCTTGCAATTGATTAATTCTAGTAGCAAGAATTAAATAGATATCTTGTTTACTTTCATACATACCAATCATTTGACCTTCAAGCATTTTTTTAGGCTTTAAACCCATAGTTTCTAGTATTTTAGGTACCTCTACTCTTTCTCTTTTAGCTAATTTATATTCTTCAGTATCATTTTTCATAGGGTCAAAGTCAACCATATCATCACAAGGGTTCATCATCTTATCGATGACTTCTTTTTTATAAATCTTTTTTCTTTCTTCGAAAGAAATTTTTTTGTCTAAATATTTTTTAATCATATAATTTTAATAAGCTGTCATATCAAATGAGCCATCCCAAGTTCCATCCCCCGGAGTTCCTCTAAATTGGTCCGTAGCACCACTGGCATAATTTACTATGTCTCCTCCTGAACTTGGATTAGATGTTAATGGTTCTAAATTTAATTTTCCACCATAAATATTATCCCAGTAGTATGAAGTACTTCCTAAATTAGCAGTACCACTTGATGGAACGATAGAAGTTGCATTAGCAGTTGCTCCTAAATATTCCCAACTTGGAACACCACTTGAACTATATTTTAAAAATTGTTGAGAACTTCCTCCACTAGGGATTTTATTTTGTCCTGATAACGAAGAACCATTCCATTCAAGAGTACCTCCATCATTTTCTAAATATTTTCCATCAGTTCCTAAATACAAACGACCCCAGCCATAAGATGAATCGCCAAGATAATAATTTCCGTCAGAGCTAGGTACTGTATTTTGTGCAATTTTTAATCTAGTACCATCACCAACTATATACCCAGATACATTTGAAACAACAACGTGAGTTGCATTCGTAGTAAAAGCTGCTGTTCCCCCACCAAAACCATCTTCCTGCCAAGTTCCTAATACAGTTGAACCATCTCTTATTTGAATAGAAGCTTCTTGAATATTTACATTAAAATCTACAGTTCCTGTTTGTAAAACTGAACCAGTAATAGTTGTACCAGTTATTGTAACAGCATCTAAAGAACCTGCTGTTATATTTCCTATATTAGCAGTGATTGCAGATAATACACCTACATTCATTTTTGAAGCATCAATAGTATTTGCTAAAATATTATCAGCTACAACTTGGTTAGCTTCAGTAGTATTATAAGTAGCATCTGTTGTATCATCTTCAGCAACAGCAATAAGTACTTTACCAATTCCAACGGATTCAGAAGAAGTTGTTGTTGTTTGGTAAGCAGTTTCAGAAGTGCCTAAATCTAAATAAATATAAGTTTTAGCTGACATATTACCGGTATTTCCAGAACTAATAGAGTAAGGAGTACCATCAGCAGAAGTGAAAGTTCCTGAAGTCCAAGATACAGTATTTGCATCAGTAGAAGTAAAAGCACAAGTTTGCCCCCAACCCCAATTTGAAACATCAAGAGTAGTTGTAGGATAAGTTCCCGGTTCAAGTTGTCCTCCATTAATTAAAACATTACCAGTATTTATATCTTGAGCTGCACCACCAGAAGGAATTGAAAAAGGTTCTGCATCAGAAGAATCTGTAGACATAAAAGCAGCACCTTGAGTTTCACCACTCTGGTCATTATCTCTGTAGAGATACCTGTCTAAATATAATTCTGATAATTGCATATTAGTTTTCTTCGAAACCAGCATCTTCCAAAAGAAGAATTTCGGTTCCATTAAATATTATTGGGGTCCCTGTAGAATTCCCATTTATTCTTAGTCTTATTAAATTAAAATCTTTTGTTTTTTCACTAGGAAATAATCTTGCATAATCTGATTTAAGTGTACCAATATTATGCCATACATTTACATCTTCTTTATTAACTTGATACTGAACAACAGCACCTGCAGCGTTTTCACTCATAATTGCTAAACCACTTAATTTTTTTGAATGAGAATACATATCAGTAAATGAACGCCATCTATCAATCATTTCGTAGTAAATAGAATTATCGAAATCAGTATTTCCTGTATCTAATTTTCCAACTAAACCAGTTGAAGTTCCTGCGATTTGTTCAATAGTAGTTCCATCATCATAACGAATTAAAGCTGTAATTCCTATACTAGCGAAATCATAAATAGTCCACACTTGAGTAGACAAAGTATATCTTAATTGACAGTTAGCATAAGCAACTCCTTCAACAGTAATTGGACCAACAGACCATTTAATAGAATCAGTTCCGTCATAAACACCAACTACATTTTCATAAGAAGTTCTTGGTATAGCTTTTACAAAATCACTAATTCTACGAGAAATTTCAGTAGGTTGGCTATCGTAATTAAACTTATAAAAACCAGAAGAGTGATGGAAGTATATTCCATTTTTTCCTTGAACAATTGATTCTTGAGAAAAAGTTCCAACATTATAAGCAGGGTAAGGGTCTACATTATCTACACCATAAACTCTGTAGATATGATTTTCTTTAAAAAGTAATAGTGCTTTTGGTACTCTGAATAATCCAGTAATTGATTCTCCATTTTGAGGAGAGAACTTAGTAATAAAGTTTGTAGTCAATTCAAAAGTAAGAGCATCGTAACTTGTACCATCAGTTGATTGAACAATATCTGTAAAGTAAAGAATATCTTTAGTTGCGTTAGCTACCCAAACACGTCCATCAAAACCAGCTTCAATGAAATCACCTTTTGGAAATGTAGCAGGAACATCAGTAGTATCGAAAGCTCCACCATTTGAAGTCATTACAGCATCACCGGCACTACCATTTACCATCCAAGTTCTATTTAAAAACTGACTAAATCTAGCTTTAGTCGTTACTGTAGTTGTTCGAACTGAAGTCCAAGTAGTACCGTTCCAAGCAGAAATATCTTTGGCTACTTGTCCGAATAATCTTTTTGTACTTCCTAAAATATTTATAGTTCCGAAAGAAGTTACGCTTCCAGCTAAATCTACATCAAGAGCTTCAATTCCTAATCTTGTAGTTATTGAACCAATCCTATCGAAGTTCATATTGATTGCTAGTTGCACAGAATTTTCTGGGCAGACAGTATCACTCAATTGAGATGAGCGTATTACTCCTTCAGTTGGGTACGGTATTTTAATGTCTTTTATTGATGGCATAATTTTATTTTAATTTTGCTATCTCCCTACCCCTCTGCAAAAAAAGGTAGGAAAGAGAAAAACTAACCAGTTGGAACAGTTAAATCTGTAACTAATCCGTTTACAACAGTAATTGTTGCAGGTACGGAAGGACCTGTACTGAAAGTTCCTACTGGACCAGTTGGACCAGTTGGACCAGTTGGACCAGTTGGACCAGTTGCTCCAGCTGCACCAGAACCAATAACAGTCCAAGCAGGAACAGCAACAGTACCAGTATTTTGGTATGCTCCTGAACCATCTAAATCTTGTAAGATACATTCTAATGCAAATAAATTTGCATAAGTAGCACCAGCATATGGAGTTCCACCAGTAATAGTACCAAAGGTAATTAACTGATAAGAACTTGTTTCGCTAGGTTGCTCTTGTTGTTGTATATCAACTAGAGGAATTAGCGGATTTGTCTTTGCCATAAAAAAAAATTAATTTGTAATTGTAGTAACTTGTCCCGTGTAAAGATTATTGAACAAAGCTAGAACCAAAGATTCGAACTTCATTAAATCCGGGTCTTTACTATCTATTGAAGTATCTTTACGATATTTAATAGCATAACGAAGGTACCACTTGTAAATCTCTCTGTAAGGCTCTGGGAGCTCTGCAGAAAGACTAACAACTTCCGCAATTTTCTTGTAATAATCAATGTAAAGATTGTATCCTTGCATTGAATCTGGAACTACTCTATCAAAGACCAATTTGTCATCAAATACAGTAAAATAGATAGGCTGTGAAATTGTAGGTCTCGACCAGACCTTAGTTCCTGACGGGATAACACGAGTTATTCCTGTCACTCCAAGTAATTGGTTTGTTGTTAAATCTATTGAGGTGTAAGCTATTTCTTCTATTTCTTCATCATAAGCTGTTGTTGCTACATAAGCTACACCAGAAGTAGTATCAGGAAAATCCCCAACACTATCAAAAGTAATTGAGACAGCACCTATCAACGTTTCAGCTGAAGTTGTCCCACCATTCATCGAATCTATAACTCTATTCCAATCTTTTTTATCTACATATATTAAACCAACTGTATTCACAATATTATCACCTGAAAATCTAGCAGATAATATAGACCTATCAGTTTCAATGAAATCAATATCTGTTGGTAACGCTACCGAGTTTGTACCTGCTAAAACTCTTAGAGGATATTCAAACTCTTGTTGCCAAGGTTGACGAATACCATAAAGTTTTGCTGATACAAATTTTCTAGCATCATTTACTGCTGATATACAAAATTCTGCTGAAATTCTATTATCTTCATCTGCAATTCCCATTGCTTTTCTCACTGGAGAAATAATAGAGTTAACTGAATTAGTTGGATAAGAACTTACACTTATTGCAGTAGAAAACTCTGAAAGTAATGCTGTTACAGAATTCTTCCATTGAATCTTGTAATAATCTGATGTTAGACCTGTTGTATCGTAAACAATCGTATTCTGTTGTGTCGTAAAAATAGTTTGAGTAGCTAAAACAGTGTAAGCACCATCAATAGTTGTAGATTTTGATACAACTATCTGGTCCCATTTAATTTCGCTAACAGAATCTCCACGATTATGAGCCATTGTTGTTGCCAAAGTTACAAAATTTTGAATAGTATTTGAAGCTGAAATTACTATTTCAGCATTTTCTGCACCAATGGATGATAGCAGTAAAATTGTAGCATCAGAAAAGTCAGTAGTATTATCTACTGGAACTGCAATTACACCGGCAGCAATATTACTACTCAAATAAGTAGAAGCTTTAATATCCAGCTCATTTGGAATATTAATAGTATTTCCTATCTCATTTGTAATTTTTATTTGAGGGTTCATTTTGTTTATTTATTAAGGATATATCTTAATTATACATTATTCTAGGTTTTCTTTCAATTTTTTCTTGAAGATTGACCCTACAACTATATTATTTTTCTTTAAAACAGCTACTGTTATTTTAAGTATTGCACCAACACCTATAATAATTAATCCATTAGTAACATCGGTAGTTACTTTCAATAAACCAGCACCTAATAATAAACTACCTGCTTCGTTTAATGTTATGTATGTTTTATTCATATATTTATTTTTATTTATCTTTATAAAATTGTGCATCCGAAAGATATTTCGAATTGCCCGGAGAATAGTTAATTGCTTTTCTCCAATGTTCTTTACTTTTAATTTTATCTCCTATCTGCCAGTACGAAACATAAAGTAATTCGTGAGGAACGTGTTCGTAATAAGGTTGATGATTTGAATAGAAAGGTAATTGAGTAATTGTTAAAGCAGCTTCACAATAAAGTATTGTTTGTCTATGCATCCCTAGTCTAAAATAGTAATTAGCTAAACGCATAAGAGGTTCTCTTCTAGCTTCTTTTTCAATTGATAGAGAATACCACTTTAACATTTCAGCTTTATCACCTAATTTTTCGTAGCAATCTCCAACATATAACATAGATTGAGAAGCTTCAGTCGCCCATTTTTCCATTGAGATGTGATTCTTGAATTCTTTTATTGCTGACTTTGTTCTCCCCAAGTAGTACATTTCTCGAGCGAAGTAATGAGAATTTCTATCATTTTCTGGATGGTTAAAGCAGTCAAGGGCTAACCCCTTTATATATCCAGAACGATTAGTTTGAACATTTTGATAATGTTCTAATTTAATAATATCTTCTCCAAGAAATATTCTTTTTGTTTGTCCACCTAATACTTCGTGTATTATACCCCCCCATTTCATTTTTCTCCTGTCGTAAAATTTACAATGTTTAAATTTGATTACGGGATTACCCAAATGGTCGTGGGAAAAAACAAAGTTATATTCTAATTGTTCAAAACCTTCTTCAATAACTTTATCTAATTTATCTATATCTATTTTAGTATAGACTTCATCGCAATCAGGCATAGCAATCATATCAATCTCTGAAAGATTAGAAGCATAATTTCTAGCTGACCCAAAATCGAAGAGAGATTCCCCAGCTTTTACAACTGGCTCTTCGCCATCGACTACAAACTTTTCATTTATTTTATCAGCTAAGTCTGCATCAATATTAATTTTGAATTTATCGCCTACTACTTCTACTTTACAGCCTAAACTTTTTGCTACTTCAACTGTATTATCAGTTGAGCCAGTATCTAAAATGTAAATTTCTCCACCACGTTCTTGAAAGTCTTTTAAAGAACCTACAAGTCTTGGGAGAGTTAGTGCTTCGTTTCTAGCAATTAAGCACACACTGAACTTTGGTTTATTCATATATTTTGCGGATTATACTTATTTTATAAAAAACTTGGGGTTGATTTTGTTTCTTCTTTTGGTTCTTCTACATCTGGAATTGTTTCTTCAACTTCTGGAGTAGGAACTATTTCCTCTTCTGGCTCCACAGCTATAACTTTATTAAAAATTTTCTTTATTATACCCATACTCTTATTTATTTTTAGTTCACCTTGAATAAATTTTCGCCAAGATAAAGAGTTGTCTGGGTTCAAAGGTATAATGAAACCAGCTTCTTTAGCTTGTGCAATTAACTCTTCTGGATTTTTCGCTGCGTACCAGATACCGACTGCATTAGAGTTAGCGTCTTTAATTATTTTAATTTCTTTTGGATTTGTCATAATTGGTTTAATAACTAATTTCAAATAAGAAGTTACTTTACTTTGTGGTTTTTCTTTTACATAAGGATAATAACTATCGTAATATTCCATCAATGCTTTTTTGCTTAGAATTTCAACTATAGCGTGATTAGGAATTATAATTTGAATAGGAGTATGTTGAAGTTGTTCAACAATATTCTCAATATTAATATCATTAATCCACTCATAAGTAATATCAAACATAGTCAAAAACTCTTTACCTAAATCTCTCATTTCTTGAATAATTTGATTTTTATTATAGTAAGTATCCCAATCTTCGTTAACTAATTCTGGTAACATTGATTGAGGAATTAATCCACTTTTTCTAGTATCATTTGCCACTTTATATAACCAATTACCTTTGTATTCAGCAGTTTTATTTAGAATACTATTGAATTTCTCTGAAAAATTTACTTTGCTGTGGTTACCTAAATAACCATTTTTACTAAGCCAATCTAAATGACCTACTGAAATAGTTTTATCGGTAATCATTTGATTTAATTGCAACTCAAAAGAATTGTGATTACTTTGAGTAACACAATTTAATTTATCTCCACTTCTACCATATTGGTCTTCTCCTGTTGGTAAATACTTTGCTTTATTCCAATCACTATCTGGAATTCTAACTTCAAATGGTAAAGTACCACCTGCAAAGTCCGTGTCACCACGTCCTTCGAAAGCACCATTGTTTATGATTTCATTATCCATATAACAAGTATTATTAAGAGTAAAATTATTGAACTAATCCACACACCTGTACTAAAAACTTCTTTTTCTTTTTCTTTTTTCTTACTAAGATAATTTTTATAAAGGTCTTTGTGAATAGACATATTATTTATTTAGAGTGCTTAATTGTTGATTGATAGCAGCTAATGACTGTAAAATAGAAACTTGTTTCGTATTAATATCATCCAACTCTTTATGAATCTCTACAAAATCATTTTGTTTTATTTGTTCTAAGGCTGCTGTTATCGTCTGATTACTTTCTAATTGAGTTTCTAATTTTACAATTCTAATTTGTAAATCTGTTTGTGGATTTGTTACCCAAAAAATACAACCTGAAATAATACTTACTAAGGCTAAAACTAATGTTACTTCGTTAAAAATTACTTTTCTTATTTTACCTTCACCGATTATATTTTCTGTTTTCATATTTAATTTATATTAAACTATTATATTAGGTACACCATTCATTGATTTAATTCCTGTTGTAGAAAATATCCAACCAGACCCTGCTGTAGCAGTATCTTGACTATTAGTAGAATTTAAACCAGCAAACCATTTATTTACTGGAGTAGCAACAGAATGAGCTACATCAAGATAATCAACAGATACATTACCTGAACTTGAATATATTAAATTATAAGTTGCTGTTGAACTTGAGGTTAGAGTTATTAGTTTTCCAGCAGAACCACTTACATCAAAAGCTCCTATTGTTTGTGTAGTTCCAGCATTAAAGATTAAAGAATGAGCTTCTGTACCAGTGTCTTTTAATTCAGCGAAAGTGTTTGAATTTTTTATACTTATATTACCTGTAGAAGTACCACGAGAAAACCAAATGTTATTATAGGTTTTTGAACCACCAATGAAAATAAGATTTACATTTTCTGTTCCTGTTACTTTAATAGTAGAAGTTCCAGCATTTATTGTTCCTAAAGCAGTCCATACATTAGCAGCAACAGTAATACTTAAATCCCAAGTTCCTGACCCCATATTAGTAATTGAAGTAGCTTTTGAATTAAAATATCTTAATCCTACATCTACATTATTTGTAGCAGCGTCAAAAGTTCCTAAAGTTAATAAAAAACCAGAACTTGTTTTTTGAACAAAAGCATCAGCTAAAATATAAGTTCCTCCAGGAGCATTTATTGTAACTCCTCTTGCAAACTCTATTCCAGCACTTGTTATTGTTTGAGTTCCTCTGCCAGCTAAAGTCCAAATACCAGTTCCTGTTAATGTCATTCCTGAACCTAAAGTTATATCTCCATAATTTTCAATAACAAGAGTTCCACTAGCAAGAGTTCCTGTATAATCAGTAGCCACTAAGTCTTTACAAAAGCGTGGCATATCAATCGTTACATTATTAGCAGTTTCTAAAGTAGCTGTATCTTGAGGTAATGGTACAGAAGCACCAGCAGCTCCTCCAGTAGTAGCAGACCAAACATCTGTACTAGACCAATTACCAGCAGCTACCGAGAATCTTTCAACAGTAGCAGTAAAAGTAATTCCAGTATTTCCTCCACAATCACCTAAAGAAGTTCCTGTCCAATCAGCTTCACCAGCTCCTGTTATATCTCTAAAATCTACATTAGTAAGAGAAGTAGTGGCAGCTGTAATCGTGCGAGTAGTTCCTACAGTACTTGACCTAACCAATAATCTGTTTATTGCTGAATTTCCAGTTATAGTTAAAGTATTTGTAACCCCTAAATTAGTATTTAAAGTAGTAGTCCTATGTTTACTTGCATCATTAGTAATTGTTAAATCATAAAAAGAATTTGTATCATAAAATCCTAAAAGTGATTTATAAGCAGTAGTTAAAGTAACTAATTTTGCATTTGCATCAAAAGTTCCATTATAACGAGCAAGAACATAAGAACCACTTGTAAATTTAGAAATATAATTACTTGCTAATTGAAATGTTCCTCCATCTCCATCAAATCTTAATGGAGCAGATATTGATATTCCATTACTATCTATTGTAACTGTTCCTGAAGTAGCATTCATTATAATCTGTCCTGAATAAGTCATTGTTATTCCAGCTGTTCCACCTGACAAGCTAAAAGAACCTGAGATATATAATATTGAAGAACCTGCCCAAGTTACTTTAGTTGCATCAGTAGCAGAAGGTCCATCCATTGTGAAATCCAAACAATACGCAGTTTCATCTACTGTTACAGTATAAGCAGCTTCAGCTGCTGAAGAAGAAGTATCAAAAATTACATTGTCTGCTGCTGTTGGTTTAGAAGCATTAGCAGCACCACCTGAAGAGGCAGACCAATGATTCAAATTGTCAGACCAATTGCCTGTACCCCCCACCCAATATCTATTAGCCATATTTTTAAAAAGTTAAATAATTTAAGTATGAATTATATAATCGTTGCTTGGATTCCAAAGTAAATCTTCAGCAGTTATAGCATATCCTAATACACGAATACAAAAGTTTGCAGAACTAGGTTGAGTTACCACTAAATCTCCAGCTGTATCACTAAGATAAACAGGAGAACCTACTGTAAAAGCAGGAAAAGCAGCAGAACGAATTTTTCCATAAACTAACATTTCTGTAGCTTCATCAAGACCTCCTGCTAAAGTACATATTCCTAATTGTTTACTAAATCCTGTATCAGTTCCGTCAAGTATTCCATCGTTAAGTAACCATTTACCAGCTGAACTAAAATAACAAACATCACCTATAGCAATAGTTGCTCCAGCTGTTCCAGCAATTGTTATTCCACTCCATTTCTCATCACCACTTAAAACAGCATCAAGTTTAATATCATATTCGTTAAGAGATAAATCTGTATCTAAAGACCAACTAGCTGGACCAGTATATCCAGTATATCCAGTTGGACCAGTAAAACCTGTATATCCTGTATAACCAGTTGGACCAGTGTAACCTGTATAACCAGTGTAACCTGTAAGACCAGTATAACCAGTTGGACCAGTTGGACCAGTTGGACCAGTAACTGTTGAAGCATCACCAGTGTAACCTGTAGGACCAGTATAACCAGTTGGACCAGTGTAACCTGTATAACCAGTGTAACCTGTAGGACCAGTATAACCAGTTGGACCAGTTGGACCAATTGGAATAGTTGCTTTAGTATCAACCCAAGCACTTGTACTAGAATCCCAAGTCCAAACACTATCAGTTGACCCCACTATAGCGAAATAACCATCGGCACCAACAGGAAAAGCAATAGCAAGAGCTGCTGGAGTTGCAAACCAGCCCAAATTCATCGGGTCGGTAAGTTGATTTGCTAAATATCCCATATATTTTAATTTTTATTTTTTTATAATAGCTTGTCTATTTTTTATTAAACCACGTTTTTGAAGTTCCATTAACATTACCGGTAATTTATCAAGAACAACATTTGTCTCCAAAACATTTTTTCTATTTACTGAAATAATTTCTTCAAGGCTTTTTGCCAAATCAGAAACTAATAAATTTATTCCATCTGCATTATTTTTACTAACTGTTGTAACTTTGTCTACAACTTTACCTAGTAAAAGAGTTTCCCCTTTTACAATTTCAAAAGTAGACAATGCTTTTTCAATATCAGATTCTAATGAAAATTTTTGTGGAGTTAAAACATTTATCAATTTAGTTAATAAATTAATTTCTGATTCCAAAGTTGATTTTTCAGAAACAAGATAAGCGACCTCTTTAGAAATAACTTTTGGTAATTCACTTTCTTTTATTTCTAATTCTAAAATTCTACCTTGAGCTATATTCATCCTATTTACCATATCAGTACTTGAAACAGCTAACTCTTTATTTGTTTTTTGAAGTTTTTCTTGTTCTACTTTTAAATTTTTATTTTCTAAAAGAAAAGCATCTCTTTGAGCAGCCCAAGTGATAAGATTCTCATTTTGTTCTTTTGTAAATCCTTTCATATTTTTAGAATTAATATCTGTAACTATAATCGATTGAACCATTGAAAGTTCCACCTGTAACTACCAAGATGAAAGCTTCTCCGGGTCTACATTCAAAACGAGGTACTCCGTCCATACCCGGTTCGTCTTGTTCTGTAATTCCTTGACCTGCATCAAGAGTAAAAGCTGCTAATGTTCTAGTTCCAGCCATTATTGTCAAATTTCCTGCTGCACCCAAATCCCCGATAAGTTCGTGAATATAAATGTATGCATCATCGTTTGCTGCAACAACTTCTGTTGTTCCAACTGTAGCTGCAACTGCAGCTGATGTTTTCTTTGTGTGGGCATCGTGTAACATAATTTTTTATTAATTAAAAATTAAATAATCTTATCTCTAACCTCAATATTTAAGATTAGAATAAAGCGACTAATTTTTAGAGTGTTTTTTCTTGTGACATTCTTGGCATAAAGTAATTACATTTGATTTTACAAATCTTAATTCTTTATATTTTGTAAATGACTTTTTGTGATGAGCATTTAAAATAACTCTATCACCTTTTTTTCTTTTTCTTCCACATTCTTGACAAGTGTAATTATCTCTCTTAAAAATTTCTTCTCGAAACTTTTTATATTTTAATGACCATCTAATCTTTTTGTGTTCTGGTGTAATTCCACCTTTCCAATTAGGATTATTAGGACCTGTAAAATATGGATTTTTTTTACCTGTATTCCAAGTTATATTACCTTTTTTAAATTGCGTCTTTACTCCTATTTTATTTCCTTTTTTAAAATGGGTCTTCCCTGTATTAGTAGTTCTTCCTTTGAGAACTTCCCGAAGATGTTGTTTACGTTCCTCAGGCATTGGTCTTAATCCTCTAAATTTAGAGATACGACCTTTGTTAATACAGGGATTTGAACAATATTTCATTGTCGCCCATTTTTTTCGACTTACGTTTACTTTTTTGTAGAAAATTTTACCACACGTTTTGCATTGTTTTGTATCTGCCATATTTTGTATTAATTAATAATACAGTTATTATAACAGAAACTATATAGTTTGTCAATGCCCGTATGAAATTTCTACTAAACGGTCACACTGTCGCACCGTCTCCGTCGCTCCACATCCAACTTCTTAAATCAGAAGCACCCATAACGCAAAGAGCGTTAAAGTTCATAACCAAATCTTGATTACCTAGCAAGTCAACGACTGCTGGTTCTACACGAGTTGGTAAAGCTTCGATATAAAGGAAACCATAATCTGCGTTCATCATCTTTGAATCAAACATACCCCACATTAGACCATCCATAGCTAAACTTTGGTATGGAGATAATTCTACTACTTTGAAAGTATCTGTAGCAGGAGCATTATTGAACAAATTAGTTTGTTGAGGAGCTAAACCTTTGTCAATTGTACTTTTAATAGTTTTAGCAAATTGAGCAGTTGTTGAACCTCTTCTACATATCAATGTATCTAAATCAGATACTAGAGGATTACCACGTCCATCTTTTTTCTGTGAGTGTAATCTACGAGCAGCTAATAAAGCTGAATATGTAAATTGAGGTGAACTTGTAGCACCATCAACGATAACATTTGACCAAGCTGTACCACCATCTTCACGAGGATGAGCTTGTGACCAATATTCAACAGAATCAGCACCAATAGTTGCTATTGTTTTTGATGTACCTACTGAATTAATTGGAGTCCAAGTAAATGAAGTATCAAATCCTTGAGCCAAAAGTGATTGAGCTAAATAATTTTTAGCGTGTTCAATCGAATTTTTTCCTTCAATTATTTTTTTCTTAACAGAACCTTTTATTTTAGATGCTGCAGATTCAAACAAGAAGAAATTAGTTTGAAATGTTAAACGCACTTTTTTAGTAAAATGCATTTGAACATAATTTTTTGAGTAACCTTCAATTGGAGCATCAGAAGCACCGATACCACCATCTGGGATTATTTGAGCCATACCAAGTCCAGTAACACCAACGTCAGTATAAGTTCTTTCGTTGTTGTCAACTTTATACATAAAGTCCAAATATTCGCTACGAATAGATGGTGAAACTTTTGGAGCAATGTGTTTTGACACATTATTTACTATGACTGCATAATCATTTATTGTACCTTCCATATATTTAATTTAAAATGAATTATTTAGTCAAAAACTTACCGATAATAAGTTTATCAGTTGCTGCTCCGTAGGGTTCGACTTGCTCTACGATACCAGTACCACTTGTTGTACCAGTATTATTTACAGTTGTTGCATTTGTTAATACCATAGCTTGACCATTATGGTCTGCATCAGAGGAATTAGTCACTGGGAAGATATAAGTATCTTCATCTGTTGGCACTATATAAGAAACACGTGTAAGTTCATCAGCTGCTGCTATTGTTTGATTACAAACACCTAACAAATCAGCTGCTACAGTTCCACTATCTGCTGCTACAGCAAGTCCTGCTGTAATTGCCATAATACTACCTAGAGTAGTTACTACGTCATCTGCTTTATTTTCTTCTAATATTTGCCTTGTATTTTTTATTGTTGCTTGTCTTACGGGCATATAAAAATTTTAAGGGATTAATTAATCCGATAAAAGTTCAATCGCCTTATCTTCTGACATTCCAGTTTTTATCAATTCATCTATTGATTGACGTTTTTCTGGAGAGAATTCGTTTTTTGCTATTGTTCCTCCGGGGAATTGCATAGCATTAACTTTTTCTTGAACATTAGCACCATTCAATACTCTTTCTTGAATAGATTCTGATGGTTTAAACATACTTTCACGAGCAAGTTCTAAAACTGTCATTAACTCTTTACCTGCTTTTCCTTGCCAGTTGTAATTATTGTTAACGAAGTCAAAAAATACTTCACGTGTATCATTATCTTTTAATTCATCATATCTACCAATAAAATTATCTAAAGTGTTTTTAACATTTGTAGCTAAGCGTTCTTGTTGGACTATCTCTTCGATGTCCTCTTTAGTCGCTCCACCCAATTCTTTTAAACGTTCTTTGTCAGCTTTTAAAGTTTCATCTTCTTCTATCGGTTTGTCAATTTTCTCTACTTCTTTTTCATTAAGTAAATTAACTGACTTATCAGTTCCACTAAGAGTCTTCAGTTGATTCTTAGTTGTCTTAATTTCTTCTGATAATTCTTGACGATGAACATCAGTATTAGCAAGTTTACGTTTCTTCACTAAGTCTAAAAGCTCAACACGCTTTTCGAAAGACTCGTCAGATTCGAACTTACCTTTGTTAGGGACACGAAATTCGTATCCTTCTTTTTTCACTTCGTCAATTGGAGGTTTGCTGGGGTCCTCCTCCTTTGGAGTTTCTGGAGTTTCCTCTTTTTTCTCTTCAGGTTTAGCTTCCTCTTTTACAGGAACAAGCTCTTTTCCAGCTTTAACAGCTGCAAGTGATTCTTCCAAACTTTTATCAAGTTCAGCATCATCATTTACTTCAGTTTCTACTTTTTTTTCAGTAGTTTCTGGAGTTATTACCTCTGTTTCTATCTTTTTTTCTGTGTTTTTATCATCCATATAATTATCCGCTCGTATCGTGAACGGCTCCGATGGTTAATTAAGTATATAATATTTTGAGAAACTTAGCAAATTATCTATCAGAATAATTCACAAAATTTTTCACTCTTTCTAATTTTTTACGCATTGTATCAATATTTACTGAACCTTCATCCAAAAATGATATAGCGTGTTTTTGAAAATCTCCATCAATAGAATCATTAAAATCTCCAATAGTAGTTGAATACTTTATAGGTATAATTACTATATAAACTTCTTTGTCTGATTGTTTGTAGAATAAAATATTATCTTTAGGTTTAAAAACCTTGTGAAATAATTCTACTAAATCTTCTCTATCGACAGGTTTTCCGCAAGTACCTTCGAACCCTGCTGGAACTATTCCTTTGTAGAAATAATCAGTAGTTGGCACTTCTTTACCAAGGATATTTCTCAAACTTATTTTTACGTCCTTAGCATCTTCTAATTTCTTAGCCTCAACTACTGGTGTAGCTTCAACTTTTTTCTTAATCTCAACTACTGGTGTAGCTTCAACTTTTTTCTTAATCTCAACTACTGGTGTAGCTTCAACTTTTTTCTTAGACTCCTGTGGAGTTTTTTTTGTATCTTCCATATATTTTCCGACCCGTATCGTGGGTGGTGACCGATGGTTAATTAATAAATTATTTTTTGTCTAATTCGACATTTTTAAAACTTGTATAAAATTTCTTTATAAAATTTTCTTGTTCTGGTTTTAATTTTTTCTTTGTTTCATCAATATATTTTTTAGTCAAAGTAAATGTTGGAACGTCCATATTAATTTTAGCAATTCCCATTACTTGTTCTAATATAGCAAATTCTAATGGATATGGATGTGCATAATTAATAAGAAATTCTTCACCCTTCTTCATATCTTTTTCCATTTTACATTTTAGCTGTCTGCCAACTTCTACAACATTAACTTTATCTGTTTCCACAAAAGTAGCCTCCAATGTATTTTGATTTACACCACCAATTAACATTGATGATAATTCTTCAGCACTGATTTCAAATTCATCACCAGATTTAGAAATAAACTTTAAAAGTTTTTTTTCTATTGCATCTGCTGAATATCCAATTTGTACTGTATAATTTTCTTTTTTTATTTGTTTTTCTTTCATAATTATTTTGGTTCTAGTAAACCACCTTTTTTAATAAATTCTATGTGGGTTACCATTTTTTGTAACATATTTCCTTGGACTTCTAAAGTAATTGCATTTACAATAGTCTCCCACTCTGTTTTTGCTATAATAGTTTTTTGATTTATTAAACAATCTTTCATTAATTCAATTATAGTTTCAGAATGTTCACTTTGTGCTAAAGCAATTTTCTTTTGATTTGGACTTTGTTTTTCCATAAATTATTATTAATGATTATTGATTAGCAGAAATTCTTCCCAAACTCGCATCTACAGCACTTCCCATTGGAGATTGCGGTCTTGGTACTTCATTCGCATTTTGTGGTTGTAAAGGGTCTGTATTTCCTCCCATCATTGATTGTCCTGATGACATTCCACCGGCACCTGCTCCACCTCCACCTGCCATACTTTGCATAGCTGTAGATTGAGCTTCTTGTTGCATTTGTTCTTGTTGCATTTGTTTTTGCATATCTGATGGTTGTTTCGCAATGATAGCATCATAATCAACTTTTGAAATATAACTATATATATCACCATTTTGAATATCTAACATTTTCTCTAATGCCATTAATTGAGCTGACGCAGCTTCAGGGTCTTGATTTCTTAATGAATATATAAGTGTGATTTGATTTGTAATAACTGGAAACAATGCCATATAAGTTTGCTTTTGTATTTCTAAAGATGGTAGTAACATTGAATCTGGGTCAATAATGAAATCAATATAATCAGACATATGCCCAGTATTTTTCATTTCATCAAATAATCCTTTTGCTGAAATTTGACGAGTATCAACATCATCCATAACTTCACCTTCTTGGTCAAAGTCAAAATTTAATCTAAGATTTTGAGAAGCTGCTGCTACTTTTCCAACTGGAATACCAAAGTCATCTAATACATCTTGTGATTCAACAAAGTAATCTGGATTTTGTTTAGAAAATTCAGCAAGTTGTTCATCAGAGTCAATCATAAATATTTTATCAACAGAATACATTTGTCTTATCCAAGTATTTGCAATATGTGCATCTCTTTCAAGACCAGTAACCATTGAATTCTTTGGAGCAGTTAATCTATTGTAAGCTGCTTCTTTCATTATAACTGTAGAACCAAGTGTATTCTCTGAACCTGCACCAGCTACAATATTATTGATACCAGTGTTATCTTCAATATTTTCTTTTTGTTTATCAGCAAATAAAATTCCTTGCTGAACATTTCCAGAAGTTTTTACAACATCAATATCAGTTCCCGGATTTTTAGGATTAATAATATTTGGTCCTCTCTTATATGTAGAATTTCCATTTTGAACTTGAGCACCAAAAAGTAACGGAAATATTTCCGCTTCAACTTGCTGTGCATTAAGTGAATTTATATAAGTAAATAAAGCTGTATTACCACGCATCATTTCATAAAGTCCAACTCCATAAGGGTCGTTCATATTTTTTTGGAAACATCTTGCTATAACAATTGAACCGTGAGAACCATCATTAGGAAGTTCTCCATCGTAAATTTTCATCTTACCACAAGTAACAACATATCTATTTGTTAATTCATTTTCATAGTATCCAATAGTAACGCTAGTATTAATTTTTTCAGAATTTTCATCTTTAGATTCATCACTAACTGCTACATATTGTAATTTCTTTTTATTCTTTTTAGCAGCTGGATATTTATCAAAAAATTCTTCCTTTGTCATATCCTTTTCATAATAAGCTTCAGTCTGTGACCAAACATCACCATTATTAAAACCTATTCCAAGCCAAGTACGGGTACAATCCATTGGTTCTCTGTAAACATCGTCAAATAAAATTTTATCTACTCCTTTTCTTTTAACTTGAACACGTCTTGGATAAACTCTCCAAGCTGCCCAACCATAAGTAAATAAATTTTGATATGTAAGCATTAAAGTATTTCCTCCATTTCCACCAGTCATTGACCAATTTCTTTTCCACAATTCATACATTGCTTTTCCATAAACTTTATCATCAGCAATAACTTTTGCATCTGGAAGTTTTCCAGCAAGAACCGAAGTAGCAATTAAAATTTTTGAAAATGCAATAGGTTCTTGAGCAATAGGAACACCTGATTTATTTTGGTCCAGTCCAGCTATCTTTTGTGGGTAAACATTATAATCATAAGAACCATCTGATTGTTTATTATAAAATGTTGTTGAACCCCAACCACTTTTCTCGTAAAGTTTCTTTCCATAAGAAACAGTAGTGTTCACCAAATTTGCATTTATTTCAGAAGCCAATGCATCAAATTTAACTCGATACTGACTTTTCTTCATTTCTTTCTTTTTTTCTTCGATAAAGTTAATTGTTTCTTTATCTCCTGTTAGTTTTTTTGCCATATAGTAAAAAATTTATAAAATATACTCAAAGTATAGCTTTTTTTGAAAAAATACACAAGTTTTAATGATTAATTTGCTGTAAACCTTCCTGCGGTTCGTTAAACATCAGTTTCATATGTGAAAACTCTTCATTTCCTTCCGAAGTGTTTGTTTGTGTTCCAATTTCTCCCAAAATTGCGTAACCAATGGAAGCACTCATCACTACATCATCGTTCTTTTTATCCATAGCCTCTGGTTTTCCTTTAGAATTACGCACAAAAGTAAACATCTCATTTAATAATGCTGTTGGAAATCCTCTGTCTTTTCTAAAGAACACAGCTTTAAGTGCAGCCAATGCAAATGGTCTAGTAGCTGAACTTGTTTTCCATCCAAAGAACTTAGTCATCTTTTTAGTAATATCATCAAATGATTTTCTGTAATATAAATTTATATATCCCATTTTATCCAAAGCGTCATTAACCCACAATCCATCTTTATTAACCTCAATACCCATCAATGCAAAATTGTAAAACTTTCCAAGTTTATAAGCTTCCGTAGCCAACTCATCTGGTGCAACTTTACTTATATAAATAGCATCACACTCTTCTGTCTTTTGATTTATCACATAAAGAACTTGAAAATCTCCGTGAGCCAATCCTTCAGAAGTGTCTCCACCAATTACATATTTAGTTCCAATTTGTGGTGGTGTAAATATCTCAAGAGAACCAATTGAAACCTGATTGAATATCACTTCACCTTTAGGGTCGTATCCAAGCTCTCCTTTTGTTCCTTTGACAGCTTCAAGCATTAAAGAAGCAACTTTCGCAGTAGAAAAATAAGTTTGACCTGTGGATAAAAATGCTTCTTTTTCTGTAGTGGGATATTCTTGCATTAAAGATTTCATTGCATCAGGACTGTTCTTACCACCAAACTGTAACCATTTCATATAGTAGTAAGTAATCTCTTTATCAGATAACTTATTTTCAATTTGATAACTCGCCCAATCAATCTCACACTCATCCATATCAGCAACCGGGATATTCTCGTAAATCTTTTTCATCTCCATATCATCGTACTGCCAATTGTAAAAATGAGGTAGGAAATTAACCTGCGATATTTGTGGAGTAATTTTATCTCTAGTCAACCAGTTTTGTTGGAACATTTCATAGAACCTACCAGCCATACCTTCAGCAGTAGATTCGATAAAAATAAATCCATCAAATGGAACAGTCGGAAATGTACCCCTTTCAACTTCTTCAGCTCTCTTTGGAAATGACACGCACATTTTTGCGAACTCAGAAATATGTACATAATGGTAAGTACCGGAACGACCAGAAACAGCAACTGCAATAGAAGAAGTAGAACCTTTTTCCGGACCATAATCAATAGTAACTTGAACCTTCCTAGCTGAACGATGATTGATTTTAAAATATGCTCCTTTTATATCATCCGCCATATTACGAATAGCATACTCAATCTTCTTATCGAAAATTTCAGTAGCATCTTGAACTTTATGAGCAATAACAATCCCTTCTTTATTAGGGTTAAATAATATACAATCCAAAATAAACAAATCAATAAATGTCGTGAAACCTAATTGTCTCGATTTTAAAATTACGTGTCTATGGTAAGGATGAGGAATATTAATATAGGTATCGTAGAAATGTTTTTGAGCCCTGTTCATTTTAAACACTTCTTTACTTCCATCTTTTGTGACTATAAAATATAAATTACAAAGTCTCCAATGTTGGTCGTTAATCAAACTTGGATTATCAATTAATTGTTGAACTATGTTTTCGTTGTGTTCTTTCTGATTGAAAGCCATATATAATAGTTAGAATTAGAGTGAGGAAAGTACAAATATAATTTATCTTATGTATTATTAAATATAAAATTTAAAATATGAATTGTTGAAAGAGCGACCTCACCCTAATTCTAATTATTAAGTTGCCTAAAACCCTCCTCTGCTAAATTAAGTAAATGCCTTTCTCTATCTTCGAAGTATTTCTTCTGTGCTCGGACCTGCGTCAGCTGCTGAAAAATTACAAACAACGATGTAGGTTCAGCTACTGAATCAATCGGCTGAAATCTATCATCCTTATTAGTATCTTCGAATTTTCTGTAAAAGCTGTGTAGGTTCATATACTCATTATCGATAAAACAAAAACAAGAGTTATTACCCCTAATACTATCCCACATAACACCATTAATCCCATCATAAAATTAAAATTAAAATTAAATTATTAAAAATCCATTGGATTATCTACATCCTCAACTTCAACTGCTACAGGAGTTGGCTTGTCAACAACTTCTGAAACAGTTGGAGTTGGTGAAGTAACATTCTGATTTTCGATTTGTTGAAGAACTACAGTTCTCAATCTATTACCTGTTGGATTTTCTTGATTAGGTTTGCGACCACTTTCATTAAATCTAGTCCAAGCACTGCCAATTGCGTTCAATGCTCCAATTAAATTTTTATCAGAAAAATCCTTAAATCCTCTCGCTTTAAATTCGTGCATTGCTTCCATTGCCAAGTTATTAGATTGGTGTGCCAACTTAGCCATAGCATTATTAAATCCTTTAGTCTTCTCAATATGTGTAGCAACAGAATTAGCAACAGCTGGGGAATAACCAGAGTTTAAAGCCGCGATTTTTTTTGAAGGACTTTTACCACCTAAAATATTTTTAGCATAAGCTAGTTGTTTCATAGTACATCCTCTTTTATTTATATAAACCATATATACCAAGTATAAAACTTTATGATGAATTTGTCAAAGGATATGTGCTAAACTTTATCTTCTTTAAAAACTCTACCATTTCTTGGTAAACCATCTGGAGTTAAATAAACATCTTCTCTTCCTAATTCCTCCATCTTTGGAAACTCTTCCCCAAACCATTCTGGCATTTCACCTTTAGCAACTTGTCCTTTTCTCCAATCCCAATCATCTTTAATCTGTTTAGGAGTAAGTTCTTTTGGTTTATTTATTTCTTTTATCTCTTTTACTATACCTTCATACTCATCTAAGTATTTTTTCAAAGCTTCATTAAGCAGAGCACTAGACGAAGTATATTTTTTAATAGCAACTACTTTTAATCTTTCTTTTAATTCAACATCTAAGTTGAATCCAAATATTTTTTTCATACGTATATATTAATAACTTATATAAAAACTATACCATATTATCTATACTTTGTCAACTAAAGTTATGCACAAATAGTAGTGCCACCAATAACTATGCTAAGATTAGCAAAGAAAGGGTTAATCGGTGGCATTACTCTTAAAAAAACAGATAAAACTCCTTTTACAGTAACTATCTATATATAGATACTTCTATATACAATAGTATATATATATATACTATTGACAAAGGTTTGTTTTGGAGAAAAAAAGAGAGTTATGCCACTTTAGAGTATATATTAGGCTCAACCTAGCAAAATAGAAAGTGGCACTACTATTTGGTATTTAGTTGAAAAAAATAAAATAAATTTTTTTGGACTTTTTTGAGTGAAAAAAGCTTTGATTTCTTGTTCTACAGGAATATTATTTGATTCTTCTTTACACAGGAATATTATTTGATTCTTCTTTA
>CAZOUP010000039.1:0-38562 GCA_964583035.1 uncultured Akkermansia sp.
GAAAGTCCTCGATGGCAGCGCTGAGATTCCTGTCGCGATGCGAGGCGATGGCAGCGACGCGGGCACCGGATCCTTCACCGCGACGCTCCAGGGATCGGTCATGGGCACGCCCAAGTACATGAGCCCCGAGCAGGCCATGGGGGAGATCGATGAACTGGATGAGCGATCCGACATCTTTTCTCTCGGTGGCGTTCTCTACGCGATCCTCACTTTACATCCACCGGTCGAAGGCAAAACACTCGAGGAGGTTCTTGATAAAGTATCTCGCGCCAGTATTTCTCCGCCGACCAAGTACGGAACGACCGCTCGAAACTCCTCGAAGCAGAAGAAGGGCGCGGTTCTCGAAGCAAAAGCGATCAAGCCACTTCCGCACATCCGTGAAGGCCAGGTTCCCGCAGCCCTCTCCGCCGTGGCGATGAAGGCCTTGTCGCTGAAGAAGAAGGATCGTTATCAGGAGGTGGCCGACGTGAGTTCCGATATTGAAAAGTATCAGAACGGCTTCGCGACCAGTGCCGAAAAGGCCGGGTTGGGTACGCAGCTCAAGCTGCTGATCAAACGGAACAAGGGCATCTTCACGACCGCAGCGGCTGCCTGGCTACTCATCACCGCGCTAGCCGTGTGGTTCGTGCTGAGCGTCCAGTCCAAGGAACGGGAAACGCGCAAGGCTTTTGCTCAGGCATCGGTATCCCTCGCCGATGCAGCTCTGCGGGAAGGCAATGGACCCGCGATGCAGGCGGCGCTGGCAGATGTGCCTGTAACTTTGCGCGACTCGACCTGGCACTATCTGCAGAATCAGTCGGACACCACCATCGCAAAAATTGATATGGGGTATCCGATCTACGGAATCGCGGCGCATCCCCGGCTTCCCCATGTTTTTGCGCTCGCAGGTCAAAATCGTAAAATCTCGATGGTGAACGTAGCCACCGGAGTTCGGCTTCTTGAATTCGAGGTCGACCTGCCCTCAAACCAGGAATTGGTCATTGCCTTCTCACCCGATGGAGAGCGCGTTGCCATCGGTCCGGGCAAAACCGGTGCAGGAATTGCAATCCACAATGCCCGGGACGGAAAGCGACTCCTCGCCTGGGATACAGGGAAATGCTTCGATCTCGAGTTTAGCTCTGATGGAAAATCGCTCGTCCATGCACAAATTGAACCAGGAGTGGTTAATCTTTGGGACGCCACCAGCGGTCAACTACGCTGGGAATATAGTTCGGGCAGGAACGAAGTGACCAAGGTCGCCTTCACTGCCGACGGCAGCGGCGTGATCGCGAAGACACACCCCGCTGGACTTTTCCGAATTAATGCCGACGACGGGTCTATCGCCTGGCAGAACATGTCCGTTTCCGGCAGGAGTTTGGCAGTAAATTCGGACGTAAGTCGTCTCGTGGTAGGTATGGTTGGCGGGATCGCGAGATGTGTTGATCCCGCTAGTGGCGAAATACTCTATGAATTCCGCGTCAACAGTCGCTTCCTACCTCGTTCCGACCATCTTGTCTATTCGGGTGACCGCTTCGGTACTGTTTCCACACGGACTGACGGGCGAATCTCAGTCGAGTTCTGGAATGCTGCGACCGGAAATTTCACCCAGCGACTTCTAGGAGGAAATGGCGCGGCAACGAGGGCGGCGGTTCATTCCCTGTCCGGCGAATTAATCGTGGCCGGCTCGAGGCTGTTTGTATGGGATCTCGCCGGCGATCCTGAATGGATATTTTTGGGCCCTCCGAATTCCAGCCTCGCTTTTTGGGGCGACGATGAAACAATCTTCATGAGCGGAACACACTTAGGAAGGGGACTTCTCTCATTGGAAGAGACCGATGCTACCCACCTTTGGAAACCTTCGCAGAGTTTTTATGGTCCGCCCAGTGTCAGTGCAAACGGAAGTCTAGCCGTCAATTCCGATATAGGTTGCCTACTACTGCGACGGAATGAGGATCAAGTGGAAGAAATCGGAAACGTCCGCGACGAAAGGAAATATAGTAACGCCGAACTGCTGCGCCTGAGCCCTCGAGGTGACACTTTGGCATCTGTTTATAGACGCAGGGGTCAGATCACTGTCATTGACTCTGTCAGTGGTGATGAGCCGGTCCAACTTTACCGCACAGGTATCTTTAGATTTAACGATCTCGGCTGGATTGACGACAAACATCTCCTGGGATTGGTGATCGCTAATGCCGATCGCGGCAGCCCGGAGTCCGAAGAACGAATCGTGAAGTGGGATGTTACTTCAGGTGAAATCATCAAGAGCACCGCAATCCCCACGGCAACGAATGTGCTCGTCGTCGCCCCGGATGGACGGCGCTTCGCTGAGGCCGGGGCGGATAAGAAGGTGCGAATCCGTGATACCGATACGCTGGCTGTGCTTCGGGAATTTCGCGCTCACGACGATGATATCACGGCGATGGCGTGGCATCCCCACCAGCCCGTTTTGGCCACGGGTTCCGCCGACCTCGCGATACGACTCTGGGATCTGGAGACAGGAGAACAGATCGATGAGTTGCGCGGGCCCTACGCTGCACCGCGCTCCCTGGCTTTCAGTCCCGGCGGGAGCCGCCTTGCCTGCACCTCAAACGATAATTTTTCCCGCATCTGGAATCTGAATTCTCCCAGTGGACCGACTTCATCTGTCGATGGCTCCGGCGAATCAGTTGATGAGAAAAACTGGTTCACGGATTCAGAAACCGAGCCCTCCCCGAAGCCCGAGACCGATTCCGAAGGCTGGTCCGATCTCCTTTCCGGACTCACTCCCGAACTGGTAAAGGAATCGGGACAAGGCTGGAGGATGGCAGATGGAATTCTCCATAGCCCGAATCAGCGTAATGCGCTGCAAACGTTTCCAAGTGACTGGTCCAATACCAGCTACCAGCTGAGGGTTACGGTGCGGCAGGAAAAGAGCAAGCCGACTCTTCACCTTGTCCTCCCCGTCGGTGATCGCATGACGGGATTCGAGCTGGACGGCGATCCTGCTAAAGGATTTTATTCGAGTTTACTCATGGTGAAGGGGCAATATGGGGAAAATGTTCCCGGCGCGATACATGGTAAACAGATCACCGACACCGAGCCGCATGTCCTCGAAGTCACCGTTCGACTCGACGGGAAGAACGCGACAATCAACACCACCCTCGACTCGGTTCTGCGCTACGAGTGGGCCGGGCCTGTCGACGATCTGAGCCAGGCAGGAGCTTGGAAAGGATCCTCCCCAGGTTCTATCGCCGTTGGAGCATCAAACGACAGTTGGGAAGTCTCCGAAGTGAAAGTGAAAAGGATCGAGGACGAAGAAGAATGAGTCAGTTGCCTCAGATAAAGATAGTTATTTGCTACAGAACCGCCACTGAACCCTATTAAATGACTGAAGAAACCCTGTTTGCTCAAGCCCTCGCGAAGTCGCCGGAAGAACGATCTGCCTTTCTCGACGAAGCCTGAGCAGGCAGGGACGGGCTTCTGATCTTCCGGCACACCCATACCTGGAGGGCGCTGGCGACGATCCGGGATTCCGCTGCCCTCGGTTACGCCGATGTTATCCTCGACCAATCGGTGCTTGTCACGGCAACCTCCGGAAAGCTCCGCTTCGAACTCCTGCCCGGTTTTGATAAGATTGACGAGACGATTCCTTAGCCCGGGGTGGCAATCGTCGGCGCGATGGGCCGAACCACCCTGAAACGCGAGAAGCCCCGGTCGAGTTCTTCATTTTGTGACTTTTACCGATCAGCTTCAGACGTGCCGATTCCAGTCTCGAGATCCAGAACATGCTCTTGAGTAAAGTTCTCCCACTAGTATTGCATATCTTAACGGTCACCCTTGACGGAGGAACCATCGAATGGACTGGTTGCTACGTCATGATGATCAAGCGGAACCAGCAAATCGCAAGCGCCGCCGTCCGCCGCTTGCTGCAGCCCTTTACCTCAAAGGACCGTTATCACAAAGCGGATGACCTCGGTGAGGGCGGGCTTGCCAAGGTAATCTCACGGTTTGATAGCCGACTGAACCGCATCGTCGCGGTGAAGGAATTGCGAGAAGAGAACCATTCTGATCCTGACTTTCTCAATGCTTTCATCACCGAGGCGAGGATGATCAGCTATCTGGATCATCCGGGTGTGGCCACCGTTTATGATACCCATCTCAACGAGAGCCAGCAGTTGTGTTACTCGATGCAACTGGTCGATGGTCAGACACTGGCTGCCTTTCTCGCCTACAACATGCAACCGGAGGTGGTGAATGAGAACTATCTCTTCGACGTTCTCAATATCTTTACGAAGCTTTGCGAGACCCTCGCTTTCATTCATGACAAGGGTGCGATCCATCTCGATCTCAAGCCGGAGAACATCATGCTCGGCCACTACGGTGAGGTCATGATCATGGACTGGGGTAACGCCCATCTTTATGATAGTTCGCTCTACGAGGACTATGTCCGAAAATATCTACCCGCGGATTCGGACGGGAACACCGAGCTCAAATCGGCCGAGGCGATTGTCGGCACCCCTCTCTATATGTCTCCTGAACAAACGCTGAGTCGCGAAAACCTCGGCCCGTCTTCAGACATCTTCAGTATCGGGGTGGTGGTCTACGAGCTGTTAACCGGACAGCGCCCTTTTGCGGCTCCGGTCGTGGATGACATTGTTGAAAAAGTGAGAACTCTCCTTCCCCCGCCCGTTCATGAGCTGAATCCTGATATCCCGCTGCGCCTCTCCCACATCATCCAGAAGATGATGCAAAAAGCACCGGGTGATCGGCATCAAAGCGCTCACGAACTGCTGAACGACATTCAGGCGGCACAGACCTCGGGCCAGGCTTTTCCGGAATGGGAAATTGCGGCAGGGCATCTCATCTTTCAGGAAGGAGACGTCGGAGATTTCACGATACGGATCAAATCTGGTAAGGTCGAAATTTCAAAGGACGATGAGGGAGCCAAAAAGGTGCTCGCGGAGCTCGGGCCAGGAGACGTTTTGGGAGAGATGTCTGTCTTTTCCAACATTCCCCGCACTGCGACCGCGATCACTCTGGAGGACACGGTTGTTTACCTGATGCGCAGCGCAGAGGTCAATGCGGAAATGGAAAAGCTGAGTCCCTGGGTCTCACAAATGATCAATGCTCTTTCAACCCGTTTTGAAGTGCTCAACCAGAAGGTGATGGAATTAGAAAAAGGGCAATAGGCACGCAAGACGGGCCGCAGAGAAGAGGCGCATTCCTATCCAATTTCAAATCTTTCACGATTCTCGATAGAGTCACCGCAAAACCCCGCTGAATGAAAAAATCGCTGATGCAGCGAAGCTATTTCGAGATCATCACTCAACTGATGGTCCTGAGGGGAATTCGTTCATCTCATCTCCGGCGAAAATTTCACTGTCACGCAACTTAATCGAGCGGATATCCTCTTTAATGAAACATCGATTGGTTTTCGACTGCACCCTTCTCTCACTTCTTGCTTTGCTGACGATACCGGTGGCGGCAGTCGACTATGAGCAAGACATTCTTCCTATTCTGGAAAGCCGATGCGCTAACTGCCACCTCGATGGGAGTTCCAAGGGCGGGATCGCCTTTGATCTCGATAAAGTGGGACGCGACATCGGGGCCGGAAAAAAGATCGTGCCGGGTGATCCCGATGCCAGTGATCTCATCGAAAGAGTGACCCTGCCGGAAGACGACGGCGACGTCATGCCTCCCGAGGGCAAAGGACGCCCCCTCAGTGATGGTGATGTCGCCAAACTGAAAGAATGGATCGAAGCCGGTGCCAAAGTGGGCAATGGCGAAGGCGAGACTGAAATGACTGAAGCGGAGACCCCGGCAGCGGAGCGCGCGAAACGGCCTGAACCAATCGCGGGAGCGTGGACGAACACCAGTGGCAAGACGATTCAGGCGACCCTGCTCCGCGTCGAAGGAAGCAATGCGATCCTCCGCATGGGCACGAAAGATTATCCGTATGCGATCAGCAACCTCGACGCCACCGCGCAGGCGACGATCAAGGAATTCGACGAGCAGTGGAAGAAGTCGGAAGCTCCGTGAGCCGGTAGCGTAGACCTCCAGGTCTGCGTCCCCCATGGCTTCCGCCGAACCGACCGGGAGGTCGATTCTACTTTTCCAGAATCGCCACGACCGGTTCCGACGCCGACCTAACTCTCACTCCGCTTTCAACGGCCCTACTCCGCGCAGCTTGGCGTGAACTTTGGCAGTTCTCCCCATGTAGTGATCCATTGGGTAATCAAAGGCAGCGAGGCGGATGTGCTCCTTCATTTGCTTCTCATCCCCCATCGCTTCGAAGTAGAGCGCGAGGTAGAGATGGGCATAACAGAGATGATTTCGCTCTTCGTCTGAAAGAATGTTGTCATCGTTCGGAGCGGCGGCGGTGAGAACATCCTCGATTGTGCCCCGCCCTGCAAAGAGGTCGTGAACTTCCGCCATGGGGATGCGGGAATCACGCTCGATCGGGATCAATTCTTTTTGCGCCGCTTCGACCGAGCCTCCCGGCGCTCTCACAGCACACAAAAAGTGCCACACGGCGTTCTCGACGTCTTGAGTGTTCACGGTCTGATGGCGCTCAAACTGGGCTTTCCCTTTCCCGTATTCTCCAGCGTAATAGTAGGACAAACCGCGCTGCCAATGATGCGGATCCTGTTCCGGGATGTAGGCAAGAAAAGCATCGAAGTCGGCGATGGACTCGTCGATCTTCGCCCGGAAAAAGCGATCTTCCCCGCGACGTTGCAGCGAAGCCGCCCTCACCCGAATCCACGAGCTGTCGTCCGGGATCCCTTCGGTCAGCGCGATGACCGTCTCAAAGTCATTGGCCTGGTAGGCCTCCATGACCTTGGCTCCGACCTCTTCGGAGAGGCTCTCGTCTTTGGCCACCCCGCAGGAGGTGAAGGTGAGCGCGATGAGAATGGCACTAAGTGTTCGAATCATGCCAGACCCTTCACGAAAAACGGGAGCCCGTAAAGAGCTCCCGTTCGGCGTAAAAACGTTTTAAAGAATAGCGTCCAACTAGACTTCGAGCGCCCATCCTTCGCGATACTCGCGCTTGATGAGTTTCGCAGCCTCGGGCGTGTTTGGAGAACTGAGTGACTCAGAATCCCACTCGACCTTCTTATTGAGGCGGACCGCGAGGTTTCCAAGAAGCACCATCTCCGTGAAGGGACCACTCTGAGAGAACTTCGACTGCGGAAGCTCAGGATCACCGGCGACGATTGCGTCGTAGAATTCGTTGTGTGGGTTTTCGTCGCGAGCCCGTGGGATCGATGGCTCCGGAAAGTCGAAACCGTCCATGAGTCTGCCCGGCTTCACGACCCAGTTGTCATTCGCGCGGTTGAAGAAAACTTTTCCTTCTGTGCCAATGATGACGCTGCCGTAACCATCGTTACTGATCCCGTCCATGCCTTCGAGGACTTCCTCGGGCGGAAGGTTGCGCTCACGGATTTTGCCACCGTCGATGGAGCTTTCGAGCGCCCATTTCTCCGGATTAAAGACCGCATCCTTGTAGCCGTCGTACCAGTGATACTTGACCGGTGCCTTCCCGCCGGGTGACGCGAACTCATACTCAATCGTCGCCCAGGTCGGAGGAGAAAGCTCACTCTGCGCCCCACGTCCATCAGCGCTCACTGCGGAAACGCTCGTCGGCGCTCCCAGGTTGGCCGCCCAGAAAGAACAGTCCATGATGTGGCAGGCCATGTCACCGAGCGCTCCAGTGCCGAAGTCCCAATAACCGCGCCACTTGAACGGGGCGATCTTTGAGCTGTATTCGCGGAACGGTGCAGGGCCAAGCCAGAGATCCCAGTTGATGTGCTCTGGAACTGCCTCTGCTTCGGGCCAGGCGGGAATGCCCTGCGGCCAGATCGGACGATTCGTCCAGGCATGAACTTCAGTGACGTCACCAATGAGTCCGGCACGGATGAGCTCGACCATGCGGCGCATGTGATTCTCGGCGTGGGCCTGATTGCCCATCTGCGTGACGACACCGGTCGTCTTCGCGAGGTCGGCAAGATAGCGGGCCTCCCATATTCCATGAGTAAGCGGCTTTTGAGTGTAGACATTACAGCCCTTCCGCATTGCCGCCGCAGTGGCGTGAGCGTGGACGTGGTCCGGTGTGGAAATCGTGACGGCGTCGATTTTGTCGCCTTCGGCCTCGATCATTTCGCGCCAGTCATCGAAGAACTTCGCGTCCGGGTAATTCTCGCGGCTCTTGACCCAGTTGCCACCCACGTTTGGGTATTTGCTCGAGTCAACGATGTCGCAAAGGTGTGTCACCTGAAATCCGGCGTCTGCCGAACCGCTGATGTCGCTGGCTCCTTTGCCGGAGATGCCGATGCCCGCGAGCGTGATTTTGTCGTTAGCTCCAAAGACGCGGCTCGGGACGACTTGAAAATTAAAGGCAGCCGCTGTTGCAGCAGCACCTTTCACGAAGTTTCGGCGGGAAGTATTTTTTTCCATGTATTCTAATTCAGACATTCACATTGCGTGAAAGGGAATTAAACGGCAAAAGCAAGACCCGTTCAATGCCGTAATGAGGGCAAAAAAGGGCGCAAGGGTGGACGCAACCAAACTCTCGCGCCGTCCAGAAATCCATGCGAGACTGTTACCATGAAGACGATGGTCACCTACTGGAAAGAATCCGACGGACGTTATCTCGGTTACTTGAATTCATTCCCCGATCACTGGACTCAGGGAGATGACCTTGATGACCTGAAGGAACAATTGAAGGATCTTTTTACAGTCTTCAACTCAGAGGAAATCCCGGGGATCATGACGGAAGCGTAGCTCATTTCCGATTAGGCCTCCACCACATCCTTCGTGAGAACATCCTCCCCCTCGGACTTGGCGATGATGACCCCGGCGCAGGAGTCGCTGAAGACATTCACGGCAGTTCGGGTCATGTCGAGGGGGCGATCCACCGCGAGGATCAGGCCGATGACCGCCTCGGCGTTCGGGATTCCGACATTGTAAACGATGATCGTGATCGCGACGAGGCTCGCCGAGGGCACCCCCGCGACACCGATACTGGTAAGGAGCGCGAGCATGACGATCGTAAACTGAACTCCCAGCGTGAGATCAAAGCCGAGAACCTGGGCGACAAACATCACCGCAACACACTCGTAGAGCGCCGTGCCGTCCATGTTCACCGTCGCGCCGAGGGGAAGCACGAAGCTGGTGACGCGGTCAGAGACGCCTGCGTTTTGATGAAGAGCACGCATTGTCACGGGGAGCGTCGCGGAACTGGAGGCGGTGGAAAACGCGGTGAGGAGCGCATTTCTCATCGCATAGAAATGACGCAGCGGGCTGACTCCGGCGACGAACTTCAAGACCAGAGGCATGACGACAAAGGCGTGGATGAGCAGGGCTCCGATGACGACAAAAAAGTATTTCGCAAGCAGCTTCACGATGTCGAAACCTGTCTGGGCGCTCGTTTCCGCGACGAGAGCGAAGACCCCGACCGGCGCGAGCCACATGACCCAGTTGGTGATCAGCAGGGTCAGCTCGTTGAGGCCTTCGAAAAACCGGAGGACCGGGTTTCGCCCCTCGGCACTGATGAAGATCAGACCGACCCCGGTGAGGAGACTCACAAAAATGAGGGCGAGCATTTTGTCATTTGCGCCGAAGGCTTCGAAGACATTCTGCGGCACCATGCGGAGAAAGAGTTCGGTCACGGCGTTCATACCGCCATCCTGACCGACGAGTTTCCCCTCGACCATGCCGGCATATTTATCGCTGTTCGCTTCGATCTGCCTTTTGATCGCTTCGTTCGGCTGACCGTTCTCAAGGCCGGGCTTGAAGGTATTGACCATGAAGAGTCCGACGAGAATCGCGACAAGACTGGAGAGCGAGTAGTAGAGAATCGTTTTTCCCCCGAGCCGGGCGAAACCGTCCGTTTTTCCGAGCCCGGCGATCCCGACAACGATGGACGAAAAGACGAGCGGCACGATGACCATCTTGAGAAGGTTCATGAAAAGCGTGCCGACGTAATCGAAGGCTCCAATAAGGCTGGTTCCGAGGGAATTAAATACCAGCTCAGGTTCCGTCGCGACGACACAGGTTGCGTTGATGACCGCGCCGGTGATGAGCGCGGCGATCATGGAGATGAGAATCCACTGCCAGGGTTTCATGATTTTTGAAGAACGAAAGTCACCATGCCTGAAATCGTCATTCGTGGCGATTCTTTCTCGAATTTTTCCATGGAGAAGTGGTGTTCGATTTCAGAACGCAGGGTTGAGCGTGAGCGAAAACTCCTTCGTAAGCCCGGTGATCTGCTCGCTCACGCTCGCTGCTACACGCTGAAATGTAGGGTTGAGCGTGAGCGAAAACTCCTTCGTAAGCCCGGTGATCTGCTCGCTCACGCTCGCTGCTACACGCTGAAATGTAGGGTTGAGCGTGAGCGAAAACTCCCCCGCAAGCCCGGTGATCTGCTCGCTCACGCTCGCTGCTACACGCTGAAACGCAGGGTTGAGCGTGAGCGAAAACTCCTTCGTAAGCCCGGCGATCTGCTCGCTCAGAGCTCGCTGCTACAATCTGAAACGTAGGTTTAAGCGTGAGCGAAAACTCCCCGGTGCCTCAATGCTCCGCCTGCTTCGCGCGGTTATCGAAACGCATGAATTCTTTGTGGAAGGTCAGCGGGACTTCGCCGGTGGGGCCATTTCGCTGCTTTGCGATGATGAACTCAGCCTCACCCGCTTTCTCCTCACGGTCCTCTTCATCGTCCGCATAGACCTCGGGACGCATGAGAAGACCGACGAGGTCGGCATCCTGCTCGATCGAACCGGACTCACGAAGGTCACTCATTTTCGGCTTACCACCACGACCGTCCGGATTCCGGTTCAACTGCGCGAGGACGATCACGGGAATGTTCAACTCCTTGGCGATCCCTTTGATTCCCCCGGAAATCTGCGCAACTTCTTTCTCACGACCATCACGACCCGCGACATCCGGAGCGCGCAAGAGCTGAAGGTAATCAATCGCGATCAGCTTGATGTCGTGATCCGCCTTGAGTCGGCGCGCCTTCGCCTGCAGTTCGTTGATCGTGATTCCCGGAGTGTCATCGATCCAGATCGGCGCTTCGGCGAGCTGGCCCGCCGTGTTCATGAGCTTCGGCAGATCCTGCTTCGAGAGGAAACCTCCCCGCAGTTTCTGCATCTGCACTTTGGCGCGGGAGCAAAGAAGACGCTGCACGAGTGATTCACAGCTCATCTCCAAACTGAAAACCGCGACCGGGATCGGATTCTCTTTCCGGATCGAGATGTTCTCGACGATGTTCATCACGAACGAGGTCTTACCCATCGAGGGACGGGCCGCAACGACGATCATTTCGCCGCCGTGGAAGCCATTCGTCATTTCATCGAGATCATGAAACCCGGTCTTGAGACCGCCGGCATTGCCTTCGCCGCTATAGGAATCCTGAATCGTCTGAATCGCCTTGAGGACGTGGACTTTCATCTCCTCAATCCCCTTTTCCTGCTCGGTCTCGTTTCGAATTTTGAGAACCCGTTTCTCCACCGTATCGAGGAAATCAGCGACCTTCTCGGGACCGTCATAAGCTCCGGCGACGCATTCGGTGCAGTCCTGAATGACGCGCCGAAGGACAAATTTTTCCTTAAGGAAACCGACATAGGTTTCGAACAGGGCGGTCGTCGGGACGTCGTCGAGAAGGTCGGCGAGTGCTTTCGGACCACCGACGGAATCGAGCTGCCCACGCTGATCCAACTCGGTCGAGAGAACAATGAGATCAAGTGCTCCGCCCGGTCTCGATTTGTAGAGGTGAAGAAGACATTCGTAGATCGTGTGGTGAGCCGGAATGTAGAAAAACCCGGGCGACATCTTCTCGATCGCGATCGGAATAATGTTGCTTGGGTCCATGAGCATGCAGCTCAAAGCGGCGCGCTCAGCGTCGGCGTTAAGCGGCATGGAGCGGAGCGGGTCATCGGATGAGCCCGGTTTGATTTCGCGCTCGTTTCGGTTTCCTTTTCCGGGTCCGGACTTAAGAGAGTCGGAGCCTTTCCCTTTTTGAAAGCCTCCGGAGGACGGGTAGTTGGAATCTGGCATGTGGGAACGGTGTGGGTGTTGAGGAGGTGCGGGGCCCCCACCTTAGTGCATGAAATCCGGAGAGCCGGACACAAAAAAGGCGGGTTGTCAGTAAAGCAACCCGCCTGAAATTCGCAAAGCGATTCGATTAAAATCGCTTTTTCTGATCTTGGGATCAGTCTTCCGATCCCTCAGTCGATTCCTTGCTGTCATCTGCCGCGAGAACACGCACGGTGACGCTTGCCTCAACATCAGCATGAAGCTTGATCGCAATATCGTAACTGCCGGTCGTCTTGATCGCTTTATCGAGATCGATTTGGTTCTTGTCGATGTCGAGCTTGCTTTTCTCGTTGATGAGCGCCGCGATGTCTGCGGAAGTGACTGAACCGAAAGCCTTACCGCCCTGTCCGATCGCCAAAACCGTGGAAAGACGCAGTTTCTTCAGCTTCGTCGCGGCGTTCTCCGCATCGGCACGCTCCTCTGCCTCACGGCGGGAGCGATCCTCTTTGAGCTGGGCGACGTGACGAAGATTTCCCTTCGTCGCCTCGAATGCACGTCCTTTTGGAACGAGGTAGTTTCGCGCGTAACCGCGCTTCACCTTGACCACGTCCGCTTCTGCGCCGAGTCCCTCAATCTTCTCCTTTAAAATCACATCTACAGTTGCCATGGTCAGGTGTATTTCCCGTTCTAAAAAATGAGCGGGACTTGTAGGCGATATCGTTGCCTCTGTCAACCGACACTCCCGAAGATTTATCTTTCCAAACAAAATCTCTGACTCATCTTAACGCACCATGGCAGAAGTTCCCTCCACCTTTCAGCTCCATTCGGGCCAGTCAGCGCCTTATTTCACCCTCCCCGACGGACATGGTAATACCCATTCCCTGTCCAGCCTCCTCGACGGGAAGCGTGGACTCATCGTCGCGTTTGTCTGCAATCACTGCCCTTTCGTGGTGCACTTGGCGGAGTCTTTTGGACAATTTGCGAAAGAGGCGTCTGAAAAAGGCGTTCAAACCGTCGCGATCAGCGCGAACGATGCCGAAAACTACCCTGCCGACGCCCCCGGGAAAATGGTCGAATTCGCTGCCGCCAACGACTGGAATTTCCCCTATCTCCATGACGAGTCTCAGGATATCGCAAAAGCCTATGCCGCCGCCTGCACCCCGGACTTTTACCTCTTCGACGCCGATGGAAAACTGACTTACGCCGGTCAGTATGACGAGACACGCCCGGGACGTGGCGGTGACGCCACCGGCGACGACCTGAGGAATGCCATCAACGATCTCGTTGGCGGCGGGACCACTGCTGAACCGTGGTATCCGAGCACCGGATGCAGCATCAAGTGGAAGCCGGGCGAGGCACCCGATTACTTCGGCTAATGGCGATAGAATTTTTGGCGCATTTGCGATCAATCCGCGCTCGTTAGTTGCGGTGGAATTGTCGATCATGGTTTTATTCCTATGCGCCTCCTGATCAGTCTTTTTGCATTTCTCCTTTCCGCAGGCGTCTCTCACGCCAACCCGAATATCGTGTTCATCATCACCGATGACATGGGGTATGCCGACATCTCCTCTTTTGGCGCTCCTGACCTGACGACGCCTCGAATCGACGAGTTGGCGCGGGGTGGGGTGAAATTCACGAACGCCTACGCGATGGGTCCCGAGTGTACTCCGTCACGGGTTTCCTACCTCACCGGTCGATACCCTCAACGCGTCGGCGGACTCGAGTGTGCGATCGGGACCGGCAACGTCGGCCGCTACGATGACGCGATTCGCCTCGCGGCAGAAAACGATCTCGGCCTCCCTGCCGAGTATGCTGTTTTGGCCCCCGCCTTGAAAAACGCAGGCTACTCCACTGCGATTTTCGGGAAATGGCATCTCGGCTATGAGCCCAAGTTTTCCCCTCTCGAACAGGGCTTCGACGAATTCGTCGGCTTCCTCGGCGGCAACGTCGATTATTTCCGGCACCGCGAACTTTCGGAGATCGACGCCTACCTTTCGGGAACCAAGCCGATCACCCGCGAGGGCTACACCACGGACCTGATTCGGGACGACGCCCTCGCGTTCATCGAGAAACAGGCGGCAACACCGGGGAAGCCTTTCTTCCTCTATCTCCCCCATGCCGCGCCTCACTTCCCCTTTCAAGGACCGGATGACGACGACGGAGGCCTGCCCTCAGAAGAGGAGTGGACGCTCGGAACACGCGAAACCTATATCGAAATGATGAAGAACCTCGACGCTTCTGTCGGTGCCGTCGTCGACGCGCTTGAGGAACACGGGATGACGAAAAACACGCTCATCGTTTTCACAAGCGACCACGGGGCGATGAAACCCGGCCTGAACTCCCCCTGGAGGGATTATAAGGGAACCCTTTTCGATGGCGGCATTCGTGTCCCCCTCATCGCGAAATGGCCGGGAGTGCTCAAGCCCGGAACGGTGAGTGAACAGGTCGGCACCCTCATGGACCTCACCGGCAGCTTTCTCAATGCCGCCGGAGCGAAACTCCCGCAGGGCCTCGCCCTCGACGGAGACGACCTCATCGAACATGCGAGGACCGGCGGCAAGGACTACCCCCGCACGCTCTTCTGGCGGTCCCGGCGCGATGACAAAACCTGGAAGGCGGTTCGACACGGGGACTGGAAATACCTTTACAAAGTCGAAGGCGGGGAAACCGAGGAATGGCTCTTTCACCTGAAGTCAGACCCGGGCGAGGCGAAAAGCCTTTTCGCCGAGGAAAAGCACGCCAAAACCCTCGACACCCTGAAGGCCAAACTCTCCGACTGGGAGAAAAAAGTGACCCCCAAGCGCTGAGGCTGAGACTCAACCCTGTCAGGTCACTGACCTAACCCTCTTGAGTCTATACCGGCGAGGCTTGTATCAGCCATGGCGATCGGGGAAGATTTCAGTCGAAAGTCGCTTTTTCTGATCGAACATAGGCGGGTGAGTGAAAAAACTGAGAATGGCACGGTAACCGAGAGACCCACCTGGGTCATGGGGCATAAGAATCCGGATACGGATGCGATCTGCTCGGCGATTGCCTATGCCGACTTGCTGCAACAAACCCGCATCCCGTCGGCACAGGCAGCCTGTTGCGGGCCGCCCAACAGCAGAACGGAGTGGGTGCTCTCACAAGCGGGTGTCCCCCGGCCCAAGCTGATTAGCGATGTTTACCTGCGCGCGGATGACATCTGCCGCTCCGATATCACGATGGCGAAAGCCACCGACACCGTGATTGAAGCTTATCGCCAGATGACGGCTCACGGGTTTCGAAGCCTCCCTGTTGCGGACGATAACGGGAAGCTGATCGGAATGCTCGCCCTGCAGGACCTGCTCGAGCTTCTCATTCCCTCGACCGGAAAAGGCGAAGACGCCCGCCGCGTCACCACCTCAACTGAAAGCATCGCTCGAATCCTCGATGCAGAGATAGTGCATCTTACCGAGCACTGTCAAGACGAGCAGGATTTCCTCATGATGGTCGCCGGCTCCTCCGAGCCTGTGATGGCAGACAGGATTGCCAAGCTTCCGAAAGACGAACTATTGATTATCACCGGTGACCGGATTGGTGTTCAGCTTCAAGCCGTCGAAGCGGGCGTGCGAGCTCTCGTCATCACCAGTGGATTCATGCCCTCCAGCGCGATCGTGGCGGCAGCGAGAGAGTCGAAAACAGCGATCCTCGTGACAAAGCGGGACACCGCCTCGACGACTCAACTCATCCGAGGAGCACGCTCAATTCAGAATGCGGTTTCTGAAGAGTTTATTTCCTTTTCCCCGGAGGCGAGGCTTCAGGCGATCAAAGACAAAATAAAAAACGTCCGGCGCCAGGCGCTCTTCCCCGTTTGCGAGCCTGAGACAAAAGAACTCATCGGCGTCTTTTCCCGCACCGACCTCGTGAATCCGGACAAGCCAAAACTCGTCCTCGTCGATCATAATGAATTTTCCCAGGCCGTCAGCGGGACTGAAGATGCTCAGATTATTGAAGTGATCGATCACCACCGCCTCAGCGGAAACCTCGTTACGAAGGAGCCGGTCCAGTTCATCAACAAAACGGTCGGCTCAACCTGCACCATCGTCGGCGACTCGTTCCGAACCTATCAAATCACTCCTGAGAAAGGGATTGCGCTCTGCATCTGTGCCGGAATCATTTCCGACACGCTGAATCTCACCTCCCCGACGACGACCGACGAGGACCGCGAAATTCTTCGATGGGCGAGTGAAATTGCGAACATCAATGTCGATCAATTCAAAGAATTTTTCTTCTCGGCAGGCTCGGTTTTGAGAAGTGCCGATCTCACCGACGCCGTGAATTCCGACCGCAAAGAATTTGACGAAAGCGGCTACCGCCTCAGCATCTCTCAGGTCGAAGAAATCGGGTTCGATTACTTTTGGCCGGCGCGGGAGGCACTGCAGGAAACACTCCGGACGACGATTCAGGAAAACAACCTCGACTTCGCCTGTCTCATGATCACGGACATCACCTTGAACGACAGCCTTCTTCTGATCGAGGCGTCACAGGAAATTCGTCAGCTTATTTCCTATCCGAAAAAGGATTCCCATCTCTTCATTCTCAAAGGAGTCGTGAGTCGGAAAAAGCAGCTATTCCCCTACCTCAGTTCAGTGCTCGCCGAGATTCCTAAAGAGGGAGATTAATCGCACACGGCCTCATCGCAGCGCCTCGCGACGCGCGATGCAGGCGAGTTCAAACGCCGTTTCATCCCCGTGCTTGAGGACAGAATAGCGAACCGTTTTCCTGATCCCTTCCGCTGAAGTCCAGCTTGCCTGCCAGAAGAAATATTCGGTGCCATTCGCGCTCCGTTGCAGGATGCGAGTGACTCCAACGACGCCGGATTGGTTTCGTGCCGCAGGACCGGTGTGAGAGCGGGACGAAGCCGTCCGATTCTCCCCGGCCCGTTCCGCCCGGGCAAGAAGACGATCCCGAAACTGCCGGGCACGAATGAGGGCAGTCTCGCGGCTGCCCCAGGCCGAATCCGAAAAAAAGCGCCCGTAGCGGACGCCTTTTCGTTGAAACCTGACCTGCCAGCCGTGAGTGCCCACTGACTCTTGATCAAGTCGGCTGATTCCGAAGCTAGGATCAGAATCGCTCACGGCATTGAGGGGTAGGGAATGAAATTTCTTACTCAGTCAGTGGCACCGCAAGGATGTCACGACGACCGGCAACATAAACCTGAAGGAGCAGGACATCGGACTTGAAACCTTCCACGATCTCGAACGCCTCATCGACGCTGGTGATGTCATTTTGGTCGATCTGAGTGATCACTGTTCCGGGACGAAGACCAGCCTCGGCAGCAGGGACATTGTCCTGAACGCTTTCGACAACGACACCTTTGATATCGTCAGCGAGCTGAAGCGCGGAGCGGGTCTCATCATCGAGATCCTTGATGCGAACGCCTTCGACAAATTCCTGAGGCTTTGCCGCGCCGCCACCTGGTCCGGGTGCTCCGGCGAGATTCTTCGTTCCGTCCTCAAGATCGCCGAGGACGACTTCGATATTCTTATCTTTGCCATTCCGGATGACGTCGAATTTCACGGCAGCACCGGGAGGGCTATTGCTGATGTCGAGACGGAGTCGCTGCATGTCACTGACGTCAGCACCGTTGAAAGCAACGATGAGATCACCGGGCTTCATGCCCGCTTCAGCGGCAGGCGTTTCGCTTCCCACCTCCGTCACGAGAACTCCATTCTGCTCGTCGCGTCCAAGTGCTTTTGCGAAATTTTCATCGAGTTCGCGGAGGTAAACTCCGAGGAAGCCACGCTTTACGACTCCGTCACCCTGGATGAGTCGCTCGACGATGTTGAGCGCCATGTTCGCCGGAATCGCGAAACCAATTCCGATATTGCCGCCGGAAAAGTTTGACTGAATCGCCGTGTTGATCCCGATGAGGCGACCGCTCGCATCGACGAGGGCGCCGCCGGAGTTACCGCGGTTGATCGCCGCATCGGTCTGGATGAAATTTTCATAGCCGCCATTAGTGATATTCAGCTCATTTCGGCCGAGGGCACTGACGATACCGATCGAAGCGCTCTGCTCCAGCGTGAGTGGGTTTCCAACCGCAAGAACGACGTCTCCAATCCTGAGCTTCGAGCTGTCGCCAATCGTGATCTGCTTCAGATCTTTTGCATCAATCTTGAGGAGAGCCACATCCGTGCGGGGATCGCTGCCGATGAGCTCGGCTTTGTATTCTTTTTGATTCTCCGGAAGCGTCACTTTGATCTCATCGGCATCGGCGACGACGTGGTTGTTCGTCAAAATGTAACCGTCCGGCGAGATCACGACACCGGAGCCAAGGCCCTGCTCCTGTCGTTCCGGAGCCTCGTTGCGATATTCTTCGAGAAGCTCGTCTGGAATGTCGAAGAAACGCTTCAGCATTTCCTCCTGCTGCGTGTTGCGGGTCTGATCGACTTTTACCGACTTCGAGGCAAAGATCGTCACGACCGCTGGCATGACTTTTTCGAGAGCAGGCGCATAGCTGCCCACGCCGGGGGCATCGGTTTCGCCCTTGTCGATGAGGAGTTTTTTCTGGAGGTCTTGATACTTCTTCGAATCAGCCTGAGCCGCAGGGGAGAATCCAAGCGTGGCAGCTCCGACGAACGCAACAAGAGCCTGGAGGAGGAATTTTTGTTTCATACAGATTTTGTTTGGTTGAGAAGATGAGGAGGGTGAAGGTCAAGCCGACCTGGCAGGACTGGCTCGACACCAAAGTCTCATTTGCCAAATAGAGCGAACTCTTGTTCTCTTTCCGTCTATTTTTTCTTTCCTCCCCTCCCCATGGAATCTGTCATTCCCTCCGAGCGCCTCGACGCGATCGAGCTCTCTGTCCCCGAAAAGCAACGCTACGCCCGACACCTTACGATACCGGATGTCGGCATCGAAGGTCAAAAGAGGCTCAAGGCAGCTAAAGTTCTCTGCATCGGCGCCGGAGGACTGGGGTCACCGATCGCGATGTATCTCGCCGCCGCCGGGATCGGGGAAATCGGCATCGTCGACTTCGATGCCGTTGATTTCTCGAATCTGCAGCGCCAGTTGCTTCATGACACTGCCGATGTCGGGAAAAAGAAAATCCTCTCCGCGACGGCCCGTCTCTCTGAGATCAACCCTGAGGTCACCGTGAAGACTTTCGACACGCGGCTCGACGCGTCGAACGCCAGGGAGATTGCCGCCCCCTACGATCTCATCATTGACGGCACCGACAACTTCGAGACCCGCTATCTGAGCAACGACCTCGCGGTCCTCACGGGAAAGCCAAACGTCTACGGATCAATCTTCCGCTTTGAGGGACAGGTTTCCGTGTTTGACCCCTCCCGCGGCGGCCCGTGCTATCGATGCCTTTTCCCGAATCCGCCGGAACCGGGCGAGGTCCCGAGCTGCGCCGAGGGAGGCGTCCTCGGGGTTCTCCCCGGGATCGTCGGCTGCCTCCAGGCGAACGAGGCGATCAAGCTTATCCTCGGAATTGGCGAACCTCTTATCGGACGCCTCGTCCATTTTGACGCGCTTGCCTTTCGTTTTCGTGAGATCAAATTGAGAAAAGATCCCGAGTGTGTCATCTGTGGAGAGTCCCCTACCCTGACCGAACTTAAAAATATCGAATTTACCTGTGAGATGAGTGATCGCCCCGCCCTGATTGAAATAGACGTCCACGCTCTGAAAGCCCGCATGGAAAAGCCAGATTCGTTCGTCCTTCTCGACGTTCGCGAACACGCCGAGATCGAGGTCGCAAAGCTTCCGGGATCGATCGTCATTCCGCTCGGAGAACTGCCCGAACGGCTCAGCGAGCTCGACGCCACCGCCGAGACGATCATTCATTGCAAAGCCGGAGGCCGCAGTGCGAAAGCTCTCGCAATCCTGAACGCGGCAGGCTTTGAGAACGCCTCTCACGTGCAGGGTGGAATCAATGCCTGGTCGATCGAGATTGATGCGACGGTGCCACTTTACTAAAACGATGGAATCTTGAACCACATTCGAAACAAAGTGGAGAAAGCCAAAGACAAATGAACGATTCTCTTTCGCCTGAAGTCGCGACGCTCCTCCAATGTCCCGTCACCGGTCAGAAGCTCCGTTTCGCGGAAGCGTCGGGGCTTACCGATCTTCACTGCGATCTTCCCGAAGGCGGCTGGATCACGGAGGACAACGCGCGCGTCTATCCCATCCGTGATGGATTTCCCGTCCTCGTCCCTCATGAGGCGGTCGAAGTTTCCCCGAACGCGTAATTCCTCCTTCAAGGCAAAGTAGAATGGGTTGCCTAACCCGTTTCCGAATCCCGCGACCGGCTCAAATCGACGTCCCCGACCAGCCCAGCTTCTGATTCAGAATCCGGTAAAAATCCTGACCCGGCAGTGAGATGAGCGGCAACTCAAAAGACGCCCGTCGCATGCGAACTTTTGCCGGTTTGGAAATCGAGGCGACAAGATTTCCATCGACCATCAAAGCAAGATCATCGCGTTGCTCCGGCGCATTAAAAACGAGCTGGCTTTGTCCGTCGACGACGAGCGGTCGGTTCGCGAGCGCATGCGGGCAAATCGGGGTGATGATAAACACATCTGCATCCGGATCGACAAGCGGTCCCCCGGCTGAAAGGGAGTAAGCGGTCGAACCTGTAGGGGTCGAAAGAATCAAACCGTCGCCTGAATATCGATTCGCAAACTTTCCATTGATGTGCGCTTCGACATGAATGCCCCGGGCATCGACACCGCGACAAAGCAGGATTTCGTTCAGGGCGAAAAAGGTCTCCTGAACCTCGCCATCCACCTCAAACTCGCCCTGGATGAGGACGCGATGGCTCGACTCATAAGCCCCCGTCGAGATTGCTTCGACGAGGCGGTCGCTTTCCTGGGTCGTCGCGCAGGTCATGAATCCCAGCGTCCCCGTATTGATCGCCGCAATCGGTTTGACCTTTTCCTGCAACTGACGCAAGACCCAGAGAATCGTTCCGTCGCCACCGAGGACGACGAGGAGATCCACTTGATCGCTCAATTGCTCAAAAGACACGCCCTCGACCGTCCCGATTAGCGCTGCTGTTGCCTCTTCGAAAAAGACCGGAACATCGTGCTCACCGAACCTCTCGATGAGGTCGAGGAGCAGGTCCCCAGCCCCTTCTTTCGAAGGATTGGCGATGATTCCTACTCGGGGTGCTTCAGCCATGCCAGAAATTCAATATTACCGTCGGTTCCACTGATAGGCGACTGCGTCAGGCCATGCCAGCTTTTTCCCAAATCGCTGAGCACGAAGGCCCGAATTTTCTCGACCGCTTCCTCGTGAAGCTCCGAATCGCGAACGATCCCCCCTTTTCCAATCTGTTGACGTCTCAGTTCGAACTGGGGCTTGATCAAACAGACGACTGAGCCGCCTCGTTTTAAAACCGAAAAAACAGGACCGAGAATCAAAGTGAGGGAGATGAAAGAGACATCGATGACCGCAAGATCAACCGACTCAGGGATATCCTCAGGAGTCATGTGTCGGATGTTAATGCCTTCTCGCGAAACAACCCTTTCATCGCTCCGGATTTTCCAGGCGAGCTGATTCTTCCCGACGTCATAAGCGTAGACGCGGGTTGCTCCCCGCTGGAGGGCACAGTCGGTGAATCCCCCCGTCGAAGCGCCCGCATCGAGGATGACGAGCCCCTCCACATCGATCTCAAATTCATCGAGCGCTTTTTCGAGTTTGAGTCCACCGCGGCTGACAAACTTCGGCTTGCTCTTGAGAACGATTTCCGCCTCTTCGTCGATCTTCAGGCCCGGCTTCAAGTTTCCCTCGACGCCTTCCACTCTCACCTCACCGGCAAGGATGAGCCGCTTTGCCAATTCCCGCGAATCGCAAAGCCCCCGACGATGCAGCACCAAATCCAATCTTTCTTTTCCCATGCAAATCCACTCAGTCAGGCCGTAGAACTGGCGATGCTGAGACCAAACAGAGCCGCATTTCGTCCGAAGTTCAAGCCGCAGCATTCTCCGGCGCAATCGCAAAAATTAGTCAGAATTGTCAGGTAGTTAAGTTCGACAGAAGCTTTGGAATGAGTAATGTCCCCACCAGAGATGTTTCGCACCCCCCTCCTCGTTTCCCTGGTCTCTCTCATTTTTCTTTCGGCTGCCTATCCGGATGAATCTTCGACACCTGATTTCTGGATCAAATCGCCCGACCAGTGGGCGTCGCTGAAGGCAGGGGAAGTGGTGATCATTGAGTCACCCGATAAATCCGATTCGAAGGACTCCGATCATGCCGCGATGGCCGCAATCCTCATTGATTCGCCAGTGATACCGGTATGGGACATCGTCAATGATCAGGACAAAGCGCCGCATTATTTGAAGACTCTCTTGAGTTCAGAATTGCTGGAGGAGCACGAAGGCTATTCCCTTATCGAGCAACAAGTTAAGGTAGGTTTTCACAAAGTTAAGTATGTCGTCAAACACATGCCAACCCCGCCTTCCGTGATCAATTTCTCCCGGGAGAGTGGCGATTTGAAAGAGATGGCCGGCTTCTGGCGTTTCATCGAGGTCGGCGAAGAATCTGAAGCGAAGACGCTGTTGATCTATCGACTCAGCCTGAAGCCCGACTTTCCCGTCCCTCAATTTCTGATCCGAAAATCACTCTCTGAGAATCTTCCGGACACGCTGATCTCGGTCCGGAATGAGGTTCTTCGGGCACGTAAGGATTCATAGCGAATTCAAGCCGCATCTGCCGGCCCGTAGGCATGGAACGCGCGTTTGTGAAATTTGTAACCGCTTCCGGGGAGATCCCGTCTCTTCTTCACAACTACGATGAAGTCTCCTCGATTCAGGCTGCCCGGTGCCATCATTCTCTTCCTCATCCTTGTGATTTCCCTCACGGCGGGAGTGGCGCATCTCCTTAAAACGAATCCGGTTGAGCCTCTCACGGGGCGGAAAATTCCCGACGAAGCGGTCGGCAAGATCGAGATCGTCAGTGCGGCTTTTCGGAAAGACTGGGCCGCAAAGGAAGTCATCCCCACCCCCGAGGCTGATCCTCTCACCATCATTCGCCGTCTCTCCCTCGCCCTCACCGGCGCGACTCCGTCGCTGGAGGAACTCCGCCGATTCGATACCCTTCCGGAAGGGGCCGACCCCGTTCAGTCCTGGCTCGATCACCTTTTCGCCGACCCGCGCTATCATCACTACTTTGCCGAGCGCCTTACCCGTGCCTTTGTCGGTGTCGGGCCGGGGCCATTTCTGGTCTATCGACGCCGCCGCCTCGTGAACTGGCTCGCGGAGGAACTCGCGACGAATCGCCCTTACGATGCCATGGTCCGCGACCTCATTGCCTCTGATGGCGTCTGGACCACCAACCCCGAAGCGAATTTCATCACCGCCACCGTGATTCAAGACGGCGACAATAAAGGACCCGACGAAGTGAAACTCGCCGCGAGAACTTCCCGCGCCTTTCTCGGGATCAGCCTCGATTGCATGGAGTGCCACGACGACAAGTTCGGCGATTACTGGAAGCAAAGTCACTTTCACGAACTGGCGGCCTTCTACGCTCAGGCGGACATTAACATCACCGGCGTTCGCGAATCGCGGGAAAAAGATTACGAGGTTGCCTACCTCGGACAAGTCGATCCGGAAGTGGTGGAAGCGTCCGTCCCCTTTCAGGCAGATCTTTTGCCCGAATCCGGAAACCGCCGTTCGCGCCTCGCTCACTGGATCACGCATCACGAAAATCGCACCTTCGCGAGAGCCGTCGTGAACCGCACCTGGGCCTTGCTCGCCGGTCGTCCCCTGCACAGCCCGGTCGATGAGATTCCGCTCGACGGCCCCTTCCCCGCCGGGATGGAGGAGCTCACCGATTTCTTCATCGCAGAAAATCACAACTACCAGGCCTTGATCCGCATGATCGCCGCGAGCGAACCTTATCGCCGCGACAGTCGTTCCGCTGATCCGACCGCTCCCGTGACGCAAGCACAGGAGGAGGCCTGGGCTGCCTTTCCGATCACGCCGCTGAGGTCCGAACAGGTCGCCGGGAGCGTCATTCAAGCGTCGTCTCTCCGGGCCCTCGATCAAGACGTGCATGTCATCACCAAACTGCGTCGCTTCGGCGAGACGCAGGATTTCGTGAAACGTTATGGCGACCAGGGTGAAAACGAATTCGCCGAAGAGGCGGGAACGATCCCCCAGCGACTCCTCCTCATGAACGGAAAACTCGTCGCGGAACGAACCGGACCAAATCCGATCATGAACAGTACGACGCGTCTCGCCAATTACTCCCCCTCAGATGAAGAGGCTCTGAACGCTGCTTTTCTCGCGACCCTGACACGACTCCCAAACGAACGTGAGCGCGAGCACTTCATCGCCCGGCTTTCGGAATTTAAGAAAAAAGGAAAAGATCGCGCGATGGCCGATGTTTTCTGGGCCCTGATCAACACGACCGAATTTTCATGGAATCGATGAACACGTCCTTCTCCCCGCCCGGCACCTGCGGAAAAGCTGAACACCTCTCGCGGAGAACCCTGCTTCGCGGGGCAGGCCTTGCCGGCTTGAGCTGGCTTACTCCCCTTTCCCGGCAACTCGCAATCGGAGCGGAAAAATCCCGGAGCCGACCCAAGTCGGTCATCGTGCTCTGGATGCAGGGCGGAGCGAGTCAGCTCGAAACCTTTGATCCGCATCCGGGCAGTAAAATTTCTCACGGAAGCACCTCGATCAAAACAGCGGTGAAAGGGATCGAATTCGGCACCGGACTCGACCGGACTGCCGAGCTTGCAAACGACTTCACCGTCCTGCGATCTGTCACCGGCGACGAGGGCGACCATGCCCGCGCCATCTACCACACCAAGACCGGCTTTCGCCCGTTCCCCGGAATCATTCATCCATCGATCGGAGCCGTCATGTCGCACGAGCTTCCCGTTCCCATCACCGGAGGCAAGCCGCTCGATATTCCAACTCACATTTCGATTCTTCCCTCCGTGTTTCCTGCCCGCGGAGGGTATCTCGGCGCACGATTCGATGCCTTCCAGATTGGCGACCCGATTCGTCAGGTCGCGGACCTGAGTTCATGGGTCGATCAAAAACGCGATGAACACCGCTACGAGTCGTTGCATGTCCTCGAGGAGTCTTTCGCCGGGGGCCGAATTGCCGATCTCGAAGGCAAACGGACCCTACACCAGGCCTCGATCCGTAACGCCCAGTCGATGATGAGTTCCGAGCAGCTCGCCGCTTTTAACGTCAGTGATCGCCCCGCTGCGGAGCGCGACGCCTACGGAGATACTCCCTTTGGGCGGGGCTGCCTCGCGGCGCTTGATCTTGTTCAGGCGGGAGTCCGCTGCGTCGAGGTGACCCTGAACGGCTGGGACACTCACATCAATAATCACGAAGCGCACCTGAAGCTGAACGGGATCCTCGACCCCGCGCTCTCATCGCTCATTCGCGGACTTAAGGATCGCGATCTCTATGATGACACCATCATCCTCGTCGGCACAGAATTCGGTCGCACGCCAAAACTCAACGTCACCGAAGGGCGTGACCACTGGCCCCACGGGTTTAGCGTTTTGCTGGGAGGCGGAGGTCTCCGCGGAGGACTTGCCATTGGCGAGACCGACCCGTCCGGCGAAAAGACCGATCCCGCCCGAAAAATCAAAGTGGATGATGTTCATGCCACCATCCTGAGCTCGCTCGGGATCGACTACGAATCTGAACTTATCACTCCGATCGGACGGCCCCTGCCGCTAAGCGAAGGGCGTCTCATTCGGGAGCTTCTCTGAACGATCAGTCCAGCGACTTGACCTTGATATTGCGGAACGAAACCACATTCCCGTGGTCCTGAAGGTTGATGTGGCCCTTTGTTGGCTTGCCGAAGTTCGCGAATTTCGAAAACTTACTGGCCGCTACTTTTGCGTCCCACTCTTCTGAGCCCTTCACGTATTCCACATACTTCGCGCCGTTCATGTAGTGCTCGCACTTTTCAGGGGTGATCACGACCCGCACCGTGTTCCACTCACCCGGAGGGTTCGTCGTGTCGACTTCAGCTTCGTAAAGCTGGTAAAGCCAACCTGCCTTCTGAGGATCTTTCCCCGCCTCATTGTCCTGGATCTGCATCTCAGGGCCGGTCTGCCATGGCTTGTCCTCGGTTTCGAGAACGTGAAACATGAGTCCGCTGTTTCCGCCGACAGAAATGTTGTAATCAAAGGTGAATTCAAAAGCGCCATACTGCTCCTTGGTGATGATGTCGCCGCCACCCTTCTCAGTCAGCGTAATGACCCCGTCTTTTTCGACCCACTTCTCATTCACGGTCTCTGCTTTGTAATTGCGGAAATCCGCAAGGCTGAGCTCCGTCCACTCCGCTTCGGCAGCAGGAGCTTCCGTGGTTTCAGGAGCAGCGGCTTCTGTCTCGGCCGGTGCTTCCGGCTTCTCGCAGGATGTCAGGGAAAAAAGAGCCACTATTGCGCTGGAAAAAAGAATCGTTCGTTTCATTACCGCGATGTATCACTTCCCGGACCTTCTGACAAGACCCATGAAAGCGCTTTTTCCCGTCCTCGTCCTCGTCCTCGTCCTCGCCCTCACTCTTTCGCTCAGCTATTCCGCCGACACGCCTCATATCGTTCTCGTCATGGCCGACGATCAGGGATGGGGACAGATGAGTTACATGGGCCATCCTGATCTCAAGACACCGAACTTCGATGAGATGGCCGCATGCAGCCTGCGCTTTGACCGCTTCTACGCCGGTGCCTCAAACTGCTCTCCAAGCCGCGCCACCGTTCTTACCGGCCGCTCCAATGATCGCACCGGAGTCTACAACCACGGCTTTCCTCTTCGCCTTCAGGAAAAAACGATCGCTGAGGCCCTGCAGGAGGCCGGCTACGCGACCGCGCACTTTGGAAAATGGCATCTCAACGGACTCCGCGGCCCCGGCGTTCCCGTGCTCGGAGAGGACACCCATTCCCCCGGAGCCTTCGGCTTCGATCATTGGCTCACCGCGACGAATTACTTCGACATGGATCCCCTCCTCGGACGAATGGGTGAATTTGAAGATTTCAAAGGTGACTCCTCCGAAGTCGCCGTCGCCGAAGCCCTGAAATTCATCGGGGAGAAAGCTGCTACACAGTCCACCTTCACCGTGATCTGGTACGGAAGCCCGCACGATCCCATGGTCGCCTCCGACGAAGACCGCGCTCCCTTTGCCCATCTTCCCGAGCAGACCCAACATCAGTATGGGGAAATTCTCGCGATGGATCGCAGCATCGGAACCCTTCGCAAGACCCTGCGCGAACTCGGAATCGCCGACAACACCCTCATCTGGTATTGCAGCGACAATGGCGGACTCAACGGCTACGGCCCCGACACCATGGGAGGATTGCGCGGCGCCAAAAACACGATGTATGAAGGTGGCCTCCGCGTCCCCGGGATCATCGAATGGCCCGCCCGCATCACCGAAGGACGCGTCACCGATTTCCCCGCCGGCACCGTCGATATCTTCCCGACCATCGCCGAGATCGTCGGCCTGCCCGATGAAGCTCGCCTCCAACCTCAGGATGGCCAGAGTATTCTCGACGTCATCGACGGGCAGGACATCGAGCGAGCCGCCCCCCTGCCCTTCCGTCACGACAAGCGCGGCGTCCTCATTGAAAAACAATACAAGCTCCTCTCTCAAAACGGTGCCTTCGAACTCTACGACCTCATCGAAGACCCTGCCGAAACCACCAATCTCATCGAGACCAAGCCCGACATCGCAAAGCGCATGATCGCAACCTGGACCGACTGGAACACCTCCGTCGAAACCTCCGACGCCGGGAAAGACTACCCCGAAGGCATCGTCGCCCCCAACCAACCCGAACGCCGCTTTTGGTATGAGGACGAGGGATACAAAGAATACCTCGACCAATTCAAAACCCGTCCTGATTACAGTGATTGGCTGGAGAAGCAGCAGAAGAAAAGTAAACAGGGTTAAGTCAATGACCTAACCCTGTTGAAACGCATCGCTTTGATTCTACCTCCGTCCCTGGAAGTCTATTCTGATTCAGACTCTTTATCCGGCGCAACCGGGACGGTGCTGGAAAACGGACGAAGACTGTCATTCAAAATATTCTCCACCATTTCCCGGATCGCAGCATACTCCGGCCTCTCGCGGAAAAAATGATAGGTCGCATGACTCCCATTTTCCCAATACCCGTCGAGGTGGTAGGCACGCTCCCCGGCAGCGATATCTCCATTCCCCCGCATAATTTCGTTCGTGCTCTCGTAAGAACCCAGTGAAATCCAACGGTCAGAATTTTGACCGTCCTGTTTCAAAAAAAATTTCCAAACGAGCGCCCTTTCGCCCGCCAGCTCAAAGTACTCGAAGGCGAAAATACGGAAGCCTTCGGCCTCGAACTGATCGCGGATGAAAAACCCCCGCTCGACCAGTTTCTCATGCTCCCCTGAACTCCAATCCTGCCGAAGCACCGCAACCTCTTCAGCGACCCGCTGATCCTGACCGGCACCCGACAACGCCTGGATTAGCTTCTCCCGAGCTTCCCAGTCATCAGGTTCCAGCTCGACAAGTTTGCCGAGCAACTCGATCGCTTCGAAATACTTCTGATCGAGATAACGTTCCAAACCAAGGTTGTAGAGCGCCCATGGATCCGAAGGATTTCTCCCAAGAGCCTCAAGCAACTCCTCCTCCGACGGCTCAGCGATGCAGTTGGATGCGAGGAAAAGAACGCCGAAAACGAAGGCGATGAAACGGGGTGAATTCATGGGGAAAATTGTCCTTCATCGAAAAGACTACGGAAATTTCCACTATCCGTCGAGACATCTGCTACAGGATCGCACCTTTGAAGCCACCTCATCTCCCTCTTAATCCTCTTCTTACTCTCGGCCGTCAGATGGAGAGTAAGAAGAAGATGAGGAGTAAGAAGAAGAGAAACGGAACCACCTTCCCGCTTTCGCTCCCGATCGCCGCGCCACAAGGGACGGGATGGAATTATCACACCGCTTCCTCTTTCGTCTTCGCAGAGCGCCCGGTCGAAAGCCTTTCACCAATCCAAATCTTGATCAGCGACTGTCTCGGTACTCCAAGTCGCTCCGCTTCTCGATCAAGACGCTCGATCATCCATGATGGAAAATCGACATTCACTCGCTTTGCTTTTAAGCCTGGACGCACCGCTTTGCTCAAATCGAGGTAGGGAAGAATGTCTTCCTCACCATGATCAAAAATTTCATCGAGTTTTTCCGCTTTCATATAATTCAACTTCTGCCTTTCTGGCTCGCCTTACTGAGATGATTCGAACCGCCTCGCCGCGGTAAGTGAAAAACGCAGACCAGATCTTCGAACGAGCCTCTCCGAAGATGGCAAATCGATCCTCAGTCTCACTCATCGCCGGGACCTGAATCGCCTCCTCGTCACTCCAAATTTCCTGCGCTTCTTCAAAGCTTATTTCGTGTTTCCCCTGGTTTAACCGGTTCTTCTCTGGATCAAACTCAAATCGCATCGGTATAAAAATTATACCTTTTATTCCACGAAGTCAAGACGGCCTGAAATCGATTGTGGAACGGATGAACTCCAACTTGATCCCCCGCCCTTTCGGTTAATCGTGTCCTCATGCCGACGACTTTGACGCTTCCGAAATGGTATGACCTCCACACCCACTTCCGACAGGGAGAGAATGTGAAGCATTACATCGCCGACCACCTCGCGATGGGATGTGCCGGAGCCCTCGCGATGCCAAACACGAAGCCGCCGGTCTCAGCGATCAAAGGGCCAAAGACGGAGACAGCCTGGTCGATCGAATCCTACCGCGACGATCTCCTCGCCGCCGGGGCCGATGCCTTCGATCAACTCATCACGCCGCTTTATCTGACTCGTGACACGACCCCGACCATGATCGTCGAGGGAGCGACTTCAGGACTTCTCCAGGCGGCGAAATATTACCCTCCCCACGGGACGACGAATTCCGAACACGGCGTTCCCATGGAGGAATGGATCGGCAGCGATGTCCTCCACGCGATGGAGAACCACGAGGTCACCCTCTGCATTCATGGAGAGCAACATGCTTTGAGCGGGCCGGATTACTTCGATCTCGCCCAAACTGCTGAGTCCTATTTTTACTTCAACCGCATGCCGAAACTCCTCGCGGCGCACCCGAAGCTCAAGATCGTCTGCGAACACATCACGACCGAGGCAGCCGCCCGCCTTGTCTCCGAAGCACCTCCACATGTGGGGGCGACGATCACCCCCCAACACCTCCTCTACACCGTGGGGCATCTCGTGCAGGGGCTGAAATATCACCTCTATTGTCTTCCCCTCGTCAAGTTTCAACGAGACCGCGCCGCGCTGCGAGCCGCCGTCACCGAGCCGGGGCAGGACAAATTTTTCGCCGGGACCGACAGCGCTCCTCACACCGACAAAATGACCGAATGCGGATGCGCCGCCGGCTGCTACACCGGCGGATGCGCCCCGCAGCTTTATGCAATGGCCTTCGAAGAGGCGGGAGCCAATCTGGAGTCAGACGGGGGAATCGCGGCCTTCACCCGATTCCTGAGCACAAACGGTCCGGCGTTTTATGGATTCGATGCCTCGGAAGAAACTTTCACGATGACAAAACGGCCCTCGACCACGTCGACTCGTGAAACCGCAGAGGGCCCCGTGACGCCGCTTCCCTCCGGCCTTGGCATTGAACTGACCTGGAGCCTGGAATCCTGAATAATTTCCAGTTGCCTCGCCGCCAATCTCAAATTACCATCCGGCCCTGCCGAAACGACTGAGTCGTTCCGACAATCGAAAACGGGGCATTAGCTCAGTTGGTAGAGCACCTGCATGGCATGCAGGGGGTCAGCGGTTCAAATCCGCTATGCTCCACGTTTTCGTAAGGGTTTCAGGCGATTCCGACAAGACCTGTCTCACTTCAACTGTCTCAGTAACGGCGGTTTTGAGGGTTGCAGGGCGCGATCTTAGCGGGTAAACATCAGGCGTGATGAGAAGCCGAAACCGATCTGTTAAATTGCCGAGTGCGCAGGAGGTAGGGCCGTGATCTACCTAGCTGGACTTGTGGGAATGGCTTTTGGTGCCATTTGTATCTCGTCTGTCTTCACGACTTTCGCCTGTCGTCTCCTGAGGCGGGAAATTTCAGACGATGCGCGCGCACGGTTCATGTTGTTCGGGGCGACGGTTGGCTGCGGACTCTTTATTCTTGGCTACCTCGCAATTTTCGAGCGTTAGAGACTAAGCAACGGCGCAGTGCGCTAGATCCTGCGCGCCCTCTAAAACTTCACTGACTGACTATTTACGGGGAACAGCCATTAAAGCTCGTCCACGCTAATCAGACGCCCCGAGTCCTTGTCGGCTACTCTCTTGCGAATTGTATTCCAATATTCCGGGTCATTCTCTAACCGCAGTTTGGTCAAGTAAACGGACAAATCGTGACGTTCCTGCTCAGACAATTCGTCTATTCGAGTTTTGAGATCTTCCGAAATCATACGGAAGCATCGACACGCTGAGACGGCGAATCAAGAACCTGCTGAGCGTTTTATCGGCACAATACTGGGTCTAAAACTAATTGAAAAAGCCTGTAAAACAGATTGCCGCTCTTTCAGCGAAACTGCGCCCTCACACCCGCGGAGTAATCCGCTGCCTTCGCACGAGGGCACCGTTCCCGGCTTCACCTTCATTCCCCTGTCGGTAGATGTTGATGAGAATCCCCACGGCGAGGAGTCCAATCACGAGCGAAGAACCGCCGTAGCTGACGAAAGGAAGCGTCAGGCCGGTGTTCGGAAGCATGGACGTCGCTACCCCGATGTTGAGGAAAGCCTGGACGCCAATGAAACTCACGAGTCCGACGGCGACGAGGGAGCCGAAGCGGTCCGGCGCATGAAAGGCGATCACAAATCCGGCAACGACGAGGGTGATGAAAGCGAGGACGACGAGAAGCGTGACGATGAGCCCCATTTCCTCACCGATCATCGGAAAGATAAAGTCGGTATGGGCGAAGGGCATGTAGAGCATTTTGAGTCGGCCCTCGCCGACGCCACGGCCGGTGACGCCACCTGAACCCAGCGCCATGAGTGAAATCCATTGCTGGAAACCGGCTCCATGCCGATGCGCTTCGAGGTCGAGGAAGGCCATGATGCGCTGCATCCGGTCGGGAGCATAACTCATCATGCCAATGAATCCGACAACCCCAGTCACGGCGAGGCCGGTGAGGTATTTCCAATGAGTCCCCGCGATAAAAAGAACGAGGAAGGTGGTTCCGGAAAGAACCGCCGTCGTGCCGATATCCACCTCAAAAAGGATGAGCAGAAGAGGTAACCCGACGATCGCGAGCGGATACACGAAGCCACGAAGAAAGTGATTCCCCCCGTCAGGATGACGCGAGAACCAGTAAGCGAGACTGATGACGACCGCGATCTTTCCAAGTTCTGAAGGCTGAATCTGAAACGGACGGATCCCGATCCAGCGGCGCTCGCCGTTGATCTCCATTCCGACGTAGGGAACGAAGCAAAGAACGAGTAGAAAACACACGCCACCGAAGATGAGCCAATGATTTCGTTTCCAAAATCGATAATCCGTCGTCGCCGCCCACCAGCAAACTCCCAGCCCGATGAACAACCACACCGCCTGACGCTTTGCTTCTTTGTAACCATCCGCCGCATCGGCGTGCGCACTGAACAAACAGGTGCTGAACAGCATCACAAAACCGATGATGATAAGGAAGGTCACAGAACCGAGAAGGAGAGGAAGGCTTTTGCGGTGCATGGGTGGAAACGGTAAAATAAGGAGAGAAAACGAAAGAGACTTCGACGTGCTCAGGGAACACGAAGCTTCTGACCGATCTGAAGCGTCTCCGGCTTATCGACCCCGTTGACCTTCATGAGATCGTGATAGGACACGCCAAGCTTCTGGGCAATTCCCCAGGCCGTGTCGCCGGAACGAACTTCGTAAACGGAAGTCTGCGCCGGTGCGGCAATGGCTCCTTGCGGAGCGGCGGCAGGCTTTGGCTGAGCCACCGTCCCGGACGCGGCCGGTGCTGACTGCGCCGCGATTTCTGCAGGGGTCGGAATCTTCAACCAGCGGCCTGGATAGAGCTCGTTGTCCGAAATGATAGAGTTCGCGGTCCGGAGCGCCGCCGGGGCGATCTTTAGAGAAGCGGCGATTTCAGGGAGCGTGTCTCCGGCCTGAACCTTGTATTGATTCTCATTGGCCTGATCACGACGAAGCGGCGCCGGCGGGCGGACACGGGCTTTATCTTCAGCTGGTGCTGCGGCAGCGGGCGCGGCGGCGGCGAGTTCCTTCTTGTCCTGGACGGCCGACTCATAGCTGGGACGGGCTGATGAAATGGTGATCGCGGTGTTTGCAGATGCCTTATCGACCATCTTAAAGGCAAGAATACCGCCGAATGCGACGGCGTGGAGGAGAAGCACGATCGTGAAAATTCGCGTGAGGCGAATGTCGGGGGTATCAAGATACCACTCGTGTTCTTCAGTCACGTTCGCGGCAAGACGCGTGCGTGCTTTGGCTTTGCCCATCGCGGTGTAGCGGGGCCCCTTGGTCGTTCTACGATTTCTTCTTTGGTTGCTCATCCTTGTTGTTGTTGGTTGTTGATCCGTTAGGCCGTCATCCGGTCGGTGACCGCTTTGCGAAAGACATCGCCCCGCTCCTCGTAGCCGCGAAACATGTCGAAGCTCGAAGTGCCGGGTGAAAAAAGAACGACTTCGCCAGTTTCGGCGAGAGTGAGAGATTTGGCGACCGCCTCCTCGACACTGACCGCAGTATCGCAGACCGTGAAGTCAGCCCAGTCCTTTGAAATATTTCCAGCGATCTCACCGATGCAGATCGCCGCCCTGACACGACCCGAAACGAGTTCGTTCAAGGATGAAAAATCGAGCCCCTTCTCTTTACCTCCGACAATAAGAACGACCGGCTTTTCTTCACCGGCGAGAGCACTTTCGAGAGCGTGCAGGTTTGTCGATTTCGAATCGTTGATGAAAGTGACTCCACCAATCATCGCAATTTTCTCACACCGATGAGCCGGTGCCTCAAACGCATTGATGCTCTCCCGGACCTGCTCCCAGGAAAGACCGAGTTGATCAGCGACCGCGAGGGCGACCATGACATTTTCGGCATTATGCTTTCCATGAAGGTTCCCGGAGTGAAAATCAAAAGTTCGACCGGAGGAACGATCCACGATCATTCCATCTTCGAAACCCAGAGCAGCCTCTTCCGCAAAAGCACTGAATGTCGACTGCAGCGGAAACTCGAATCCCTCTTCAAATTTTGAGATGACGAGAGTCTCGTCATTCACCCGCTCAAAAAGGCGGAGCTTGGCTGCCCGATAATCTTCAAGCGTCTTGTAACGGTCCATGTGGTCCGGTGCAAAATTCATCCACACCGCGATTCGGGGAGAAAAATCCACAACCGTTTCCAACTGAAAGGAGCTGACCTCAAGAACAACCCAGTCGAGCGGCTCTCCTTCGAGGACGACCTCACTATAGGCTTTTCCGATATTCCCGGCAGCGATGCTCTTGAGTCCGACACCACGAAGCATGAAATCGATCAGTGCTGTCGTTGTCGTTTTCCCATTCGTCCCCGTGATCGCGATGACCGGAATATTGCTGAGACGATTCGCGAATTCGATCTCGCCAATCAACTCCTCCGCCGCAGCTTCAAAAACCTTCCCAATCGGGGTTCCGGCATCAATCCCCGGACTGATGACCGCGAGGTCGAAACGCCCGGACGGAGCGAGGGCCGCCTCTCCGCAAATCAACGTCACGCCTTTCGCGGCAAACTTCCCGACCGCAGGGAGAAGCTTCTCAGGATTACCTGAGTCAAAAGCAGTCACTGAAGCACCACCATGCAGTGCCAGCGAAACAGCAGCAAGACCGCTCCCCCCTGCACCTAACACAGCCATACTTTTTCCTGCTAAATTCATTTCTATCGAAGCTTCAGGGTCATCAATCCGATCATCGCAGCGATGATAGAGATGATCCAAAAACGGTTAATCACTTTGCTTTCCTCCCACCCCATCAGCTCGAAGTGATGGTGAATCGGAGACATTTTGAAGATTCGCTTTCCGGTCAGCTTGAAGCTCGCGACCTGCAGAATCACGGACATGGCCTCCATCACAAAAACGAAGCCGACGATAATGAGAAGCAGTTCCTGCTTGCAGCAAATCGCAACCATGCCGAGCATTCCGCCAATCGCGAGCGAGCCGGTGTCACCCATGAAGACTTTCGCGGGATAGCAGTTAAACCATAGGAAGCCGAGCGCGGCACCGACGAGGGCGGCACAGAAGATTGCGACTTCACCCGCATACTTGTTGTAGGGAACAAAGAGATACTCCTCTGCCACAATCTGGTGACCGGCCACGTAGGTTAAAATCGCATAAGCAAGCGCGGTCGTGATCGTGCAACCTGTCGCGAGCCCGTCGAGACCGTCAGTGAGGTTGACCGCATTGGAACAACCGACAATGACCAGCGGCAGGAGAAGGAATGTCAGGATCCCCATGTCTTCGATGATGGGATACTTCAATGACGGAAGGTAGAGCTGCCGAATGTAATCTCCTGTCTCAGGATGCTGGTAGAGATAGCCGACCGCGAGAAATGAAACCGCAAACTGCACGAGCAACTTCACTTTCCCCCTGACGCCGACTGAGTTTTTCTTCGCCACCTTGAGGTAGTCATCGACGAAACCGAGAGCACCGGTCGTAAGAGTCACGAAGACAAGCGTCTGAATAAACGGGTTCGAAATCCGGGCCCAGAGAAGAGTGGAGATGAGAACGGCACCCACGATGAGAATACCGCCCATTGTCGGAGTGCCAGATTTTCCACCATGAAGCTCAGCAAGCTGATGCACTTCTTCCTTCGTCCGGATCGGCTGACCGAGCTTCAACGAAATCAGCTTGAGAATCACTTTGTTTCCGAGAAGAACACAGAGAAGGAAAGCCGTGAGACAAGCACCCGCCGCGCGAAAAGTCTGATACTGAAACACGTTCAGAATCTCAAGGGCATCTGCCGAATCTTTTAGTTGATGTAAAAAGTATAACATGACAAAAATTCTTTACTGTAATCCTTCGATCACCTTCTCCATGGTGGCACCACGACTCCCCTTCACGAGGACGAGATCCTCCGAAGTCAGCTCGCCTTTCAGATATCCGGCCGCCTCAGCGTGAGTGGGGAAATTGAGGTTCACGCCAATGCTTTGAGCGCGAGTGTTGATCCGGGAAGCCTTTTCACCCACAGTGATGAGAAGGTCCACCCCGAGAGCAGCAGCTTTTTCACCGAGTGCGAGGTGAGCCTCTTCTTCAATGTGTCCGAGCTCCCCCATGTAGCCTAACACAGCGACACGGCGCCCCTTCAGGGCCGCTTCCTGCAAGGTGAGAAGAGCCGCTTCCATCGAGTCCGGATTGGCGTTGTAGGAATCGTCAAGAATCGAAAAGCCCCCGACTTTTTTCTCTTCGAGCCGACCGCCAGTGAGCGTCACTGAGGAGAGTCCTCCCGCAATCTGAGCCGGAGTGAGCCCTTCCTTCAATCCCACCGCCGCAGCGAGGAGCGCATTGGAAACCATGTGCCGCCCTCTCACGGGGAGACTGATCGGTGTCGCGTCGGCAAATTCGGAAACAAGATCAAAATGGACCCGTCCGGAATCATCGACCCGGAGGGATGCCGCGCGGACATCTCCGCACTCGAATCCAACCGAGATCATTTCTCCAAGAACGCGCTCGGCAACGAATTCAAAAAAATCATCATCGCGTGGCATCACACAATAGCCGTCAGCACTCACCGCGAGAGGCAACTGAGACTTCTCCTCTGCGATAGCCTCCCGCGTTCCCATGTTCTCGATATGAGCGGTGCCGATATTCGTGACCACGGCAATGTCAGGACGGGCGATCTCGGCAAGCACTTCAATCTCGCCGGGGTGATTCATTCCCATTTCCCAAACGCCATACTGATGCGAGTTGTCGCTCGAGAGAACCGTGAGAGGAACACCGATGTGATTATTGAGATTCCCCTTCGTCTTGCTCACCGTGAAGGCGGAGGAAAGCACTCCCCCTAGAAAATCTTTCGTCGAGGTCTTTCCGTTGCTCCCCGTCAATCCCACGACACGGATCCCGGAAAGCGAGTTGCGATAGCCCCTCGCGAGGTTTTGCAGCCCCTTAAGCGTGTCTCGAAGATGAATGATTCCACCTGAAAAAGACTCAGTCGCCGCCGGCAATGAACTCGCGAGAATCGCCGCAGCGCCCTGCTCACCGACTTGCTCGATGAACTCATGAGCATCGAAACGCTCACCTTTGAGAGCAATGAAGAGATCCTCCGCTCCGACGGAACGGCTATCCGTCGACACTGAACTCACCACAGAAGCAGGAGTGCCCTGAATGAGCGCGCCTCCCGACCAGTCGGCAATCTGCTTCAACGTGAGAGGATTCATTGCCCGCCCCTTTCCGCTTTCCGATTGATCCGGCTTGCCGCAACGCTGCGATCGTCAAATTCGTAGCGGACCCCGTTGATCTCCTGGTAAGTTTCATGACCTTTCCCGGCGATGAGGACGATGTCGCGCTCCCCGGCCATGTCGATCGCCCGGGTGATTGCTTCGGCCCGGTCGAGAACCACCTCGTGATTCTGATCACGGAATCCATTTCTCGCACCCTCGACAATGACCTCGGGATCTTCAGTCCTCGGATTGTCAGAAGTCAGAATGCAGTAATCCCCACCCTGCTCGGCAGCACGGGCCATGAGAGGGCGCTTGAGGACATCCCGGTCGCCCCCGCACCCAAAGACTGTGATGATTCTGTTAGGCTGAAGTCCCTGCAGCGTGTCAAGAACACTAACAAGTGCATCAGGCGTGTGCGCGTAGTCTACGAAAACACGATAGTTAATCTGACGATTACCGATGGCCTCGAGACGACCCGGCACCTGTGGCGAACTCGCCATGGTTGCAACCATCTCGCGAAGGTTAAGCCCAACCGCGTAGCCAGAGGCAATCGCCGCGAGTGCGTTGTAAACATTGAACGAGCCGATCAGCGGAATGCGGACGAGAAAACTGCGCTCACGGAAAGACAACTTAAAGCGGGTCCCATCGAAATCCGATCGAATATCCGACGCCTGAAAATCTGCCCCGGCTCCCCGACCGAACGAGTATTTCTTAATCCGCGTAAGCGGCTCTTTAGTGAGGCGCTCACCAAAGGTGTCATCCGTGTTAATGATCGCGACCCCTTCCTTCGCAGACTCCGTGTCCATCTGCTCGAAGAGACGACGCTTTGCCGCGTAGTAATTATCCATCGTCCCGTGGTAGTCGAGATGATCCTGAGTCAGGTTGGTGAAAACACCGACATCAAAGGCGACTCCTTTGACCCGTCCCTGCGACAAGCCGTGAGAGGAGACCTCCATGGCAACACCACGACAATCGTTCGCCACCATCTCGCCGAGAAGACGCTGGAGATCGGGAGACTCAGGAGTCGTGTGAGGAGACACTTCAAGTTCCCCACCGGTGGAGTAATGAATCGTCCCAATCAATCCGGCGCGGCGCAAAATAGTCTCAAAGAGATGATGAATGAGAAAGGTGGTCGTCGTCTTCCCGTTCGTTCCGGTCACGCCGACGACAGGGAAACGAAGGCTCGGATTCCCCTCAAACTGAGCCGCCGCCGTTCCCATGGCG
>CAZOUP010000040.1:0-38444 GCA_964583035.1 uncultured Akkermansia sp.
GGTCGGGGAGTGGCCATGGAGCTGGCTCGTGAAGGATCCAAGGTGATGCTCTTCGCCCGCTCGGGGGACAAACTCGTCGCGACCGCCGACTTGATTGAGGCCGAGACCGGAAACCGTCCCTTTTTCACCGTCGGCGACCTCACGAAAGCAGACGATGTCGAAACTGCCGTCGCCGCCACCGTCGAACAATGCGGCGGAATCTGGGCACTCTTCAACAACACTGGCGGCCCGCCCGCGGGAGGCTTCGAACAATTTGATGACGCCGCCTGGCAATCCGCTTTCGAACTCACGATGCTGGGCTATGTCAGAACGATCCGCGCCGCTCTCCCGCACCTCAAAGCCGGGGGCGGGGGGCGAATCGTCAACAACACCTCGGTCTCGACGAAGCAGGCCATCGACGGACTCCTTCTTTCGAATGTCTTTCGAGCCGGACTCGTTGGCCTCGGCAAATCACTCGCCCGTGAGTTGGGCGGCGAGGGCATCCTCGTGAACACGGTCGGTCCCGGGCGCATCGACACGGACCGCATCGAGCAACTCGACACGATCTGGGCGGAAAAAGCTGGGATTAGCTACGACGAACAGCGATCCCGCTCACAGGCATCGATTCCGCTCGGGAAATACGGCGAACCTGCCGACTTCGGGCGGATCGTCGCTTTTTTGTGCTCGGAGGCTAATGCCTACCTCACGGGGCAGAATGTGCTCATCGACGGGGCGATGGTCGAGGCTTACTAAGGAATTGCGGGCAGTATTTTGGGCACTCTTTCAGGGACTGCCTCACGGTCAAACCGCTGGCGGCTTCGATCAAGAATTGCTTGCGCTGCAGTCAACCCGGCGAAAAGAGCGATATCAATGCCCGCGCGATTCACCTCATACAGGTTCGGAAACTGATCAAATTTATTCCGCAGCTCTACAATCGCATCAGCCTCCCAGGTTTGAAATTCGTTCGAGGCTTCTGCTCCGGGAATACGAATCAAAAGACGATCGTCGATTGAAGCTTCATTGAGAAGTCCGGACGACGACAGTTCGGAAATGATCAGATTTTCCATTGAGTCGTCCGTTTCGTGAATCAATTCATTTCCCGGGTGAATGAAAATGGTGACCGCGAGGCACCCTTTTCCACGAGGGACCATGTCTCCCCCGAATGCTTCATAATTGGTAATTCTTCCAATTTTCAAACTCGGACAGGAAACGTTTATCCAGGCATGATCCAAACCGCTGGGCTGATCGAGGAAAAGATAAAGCAACGCTGTTTGCCGTCCCTCATTGCGATCTATTTGACGAATCGCGACGCGATCACCTCCGAGTAGCGAAGAAAGAACCATTATGGGAACGGCGCTGATGACCCTGCTCGCAGTGATTCGTTCGGACTTGTGCCCTTCGGTTACTTCTACGGCAACGATTCTCCCATTTTCCTGTTCAAGCCGCTGCACTTCGGTATTGAAGCGGAACGTTCCACCGTTCTCAATAATTGCCTCGACAAGTCCATCGACCATCTCCTGTGTTCCGAATCGCGGGTGACGCCATGCTTTCTCCGCCTCGCTTTTTCCCATCGCCTTCCTGAGAATCGACCTGAAGCCATCAAAGAAACCCGAAGAGATCGTGATCTCATCCGACTTTCGTAAATCAAAATTGATCGGCCGATCTTTCCAAAGAACGCCATAAAATTTCTCGCTGAATCCCTGTGCGAGCATGCGCGTCAATTTTGGGCCCCAAGTTCGATGCCAACGTTCCTCATAGTTGGCAGGCGAACCGGCACCAATTGCCCGAAGCCTTGCTATCCAGAAGTCTATCAGTGAACAACCGAGAGATTTTAGAGGGATTCCACGAAGGGGACCACGGAATGATTTTGAATACTCAATGATGCGTCCTCCAAAGAGTAGGCCCACGCGATGAGAATAGGGAATAAAATCCTCTTTGAGCACCTCTTCCCACAAAGCGGTAACCTCATCGATGCGCTCGTAGATCTCTTTCCGACCAAGATCGACCGAAAAGCCACCGCGGCGAATTCCCCGCATTAGTCCCCCTGCGTGGGAGGAATACTCTAGGACAAGAGGACACTTTCCAGCCTTCGCCAATCGATAGGCAGCTGCCAGTCCCGCCGGACCGGCCCCAAGAATAACAATCTGTTCTTTCGTTTCCATACACGATGTGACCCGAAAAAAGGCAGGAGGAAAACCGCTACCAATTTCAAGCTACGAGCGAGCCTAATAAACGCTCTAATTGAACATATCACAATTTCCATAATTAGTTTTATTAAAATCTATCGGAGTCGATCTCACAAAAAACGCTTCACCTCAGGAATTGGGACGGTGGAAACAGCCATTGAACGAGCAAAATTTATGGCTCTTCTCCAAAGCTTCCGGTGTCAGTCATCGCGAGCCAAACCTGCATCCACTCGGCCAGGATGATGCGACGGGAGCTGAATTCCAAACCGAATTGAATCCGGTTCACGAAGTCGTCGGGTGACTGGAGCTTCAAGCTCACTTCGACATGCCGTGAGCCGGGGATCACTTCCGCGCCGAGGGAAACAAACCACTCTACCAGGGCCTGATTTTCACGGCGGGCGATTCCGTAAAATTCACGAATTCCCCGATCCCAGGCTTCAAACCAGAGGATCGACAAGAGCAGGGTGCCGATGCCCTTTCGCTGCATTTCATCAGCAACCGTGAAGCTGATTTCCGCCCGCTCCGGGTTTTCTGAATCGCGCCAGCACGAGGCCCCGCCATAGCCGGGGAACTGATCATCGCTTTCATGAAGTGCAATCCACGCGAAGTGGTCCCAATCATCGGTCCGGCTTAAATCTCTGACGCGCTGTTCGGATAAATGCTCACGTTTTTCCCAGAACCGATTGAGCCGACTCTCTTCTGAAAGGCGTTCGTAGGCATCCTTAATTCGGTCGCCGTCCTCCTCCATGAGGGGGCGAATCCGGAGCGGAATCCCGTCGTCGAGTTCAACAAAAACAGGAGCTTTTTGACTGAGTGACATGCGAGGTAAAAATAACGCTGCGCTGACTGATTTGCTCCCGTTTTCTCCCCCTCAGTTTTAAAGCGAAAACCGGATCAGCTTCTCAGCATCATTCCAGACTTCCTCCATCGTGCTGCCGAGGATCACGGCGATGACAGTCTTTCCGTTCTCCTCTGCCGCCGCGACGAGGCAACGGCCCGCCGCTTCAGTGTAGCCGGTTTTCATGCCGACACAGGGAGAATAACGGAGCAATAATTCGTTGCTGTTCTCCACCGGAATTGTCTTCGCACCCTGATAGGTGAACGTCGATTCTTTGATCCTGACAAGGCGCCGAATCTCCGGATGGTCATAGGCCGCGACCGCAAGCTTCATCATGTCACGAGCCGTGGAAAACTGCCCCTCGGCGGTGAGGCCATGGGCGTTCCGAAACGAAGAATTCTCCATCCCTAACTCCACTGCCCGCTGATTCATGAGTTTGGTGAACTTCTCCTGACTCCCGGCATGATCACGCGCGAGGCATTTCGTGACATCGTTGAAGCTGCGCATCAGCATCATTTCGAGGAGGGTGCCCCGCTTGTAAGAGCTGCCCTCGGTAATCCAGAGATTTCTCGGCGGAACCTGCCCGTCAGTTCGTTTCACCGCGACCCGTTCCTCAAGCCCGCCCGCCTCGGCGATGAGCAGGGCCGTGAGCAGTTTCTGCGTGCTCGCGACGGGACGCTTTTCGTCGATATTCTTCGAGTAAGTCACGATGCGCTGATCCAACCGCACCGCCATCGCGCTCCCCGCCGTGAGCTGAAGCGGCTGCATATTCTCCTGCGCCTCTAACGACAACGGGAAAAAAACAGCCACCGCGAGGGCTGCCCACACAAGCCTTTCGCCTCTCTGAAGGCGGGAACAAATCATGGGCAAGGGTATCATCAATTTCCCGCTTCGCGTCATGACAATAGGTGCGAATTTGTCGGCAAGTCGCGGCGAGTTGCGCCCATTTCGCCGCCGTAAATTCAGGCATGAGGATTCCGGTTTTTAGTCCGCTGGTCGCCATTTTTCTTTCCGCCACGGCAGGCTCCGGTGAGGACGGCGGTCAGTTCGTGATCGATCTCGATCAAGACGGTGAGGCTGAAATCATTTCGTGGCGGCCTTTCGCGCAGGATGAAGCCACCGGCACCTTTTACCGGCTCGCGGTCACCGATTCCGCAGGTGCAACGATTTGGGAGGGCCCCGAATTAAAAGACGACACTCATCCCATGATCTTCGGCGAATGGCACTTCGGAGTGAGCATGCCGCAAATGGCCGCCGACATCGATGACGATGGAAAGATCGAACTCGTCACCCCCGAGCCGCAGAGCGATGTCTCGCCGACCTGGTTCCGCGTTCTCGAATGGCGACAGGGACGCTTCTACCAGAGCCGTTCCGCGGCTCTTCTCGAAACCCCGAAAGGCTCTGGAAAATTCGTCTGGACCGAAGGGGAAGAATACATCGGCACCTGGATTTCAAAATTCATTGATCAAAATCTCGATGGAAGTTTTGAAGTCAATGTCTTCACCTATGACGGCGGTGAAAATGTCGACGTGCGACCAGCCACGGTCATCCCCATTGATGAGGGGTTTCAACTCAGAGGAAACGGGGTGGGGCAATCCATGCCGCCGCGCGAGCCCCTCGAAGCCTGGATCACAAACCAGCGCTGGTACATCAAACTGAGCGACTCAATGCCGAAAGGCGTCTCCCTCGGAGTCGAAATAGACGAGGACGATCCCGCCTGGACGGGAGTGGGGATCCGCGAATTCCATGCCCCCGACTCCGGCTTCGATCCCGATGTGGCCCCCATGGTTGGTCATTTCCGCGTCTCCGCCGACCGCAAGGAAATTCAGTGGTTCAATCTCGTGAATACATCGTGGGAAACGATGGCCGACTTTTTCGAAAGTCGCGGCATCAATCTCCTCGCGGAGTAACCCCTACACCAGCGGAAGTCCCTTCAGCTCGGCCATCTTCGCGGCGCGATTCGGTGCCCGCATCAGCGCTTCGCCGACGAGAATCGAATCCGCGCCCCAGGACTGGATGCGCTCGGTGTCCTCGCCCGTGTAAATTCCACTCTCGCTCACGAGAATGTGATACGGCCCCACTTCCTCACTGAGCCTTTCCGTGGTCGTGAGATCGACCTCGAAAGTCTTCAGATTCCGGTTGTTCACCCCGATGATTTTTGCATCGGTCTCGAGGGCACGTTCCATTTCTTCAAGATCGTGAACCTCAACGAGGACATCGAGCTGGTAACTCTGTGCCACCTCAAGAAGGTGCATTAGCTCCTCCTGCTCAAGCGCCCCGACGATGAGCAGGATCGCGTCCGCTCCCGCAACGACGGCTTCGAAAATCTGCACTTCGTGAATGATGAAATCTTTCCTCAGGAGCGGCAGATCCACCGCCTCACGAATCTGAGAGAGAAACGAAAGATGCCCCTGAAAATATTTCTCATCCGTCAGGATCGACAAGGCGTTCGCCCCCGCCTCCTCGTAAGATTTCGCAATCGCGACGGGATCAAAATTCGGCTCGATCGTCCCGGCGGACGGGGAACCTTTCTTCACCTCGGCAATGACCGAGAGGATGTTCTTTCCGTATCCCTCATCTTCGGTCTGCTCCCGCAACGCCCCGCCAAGCGCCGTCTCAAACGAGCGGAAATCCTCCCGCGCCTGCGCCGCGAACTGAAGCTTGTCCGAGAGGGGCAGGAGTTTCTCCACCTCGAGCTGTTTGTCAGCGAGGATTTCGTCGAGCTTGTTTCCGAAAGTTTTCATCTGGTCAGGGGTTCTTTGCGATCCGGTCGCCATCGATACGCCCCGTGCAATTCGACCGCCACTGTATTTTAAAAAATTTGCCTTGAAATATCATCGATTCCATCCAAATTTCCCGTCCGCGCTACCACGGTAGCGATTGCGGGTGTAGCTCAGGGGTAGAGCGCAACCTTGCCAAGGTTGATGTCGTGAGTTCGAATCTCATCACCCGCTCCAATTTTTCTTTCAAGCAAAACTGGAGCTTGCCGCTTGGAAACACTGTATCGCTGGTCAAAGTCGGTCGACGAAGAAGACCTCGAAGCATGGGAAACAAAACTTCTCATGCACGACGTTGCTTTCTCCGCCGAGAAACAGGTGAAACGCAAACGCTGGCAACTCTCCAGCTTTCTGACGACCCGCGAGCAAGCCGACCTTCTCCGGGCTGAATTTGGCGGAGGCGTCGCTGAAGTCCGACCCGGCGACTGGCAGCCTTCGGCGGAAGCTGGAGCCAATTCGCTCCTGAAAATCAGGGATTCACTCCTCGTGACCGAGTCGGCGGACGACGCCGTTCTCGAGAGCCTGCGCGAGAAATACCCTGATCGAATCCTCCTCAGCTTCCCACCCCAGCTCGCTTTCGGAACCGGAGGCCACCCGACCACAGCAGGCTGCCTCCGCTTTCTCGTCGATCTTTCCAAAGAGCGGGCCGGCAAACCCTGGCGCATCCTCGATCTGGGCTGTGGCAGCGGAATTCTTGCCGTTGCCGCGGCGAAACTGGGCGCCACCGAAGTCATCGCTGTCGAGATCGACGAAATGGCGCTCCGCTATGCGAAGCAGAATGCGGAGCGACACGGCGTTGCCGACCGGATTGAGTTCATCGCCGGGGATGTCATTCCGATGCTCGAGTCAGGCAAGCTCGGTAAATTCGACGTTCTTGCCGCGAATCTCTTCAGCTCGCTCCTCGTGACCCTGCTTCCGTCATTCCCCACCGGGCTCGCCGCCGATGGCGAAATCGTCATCTCAGGGTTTCTCACTTCGCAGACAAAGGAAGTCGCCTCCGCCGCGAAAGCAGCAGGTCTGCCCCTCTGCGATTTTCTGAGACGCGGGAAGTGGGTTGCCGGGCACGGACGGCGCTGAAAACAGATCGTCGCGAAACATCCGCAGTGATGGTATATTAACTTTTTCCCCGCCGCCGCATGCAACTGAATCAAGGTGCTCTCCTGAATGTCATCCGAATGTTCTTCCTTCTCCTGGGGAGTTTCATCGGAGTTTCGGTAGCGCTGGGCGAGGCACGCGAAGACTGGTGGTTTGCAGGATGGACCGGGGCGATTATCGGCCTCGGCTTCGCCTCGTTCATGATCGTCCTCGATGTCATGCTGCGCGGGGTCACGATCCGATCCTTTTCCCACGGCACCTTCGGACTCCTCATCGGATTTCTCTGTGCCTGGCTTGTGACCCGGATCGGCTTTTTTGAGGCCGGCTGGGTGCAGCAGTTCGAGCTCGCCGGAAACATCTTCAATCTCGCAATCTTCCTCGGGTTCGGTTTCCTTGGCGTCATGCTCGCGCTGCGGAGCAAGCGCGAAGAGTTCTCGCTCCTCATTCCCTACGTACGGTTTCGTCAGGACTCACTTCAGGATCTCCCCACCATCCTCGACACCAACGTCATCATTGACGGTCGCGTCCATGGCATCTGTGAGGCCGGCTTTCTCGGCGGAGCGATCGTCGTGCCCCGCTTCGTCCTCGACGAACTCCAGAAAATGGCTGACTCGGCCGACGAGACGAAACGCAGCCGTGGCAAACGCGGTCTCGACTGTCTCAACCGGATGCAATCGACCGACGGGATCGATGTCATCATCAACGACGACAACTATGCCTCCGGTCTTTCCGGTGATTCGAAGATGGTCGAACTCGCCGACGAGCTCAACGGCCGGATTCTCACGAACGATTCCAACCTCGGCAAAGTGGCACGGCTCAAAGGGATATCTGTCCTGAACCTCAACGAGTTAGCTCTCGCTCTGCGCCCCATCGTTTCCCCCGGCGACGAGGTCGAGCTGGAGTTGGTGAAAAGCGGCAAAGACGATCATCAGGCCGTAGGCTACCTTCCTGACGGAACCATGATCGTCGTCAATCACGGCAAAAAACTCATGGGCACGACTCAGGCCGTGATCGTCGGTGGAGCGGTCCAAACCAGCGCAGGAAGACTGATTTTTGCTGAACTTCGGGACCACTGAGTGGTCTAAGCCTTTCGAAGCTGGATAGCACGATCATGGTTAAAACCCCTCATTGTAGCGGGGTTTCATGAATCGTAACCATTACTGTTCCCATTTTCGAATGATGAAAATACTCCAGACTCTTTCCCTTTGTGCCTTCGCCGCTCTTTCCACGCAAGTGCTCGCGGAGTCAGCAAAAGTTTCTCCTACCGCGAAGATAGATCGTCTCATCAAAACCGGTCTCGCTGAGAATGATCTCAAGCCGAATCCTCTCGCGGGCGATGAGGTCATGGTGCGCCGTTTGTATCTCGACATCATCGGACGTATTCCGACGCAGGCTGAAGCAGCATCATTCATCCAGTCGAAGGACGCTGAAAAGATCCCAAAGCTTGTCGATGAACTGATCGGTTCCGAAGGCTATGTGAGCCATTTCTACAACTACTTTGCGGACCTCCTGCGGATCAAGAGCCGCCTCACTGCCGGCGGGCAGAGCATCGCACCGGGGATGGGCTACGAGATGTGGATCAAAGAAGGTCTGCGCGAGAACCGGCCCTACGACGAAATGGTTTACGACCTCGTCACGGCGAGTGGCAGCAGCTGGGAGAATCCGGCGATCGGCTACTACCTTCGCGACTACGGCATGCCGCTCGATAATCTCGCGATCACCACCCAGATTTTCATGGGAGCTCAGATCGTCTGTGCTCAGTGCCACGATCACCCCTTCGATGAGACAACGCAGATGGATTACTACCATCTCGCCGCGTTCACCAATCAGATGGTGACGAGCAACCGGAATCCGAATTCAAGGGAGTCTGCTGCAGCGTTGAAAGAAGTCGTGAAGACGGTTCCTGCGAAGTTCACCGAGAGAGCTGATCTCAGAAAAGGCGACAGCGAGATCCTCTTCCCGATCCGATTCAACAACGTCTTCCATGAAGAGCAACGTGAGCTTCGGCTCCCTCATGACTACCAGTACGATGACGCGAAGCCCCGCAGCATCGTCGAGCCACGGACCTTCATGGGCCCCGATGCCGTCATTAGCGAGGGCACCACTCTTCCTGAAGCTTTCGGGAAATGGCTGACCTCGCCGGACAATCCGCGTTTTGCTAAGGTCATCGCGAACCGTCTCTGGAAGGAAGCCTTTGGCCTTGCTATGATCGAGCCGGTCGATGACATCAAAGAAGGAATCACCGGGCCGAATCCTGAGCTGATGGCTTATCTCGAAAAGCTCATGATCGACCTCGACTTCGATCTGCAGGCTTACTTGACGATCGTCTTCAAAACGGATGCCTACCGCCGCGAAGCCTCCCTCGAGGAGCATACCCCTGGCGCACCTTATTACTTCGAGGGCCCTATCCTTCGCCGCATGAGCGCCGAGCAGATCTGGGACTCACTCGTAACCCTGGCGGTCCCCTCACCCGACATTCCGAGCGAACGCCGGAAGCTCGAATATGAAAAGCGCCTCGCCACCGTGCAGCTGATCGGCGAAGCCGTGTATGGGAAAAGCCCGAAACGCTACGCAAGAGATGTCATCGAAGTCGTCAAGATTCAGAAAGGTCTCACCTCTGAAATCGAGGCGGCGACTGCGAAAATGGCGGCCGCTCAGGAAAGCGGCGATGAGGAGGCGATCAAGACAGCCCGACTCGATGCGAATAAGCTTCGGGCCAAGCTCGCGAAGCGTGTCGAGGAGGTCGTCTATCTTGGTGGTGTTGAGCGACAAGTCGAATTGGCAGCGAATGTCGAAAAGAACGACCCTTTCCTGAATGATCTCGCTTCTTTCGTTCTCGATGACGGAGACAGATCCTTCAACGACGGCATGTCTGACATTCTCGGGACTGAGGCCGGTGACGGAACCGGAATCGTGAAGCCAATCATCGACGCAATGTTCCAGGACGAACAGAAAGCGATCCTTAAGCGTGAGGAGAAGCAGAAAGCCAATCAGCTCAAGAACTGGGGCATCCCCGAACAAGGTGATCTCCGCCGTGAGTATGACCGCAAGTGGCGGCCGATGGTTGCTCGTCTCGTCCGTGCTTCGGATGTTCAATCGCCGGCACCTCCCGGACACTTCCTCGGCGTCTTCGGCCAGAGTGATCGTGAGCTCGTCGAGAACTCCACTGACGAAGCGGCGATCACTCAGGCGCTCGCTCTCCTCAACGGCAATTCGATTGCGACGATTGGCCATCGTTTCTCAGTCCTCTCCCGCTCCATGAAAGGCGAAACCTTCCGCGAGCGCCTCGACACGATTTACATGGCGATGCTCTCCCGTAAGCCGACTCCACAGGAGGTCGCGATCTTTCGCGAAGCGTGGGAGTCCGATCCCGAAGCTGGATCCGTTCAGGGCATTGTCTGGACGATCCTGAACACCCGCCAGTTTCTCTTTATCCAGTAACCCCTTTTGACCTAACAGGGTTCAATCGTGGACCCAACCCTCTTTGTTCTCATGAAAATGGATTCTGACATGACCCGCCGCCGCTTCGTTAACAACGCGGCGAAATCGTTCCTCGGCGTGAGCGCCCTCTCTGCGATGCCCCCCGGGGTTCTTGGAGCCGGTGCCGGCGCTTCTTCGCTGAAGCAGGAAGCGACTGCGAAGCGCGTCATTTACCTTTACATGAACGGTGGGATGTCTCACCTCGACACCTTCGATCCAAAGAAAAATGTCGATGTCATGGGCCAGTCAAAGCAGATTAAAACGAGCGTCGACGACGTCTTCTTCGCGAACCACATTCCAAAGCTTGCGAAGCAGGCCGACAAGCTCGCGGTGATTCGTTCGATGTCTTCGACGCAGGGAGCGCACCGTCAGGGTGAGTATTTCATGCGGACGAGCTACACCTTGCGCAGTTCGATCATCCACCCGGCGATGGGAGCCTGGATGACTCGCCTCAAAGGCGACACCGACTCTGATATTCCGCCAAACATTCTCATTGGAACGGACTCGCGGCACCCCGGTGCCGGCTTCATGGAAAGTCGTCTCTCCCCTCTCGCGATCCGCGATCCTGAAGGCGGCCTCACGGATGTGAAGATGCGTCCCGGGATTTCCGGCGAGCGCTTTCAGTTCCACCGTGAGCTCGCCGCAAAGCTCGATGCCCCTTTTGTCGAGCGCTATGACCAGAAGAACGTCCGCGCCTACACCGACATGTATGAGGACGCGATCAAGCTCATGAAGAGCGAAGACCTTGCTGCTTTCGATCTCTCACTGGAGAAAGAAAATCTTCGCGAGCGCTATGGTAAGAATGCTTTTGGTCAGGGATGTCTCCTCGCCCGTCGTCTTCTCGAAAACGGCGTGCGCTATGCCGAAGTCACCTTTGGTGGTTGGGACACGCACAACGCGAACTTCGTCAGGGTTCCTGATCAGGCGAAGACGCTCGATGCCGCGGTCTCGACTCTCCTCAGCGATCTCGAGAGCAAAGGCATGCTCGAGGACACTCTTGTCGTTTTGGCAACCGAGTTTGGCCGCACTCCCGAAATCAACGTCAACGAAGGCCGCGATCACCACCCGGCTTCTTTCAGCTGCGTGATCGCAGGTGGCGGAATTAAAGGCGGCCAAGTCCTCGGTGAAACCGATGAGACGGCATCGAAGGCGATCACTGACACGGTGAAGGTGCCGGATCTCAATGCGACGATCGGATACGCGCTTGGCCTGCCGCTCGACGAAGTCGTCTTCTCCCCGAGCATGCGACCCTTTACCCTAGCGGACAAAGGGCAGCCCCTCGTGGATTTGTTCGGCTAAGGGAGTCCTATCACTCCTCCATCGGGTGATCTTTGAGCAACTGCTCCGGAGAGTAAAACTGGGTCTGATCCTTTGTCGCGGCGCGGACTGCTTTCACTTCTTCTGGCGTGACCATTGAAGCCTCGTTGCCCCAGGAGTTCCTGACATAGCTCAAAACCGCGGCGACTTCGGCGTCGTTGAACATCGCTCCGACCGCAGTCATTGGCGGGACGCGTTTCTCCGGAGAGTAGGTTTTCCCAAGTACTTCGATCTCTCCCCAGAGCCCGTGGAGGACGAGCTTGATGAGTCGCTCTTTGTCGCCCGTGACCCATTTCGCTCCGGCAATGGGAGGATAAATGTTCTCCACGCCCATTCCTGTTTCAAGGTGGCAGGTCGAGCAGGAGCCTTCTTCGTGAAGAATGAGAAGACCAAGATCGAGGACCCGCTTGGTCTCTTTGTCCGCCTTGGCCCAAACCTCTTTCGTGACGTAGTTTTTCGGCTTCGTGGCACCCTCTAGTTTGCTGGCAAGGAGGACCTCGGCGTCATCGATGATGTCCTCTTTCTTGATCGTTCCTTCGGCGAAGAGGGAATCAACTTCTTCCTTCAGGAGAAGAATGCCGGAGTTCAGCGCGTTGCGAATCCACTTGTCAGTTGGCTGGGTCGCGACGGTGAGGAGAATCTCGGCGCCGGCATCACCTGCAAGCCAGGTCGCAGCGGAGAGGGATTCCAGTCTCACCCGTGGGTGACTGTCGACCGCTGCCTGCATCAAGATTGTCTTGGGATCATCGAGGAGATGCAGACAGTGACGAACGACGCGCACGGCGCCGGAACGCACCCGGTGGTCTTCGGCGGCGAGGCACTGTTCGATCAAATCTGTCGACGGTTGCTGATGTCCCCAGGTCGCCCAGAGGGATTCAAGAACGAGGCGCTCGTCATCAGCATTCTCTGCCGCAAAAGATTCCGCAGCAGCGATAACGTCAGCAGATTCCCGGGCGCGGAGCTCTCGGTGCGAGCGCTTGCGGGCGTTGATCTCGGGCAGCTTGAGGTTCTCGAAAAGCGTCGCGATTTCCGCACCGGCGATCGTTGGCGCTTCGACGAGTGGTTTCGATGGATAAGTGATCCGGTAGACCCGTCCGAAGTCGCTGTTTCTCAGTGGGTCACGCGCGCTGTGCTGCATGTGACCGATGAGGGTGTTGTGCCAGTCGATGAAGTAAAGGCTGCCGTCAGGTCCGAGTTCAAGGTCGGCAGGGCGGAAGTTTCCGTCCGATGAGACAATGAGATCCTGGCGGTGCTTGCCTTTGATTTCGACGCCGTCTTCGACCGTGTTGTATTGCTTGATGCCGAGGAATCCGATCGTGTTGCAGTAGAGGTAGTCGCCCTGAACCTCGTCCGGGAAATGACTTGAGTAGAGAAACTCCGATCCTGAACTCGGGCGGGTATGATGCTCGTAGTTGAACTTAGAGACCATCGGGATCTCAAAGGCGTGTGGCACTTTCATCGAGTAGCCGAGCATCCAATACTGATTGCCACCGGAGGCGTCATTGAGAAAACTCTGGCCGTAGTCGTCGTGCGCAACGCCCCAGGGGTTGGAAACGTCGGACTGAAAGACGCGCTCCACTTTCCATGACTTCGGATCGAAGCGCCACGCGCCGCCGTCGGTCATGCGCTGCGGACCCCACGGAGTCTCGACCTGAGAGTGAAGGAAACGTCCCTCACACATGAAGATGCCACCGCCATGATCGGTGTCGAAAGCGGAGATTGCGTGGTGAGTGTCATGCGGATCGAATCCGTCGAGGAGATACTCTTTCGTATCCGCCTTGCCATCACCATCGGTGTCTTTGTGCAAGGTCAGGTAGGGCTCCTCGGAGATGTAGACCCCTTCAGGAGCGAGATCGAATCCGATCGGAATGTGCAGCTTGTCAGCGAAAACGGTTTCTTTGTCGGCGCGGCCGTCACCATCGGTGTCTTCGTAGATGAGCAGCATGTCGTTTGGCATCGGTCCACCCGGCTTGTAGTGCGGATAGCTTTTCACGGTCGACACCCATAGCCTGCCTTCATTGTCGAAACGCATCTGAGCGGGATTACCGAGATTCGGAAACTCCTGCTCGGTCGCAAAGACGGAGACTTCGTAGCCTTCGGGCAGGGTGAACTTATCGAGCGCCTCTTTTTCCATGAGGAAATCAGGAGAGCCGTTCTTTTCACTGACCTGGTAGTTTGTTTCGACCTGGCTGAGCGGGCGGGTATTGGAATCATCGACCTCGAGTGACTCGGACTTGCCCTGCGCGATTGCCCAGATGTTCTGATCACGGAGGACGGTCATCTGACGAATCTTCTCGATCTCTTCCGGGTAGTTGAAGTTGCCGTAGGGTGCCCAGCGTCCGCCGTAGGCGTGGACGCCGTTGAGCATGCGGTAGTCGTTTCTCCAGAACCAGGACTTGTCGTAGATCGCCTCGCGAAGAAGGCCACCATCGGCATCGACTTTGGCCTCTTTTCCGAAGAGTTCTTTGATGAGAATCGGAGCAATCGTCTTGTAGCCTTCGCCGGAGAGGTGCACTCCGTTGATCGTGAGGCCGGAGTCTCCGTCTTCTTTGAATTTGTCACTCGTGGGTGAGTAGAGGTCGATAGAGGGGACGCCCTTTTCTTTCGCGACCGCGGTGACAGCTTCAGCATAGAGCGCGAGAAGTTCGTTGCGTTCGCCTGCGTCTGGAAGGTGAAACTGCGGCAGCTGCTCCATCGCGACGGGCGTCACGAGGACGAGACGCGGCGGATTCTCGTTTCCGCTGTAGGAGCGAGAGAGAGTATGGTCGACGAAGGCGCCGAGCTCTGCTTTGAAATTTTCAACGAATCTTTCGACGGCCGCTATGGCGTTGAAAGATTCGTTGAAACCGAAGAAGGCTACAATCGTGTCGGCTTCGATGATCGTGAGCCACTCATCCGGTGTTGGATAGTGACCCTTCCCGAAGTGTTCGTTGATCTCGGGGCGGAATTTTTCTCCACCGGGAAAGGCCCAGGGATTCGGCTGACCGGCCTCAGGGCGAAACGCCGGCGTGTGACCGGGAAAGCCCATGTTGCGAAAAGTGATCTCTTTTTCGGGAAACTGCTCGTGGAGAAGTGTTTCGAAATAACCGAAGTGTTCCATGCGCTCGGCGAGGCTGTTTCCGATGAAGACGATCGTTTCGCCCTTTTCGGGAGCGAGCGGCAGGCCGGGAATTTCTTCAGGTGCCGTTGCGGGACTTGGCTGATTGAAGACGGGACGTTCCCCGCTTTCGCGCTGCATCTCGACGGTCGTCACCGTTGACTTGATTGCAGGACCGGGAAGGCCAGCGGCCGCGTTTGTTGAAGGAGGAGGTCCGGCGTTCTCATTGCCCTGTTTGATCAATTCTTCAAGCGACGGGCCGGTTTCGGGGGAGCTGCCGTAGTCGTAATCCGCCGGTTTCAGGTTGAGCTCTTTGTAGTAATCCGACGTGCGATGATTCGTGTAGCCGCTCGCTTCGAAAGGATCGATGTAGCTCACGTCTGTTTTCTCAGGAACGTCCACGTTCGTTAGAAAAAACGCGGCATTGATGAGGAGGCGGCGCAGGTTCTCATCGTCGAAATCGCAGGATGACCCAAAGGTCGTGCAGAACGAGCGACCCTCGCGGAGGCCTTCAGGCGTCTTGTATTTCTTCACCCAGGCGACCGGCTGAGGAACCAATCCCGGCACGGTCGGAGATGAAGGATCGAGCGAGTGAGTGACGACGGCGTTGAGAAGAATTGTCGCATTCTCGTCGTTCACGTTTTCCTCTTTCACTCCATAGACGTCTGATTCCGCGAAGATCGTTTCGACGCCACGCAGCACCTGATGTCTCCAGTTTTTCTCATGAATGATGGAGCGCGCGCCCTGGACCTTGTGCTTTCCGTAGTGGCTGACCCAGTTCTCTCCGAGAATGTCGCGTCCGAAGTTGTTCCAATCGATCCCGCCGGTCTTGTTCTTCGTTTTGAAGGCGTGCGTTGCTGTGCGAATGCCGATGATCGACTTTCCTTTGTTCAAGTGGTCCGCGAGCGGCTGGAGCTGCTCTTCCGGCAAGTCCCGAAAGCGTGTCCCGATGATGACGAGATCCGCAGTCGTGATCTCGCTCATGCCGGGAATGTTTTTCTGATACTGGTTGTCGACGAACCCGCCGTCGGGATTGATCGCAAAGAGCACCGTGGTTTCATACCCGAAGCGCTTGCTGAAAATCTTCGCCAACATCGGCATGGACTCCTCCGTGCGATATTCCTCATCCCCTGAAATGAGTACGATGTGTTTGCCAGAGCCGGGAAGCCCTTCCGAGCCTTCGAACTTGAGGAATTCCTCCGCGTCAAGAGTGAAGGCTGCGCAAAGCAATCCGAGGATGAGAATCTGTGTTTTCCTGATCATAACAAAAGTAAAATTGGGCACGTGACTCTGCTCGATTGAGGGAGAATGGCGATCCTTTTTTGTGGCGTCTTTTTGCGTGTTAGAAATGATCTGAAGAGACATGAATCAAGTCGTTCTCTGCGGTTGCGTCTTTCGCCACAGGCCTACATACTGGGAATCCTCAGACCGATGAATCGTTTCTCAATTCTTTCCCTGATCCTCCCGATCATCCTGTCGGGTTGCTCAACGATTGATCGCGATCCTTTGCGGGTGGAATCGGCGGCGATGTCTGCAGGGACTAGCGGGGTCCTTGCCCAAATTGCCCACTCTTCCAAGAGCGTGATTCCTTCAGGGCAATCCGGGTTTCACCTCATCCCTGAAGCGGACGAAGCGATGAACTGGCGGCTCGCTCTCACCGATCATGCGACCAAGTCGATCGATATCCAGTATTACCTTTGGTACACCGACGAGGCCGGGACCCTTTTGCTCTCGCGAGTCCTTGCCGCCGCCGAGCGCGGGGTGCGTGTTCGCATTCTTGTCGATGACCTCCTTTTCGCCGGAGACGAGTCCAAGCTCGCCGCGCTTTGTCATCATCCCAATGTGGAGATCCGGATTTTTAATCCGCAATTCGTCCGTGGTAACGGGATTCCCGCGAAACTTGAAGTCCTCGCCCGCTTTGGACAGCTCAACCGGCGCATGCACAACAAGGCGTTTATTGTCGACAATCAGCTCGCTCTCATGGGCGGGCGGAATATTGGAAACGAATACTTCGGCCTCGGGCAGAAGTATAACTTCGTCGATCTCGATGTCCTCACCGTGGGTCCGGTCGTGCCGGAGGCCTCCGTTTCTTTCGATCGTTTCTGGAACAGCGAACTCTCGCATCCCGGCGAAGCATTTTCGACGGAGACCGGTCCGGAAGCAACCGCAGGTGTCATCGCTGAGATTCATCAATGGGTGCGCGAGACCGACGGCATTCTCGCCGACTCACCTTTTCCGAGACAGCGTCGTGATTGGTCCCCGCGCTTTCGCGGGCTGAGCAGGCAATGGCACGCGGGCACTGCCGCTCTCATCGACGATGCACCGACTCGTGCCGGAGACAAACTGGAGGGTCGCTTTGTTGAAAAAGCGCTCGCGCAGATCAGTGAGCCGGCTGAGGAGGAGGTTCTCTTTACGAGCCCCTATCTCATTCCCGGCCGTCAGGTGCATCGCGCGATCCGGAGCTATCATGAGCGGGGGGTCGAAGTGAAAATACTCACGGCGAGCATGGGGGCAAACAATCATCTCTTCGTCCACAGTCACTATCGACCGCACCGGGGAAGGCTCATTGATGACGGCGTCAGTCTCCATGAGTTCCGCGAGAATGCGATCCCGGAAGTCCGCGCTGTTGCCGACACCGCGCCAATCGCGAGTGATCACCTCGCCTTGCACGTCAAAGCCGGGGTTGGGGACCGGAGACGCTGTTTTATCGGATCACTCAATCTCGACCCGCGCGCGATTGATCTGAACACCGAGAACGGACTCATCATCGATTCCCCCGGACTCGCGAGCGAGCTGGCTGATTTCATCGACACCCTCATGATGGATGAAAGTGCGTGGAGCGTCACGAAGTCAGAAAGCGGAGCGCTTCAATGGAAATCGCGAGGTGAGACCCTGACAAGACAGCCAGCGCCCGATCAAAAAAGCCGCGTCATGGATTTCTTCTGGGGCCTCATGCCGATCCGGCACTTGCTGTGAGTTTTGAGTGAGGCCTCACTCCAGCGGCAAAATCATGATCCGCGTCCCTTCCACTTCATATCGGCACTGAGCAAGACTCGTCAGATACCGCAGGGCCTCTTTCGCTGGGACATTGCTCAAGCGCAAGGTGACAGGCGTCGCGGCGAAGTTTTCGGTACCTTTGAAAATGATCTTCGAAGCGGGTGTGGGGAAAAGTCCGCTTCCCGTATCCGTGAGGAGAACCCGATGCAAAAACCCCAACGCGTCGACGAAAGGAGTGTCCTCAAACGCAACCGAGGGAATGATTGTTGAAGCCAAAACGCTCTCCAATCCAGGCACCCCGTTCGCACCACCGGGAACGAGAATGACCTGCCCCTCTTCCACGTAGTCTGAATCCAAACGATTGAGTTCCTTCAGCTCGGCAACCGAAGCATTCTTATCGGTAGCGATGCTGTAAAGCGTGTCGCCTTTTTTGACGAGGTAGCTTGCTCCCTGTGGCAGCGATGCCATCCACGTTTCCTGCGCGGCTTTGATGATGGGATCGATGCTTTTGGGAGTTTCAATCGGCGTGGTCGTCTCAGTATTTATCTTTTTTCCTTCGATCAATTCAGTCGCGGAATTGATGGGCATTCCGGCGGGATCCATGATCTGCGCCCTCAAGAAGACGGTACGAGTCCCCTCACCCTCCACTGAAACGGATAGAGCCACCGTTTGGCCATCCCAAATTGTTACCATGTAAGGAGTCGATAGGTCATCCCCCGGCTGAAAAAGTGCTTTCCCATGTTCGGGAAGAAACACGGCGAGATCGATCGTGAACTCGTCCGCCCCGAGATTGGCAATCGCTCCATAGCGCTGCTCGCCAACCTCCACCATCCCGGGTTGACCTGATCGCACCATCAACGAAGGGAGTGAGGTGACCTCGGAAGTGAGCTCTTGTTTCAAAGCACGAATCATGACTTGAAACTGTGGATCTGTGAAGACTCCCGCAACTCGGCGGGATACTGGCACTGTTTCGATTGGAACCGCAGGGGGACGACTCAACTCCTGAAGAAACGATTGATAGGAATCCAGAGATCGACGTCTTCCGTTAACAGGCTCATCCGAGTTTTCCGGGGAGACCAAGAGCCAGTCGAATCCCAAATCTTGCACCTGGTTAACGTCCGCTTCCTCGATGATGATTTCTCGAAAGCTGAGATAAATTTGCTTCGCCACTCCCGTTCGGATGCTTTCGATGTAGACCTCGACCAATTCTATCTGACTTTTGGTGTTCCGAACGATCAGTTGGGAAGTGGAAGCGTTGTAAATCGCGCTCGCCCCTTCGCCGAACGAAATCCCCCCGTCTTGAAGAATCTGCTTTGCCGTTTTGCGGGGAGCGTCAGCCTGGAACTCGGCGAACGGATCCCGAGGTTGCCAGCCTTGCTCAGAATGCCCTTGGAGAAAAGTCGGCGGCACCGTGTAGGTATTCGTAAACAAATCATTCTCCCCCTGGCCCGCGAGCCACATCAGAGAAAAACACCACACCCAACAAGCCGCCACGATTTTCATGGGGCGATCATGTCGAACCCGCGCGCTGCCTGTCAATCTCCAAGCACGCCCGCGACGAACACCGCCGTAGTGGTGATTTGTAATCGCCATCTGATCAAGTAGGGGCAATGCCGGTGGCGAATACAATTCACCACTACCTTCCCGCGAGATGGGAATTGCTTCAGCACCGTAGCGACAGGATTGCCGTCGTCGTTCTCGGCAAAAGGCCTGAAGGCCTCACTCCAACTTCCGGCCACCTGTCAATCTCCAAGCAAAGCCCTCGATCCGCGTTTATAGAACCCGATGCACCCAAAACCGATGTTTGAAGAACTCGACTATCGACCGACTCCGCTGGGCGAATTGATCCTGCGACGCCGCACGATTCTTTCGCTGAACAATCAGGAGATTCACGAGATCATCCTTGGCGACGAGTATCTCATGTCGAGCCTCTTCACCGCCGTGGAGATTGCGCTCTCGAATCTTGGCCTCGCAAAAGCGCGCGAACAGTTTCCGGATGTCGCGGCGATGGATGTCGTCGTCGGAGGTCTCGGCCTCGGCTACACCGCGAAGGCGGCATTGGAAAATGAAGGCGTCGGATCACTCCTCGTTGTCGACTATTTAAAGCCAGTCATCGAATGGCATGAGGCCGGTCTCGTGCCTCTCGGTGAGGGGCTCACGGCCGATGATCGCTGCCGCTTTGTGCATGGCGATTTCTTTGCCCTCTCTCTGGGGAAAGAAGAGGGTCGTGGCTTTCAGCCCGAAGAACCCGCGAAGCAGTTTCATGCCGTCCTCCTCGATATCGATCACTCGCCGGACAAGCTGCTGCACGAGCAGCACGGGGCTTTTTACTCGGCAGCGGGACTCGCAAAATTTGCCGGGCAAATCCTGCCCGGCGGCGTCTTCGGAATGTGGTCCGATGATCCGCCTGAGGAAACTTTCATGAGCGCACTGAAGGAGGTATTCCTTAAAGTCGAATCCCATATCGTCGAGTTCTACAATCCGCTTCAGGATAAAACCTCGGCGAGCACGGTGTATGTTGCGGTGAAGGAATCGCTGTAGCGACGACATTTGTGTAAGCGGACGCGAGTGTGATTACTGCGGTGGGTTAGTCGAGCGTGTTTTCTCATTGGCACACTCGAATCCATCCGTCACCTTCACGGGGTGAAAACGCCGCTCCCAGGAAGTAACCGAATCGAAGCGCTCGATCTCATTCGCGGGATCGCGGTTTGCGGATTGTTCCCCATCAACAGCATCGAATTCGGGTTCGGGTCGATGCTCTTGATCTACCCCTTCGATCTTTCGGAAACCGATGAAACGCTTTGGATGTTGGTGATGGGGCTGGGCGCGGGAAAGTTCGCGACGATGTTCGCCGCGCTTTTCGGAGCGGGGATGATTTTGTTCTGCACCCGGACGGAGGCTTCGGGCCGGTCGGCGGCCTCGCGCTATCTCCCGCGTCTGGGCTGGCTGGGCGCCTTCGGTATCCTGCACGCCTATTTGATCTGGCACGGGGATATTTTGGTCTCCTACGCCGTGACGGGATTCGTGCTCTTCTGGTGCCGGAACTGGTCGGCGAAGACGTTCTTCATCGTTGGCTGCGCTCTCATGCTGGTTTTTGTTCTGCCCATGATTCCCGGAGCGATCATTTGTCATTTCATTGATTTTGCTCCGATGGAAGAGGGTTGGAGCGAGATGCTAAAATCGATCCTCGCCGAAGAAGCTAAGGAAATGGCGGCGCTCACGGGGACCTGGGGCGAGCAGATGAAAGCTCGGGCGCTTTACGCGTTCTTGATCCATTTGCTCGGGATTCCACTCTATTTATTTTGGTTCGCCGGGATGATGATGTGTTTCGGCATCGCGGCGATGAAGAGTGGTTTTTTCGACGGAGGCTGGTCGGACCAACGCATTCGCAAAACAACGGCTCTGCTCCTCGTCAGCGGGCTGCCGCTCACGGTCGGCGGGTATGCTGTCTTTGCCCACGCCCCGCCTTCGCCGGCGCTTTTACTCTGGGCCTATGCCGCGATCTTCGCGGGAATGCCACTCGTCGCCTTCGGGTATGCGGGCCTTGGGGTGATCTGGTCACGCCATGAGGCACCGGGCATCTTGCGACGCGGCTTCGCGGCGATTGGGAGAATGGCGTTCACGAACTACATCGCGCAGTCAATCATCCTCGGGTTGATCTACTATGGACACGGCCTCAGACTGGCGGGTCAGCTTGAGTTTCACGAAGCGATGATGATTGCCCCGGCGGTGTGGATCTTGCAAATGATCACCTCGACCTGGTGGCTGAACCATTTCGCCTACGGACCGCTGGAATGGTTATGGCGTCGGCTGACTTATGGCAGCGCGGTTGTGTTTCTGAGAAGGCGGTTGCCACCCCCGATTTCTTGACCGGTCTCATGGCCGCCGAAACGAGACGCTCCCATCTGCGTGGTTTACAGAGAGCCGAGCCTTCGATTTACTTGGTCTGTCTATCATTCCTCCCACCGGTTCATGAAATTCGGATTGCTCATTGCTCTCACCCTTGCCCTCAGCTCGCTGATTTCCGCCGCAGGCGATCCTGAGCGGCGCTATTTTCCCGCTTGGGAGGACATCGCGCCCTTGCGAATAATCCCGCACACCAACCCGGATGGCGACTCGCTCGTGAAGGCGGTCGCGGCGCTGCAACCCGGCGACCGTCTCGAAGTCGCGGCGGGAACCTACTCGGTGAATCAACTTTGGAACATTCAAGTGAGCGGCACGGCGGAGGCTCCGATTTGGATCGTGGCCGCAGAGGGAGCCCGCGTCATCCTGACCCGTCCCGACGACCGGCAGAATGTGCTCAATATCGGGCAGGGCGGCGCGGTTCAGTTTCTCTGCCTGCGCGGATTCGAGCTCACGGGCGGCAGCCATGGCTTGCGGCTCGGGCACTGCGACAACGTGTGGATCGATCAATGCCACATCCACGACACCGGTCAGGTCTGTCTCAGTGCCAACAGCGCGGACACGAGCCATCTTTACCTGACCCGTAATCATTGCCATGACGGCGGCGGCCACGGCGAGGGGATGTATCTCGGCGGCAATGACGGCGAATTCATCATGAGCGAGAGCGTCATCGCACTGAACCATATTCATGACTGCCGCGGACTTCAGGGCGACGGGATCGAGGTTAAGCAGGGTTCGTGGGGAAACCTCATTGCCGAAAACCATGTCCATGACACCCAGTATCCCTGCATCACGGTCTATGGCACGGCCGGCAAGCCGGTCAATGTGATCGAACGCAATCTCTGCTACCGGAGTGGCGATCATGTCATGCAGGTGCAGGGCGAGGCGGTGGTGCGGAACAATGTTCTCATCGCCGCGCAGGGGTCCGGTTTCGCGAGCACTGATCATCAGGGGAAAACGCGGAACCTTCAGGTGATTCACAACACAATCGTGAACGTCGGTCACGCTTTCAGCGGCGGGCCGTGGAATGATCGTGAGGGGATGGTTCTTGCGAACAATATTCTCTACTCACGCGACGCAGCGGCGCTTCACTTTGCGAACGGGGCCGAAGGCGTCAAGATCACCGGAAACGTCGTCCTCGGTGCCGGGGCCAATCCCCGAGGAGCGAAGGGAAGGGGGCTGGAAGATTTCGCCGATCTGAGCTGGGACGCCGTGCGTCACGACGCGAGCCCCGCCGCAGAGTCACCTTTTGAGATCGCCGATGAGGCTTTTCTTTTTGGCGGGGATTTCCACGGGACAAAGCGTGAGAGACCGATCAGCGGGGCGATTGTTCCTCTTCCGAAACCGTGAGGAGATCGCCTTGCCGTCTTTTGGAATCGCCTGACGCGCTTGAAGATCAATTTGGCTCAAGATTAGCAAAATTATTTGAATTAGGCGCGATCATGTAGCCTCACCAGTGTCACACCGTCACGCCAAAGAGGTATTCGCTCATGTAATCGTTGCCAATTCCATGAAGTTAAACACCGCTCTAATCTTCGCTCTCGGCACCTTTCTGGTCGCTCCATTGTCATTCACTTCCGCTGCCAACTCCGAAAAGATTACCTTCGACGTCAAAAAAGCGGCACAGGAAATCGACGCGATTGTCGAAGCAGGGCTTAAGAAAAATGATCTCACGCCGAACGCTGAAATCAATGACGAGACGTTTCTCCGACGTGTTTACCTTGACGTCATCGGGCGCATTCCGACGATTGAGGAAGCGGAAAATTTTCACGGTTCGACCTACGAGCGCAAACGCGAGCAACTAATCGCCGACTTGCTCGAGAGCGATGGAGCTGTCAGCCATGGGTATAATTTCTGGGCGGACGTGCTGCGAATTAACACCGAGCTCGGAACCAACGCTGGCGAGGCGGAGGCGGCTTATCAGCTGTGGCTGAAAAGGACGATTGCTGAAAATATGCCCTACGATCAGTTCGTTCGTGAGATGGTCGGCGCGCGCGGCACGATTTGGGACAATGGAGCGATTGGTTACTATATGCGTGATCGAGGCATGCCTCTTGATAACATGTCGAATACGGTCCGGGTTTTTCTGGGAACGCGACTCGAGTGTGCTCAGTGCCACGACCATCCGTTCGATAAGTGGACGCAAATGGATTATTTCAAGATGGCAGCTTTTTCCTACGGAATGGCTGCGACCGACCGGGTCGACAATTTTCCCAACCGTAGAGCGATGCTAACCTACCGGAACAAGCAGCAGTTCGAGGCACAAAAGAAAGCGGTTCCCCTCAAAGGCTTTCCGGAAATTCGGAGTCAGGTGGTGCTGGATCGCTACGTGAAACAACCAAATTATGAGTTTTACCTCGAGCGCCTGGAATTGACTGACAAGGAATTCCGGGTCTTGGCGAAGAAGGCGATCGAGGCCAGGGAATCCTATCAGCACGACACCCGTGCCGTAGAGCAGGCGGACAGCGCTCTTTACAATCCGCTGCGTTTCGCTCACACCGTCGAAAGGGAGATCGATATCAAGCTCCCACACGACTACCAATACGATGATGCGAAGCCGGACGACATCGTTCCCGCCTCGACCATGTTCGGTGGCGATATTGATCTTGAGAACATCGATGGCAGCTTGATCGATACTTACGCCGACTGGATGACGGCGCGGGATAACCCGACCTTCACCAAAGTCATCGCGAACCGTCTCTGGAAGCGCGTTTTTGGTCACGGAGTTTTTGAGCCGCTCGATGATTTGACGGACTATACCGCCGTCGCCAATCCCGAACTCCTTGTTTACATCGAAGAGATGATGCGCACGCTCGATTATGATAGGCGCAAATATAGAGAGGTCCTTTACAACACCAAAACCTACCAGAGGGCCGCGAACAGCGAAGAGTTAATTCTCGGTATGCCGTATCATTTTGCCGGGCCAACCCTGCGTCGCATGAGTGCCGAGCAGATTTGGGATTCCGTAGTCGGTCTGGCACTGCCCGAAGCGGATGGATACCGTCCACGCCTCAAGTCCCAGCTCGCGTCGATTGAGAGAGTTCGAAAGATCAACGAAGTCATCGCGGAGCGTAGCGTAGAAGACTACATCGCGATGGTGGAAGAAATTGCGACAGAGTTCGAAAATCTAAAGCCGAAACAAGAGGCTCTTCGCGTGGCGATGAATGCCGCTCGTGCCGCAGGTGACAACGATCTCTACAAAAAGCTTAACGGGGAATACTATGATGTCAGAAATAGGAGTGACGAGGTCGTCGCGGAGATCGGTTACCGGAACGTGGGTGAGAACGTTAAAGGAGACGATCTGCTCCTTGCGATGGGAATGTCAGAAATGAAGATGAAGAGAACCGGGGGCATGATGTCTGCGAGCGATGCGGGCGAAGGTGCTGTTCTCACGACGTTACCGGAGCCGGTGATGCCCCAACCTCCTGCAGACCTCGATAGCAAGGAGAAGGACTACTGGCTGAAGAGCCAGAAGAGGGAATACAAGAACTACACGGAGCTCGTCAGCGGAATGGCACGGGCTTCGGAATTGGAATCTCCTGCGAAACGAGGCCACTTCCTCCGCGAGTTCGGGCAGTCTGATCGCGAGGTAATCGAAAACGCGGCGGATCATGCGTCGGTCCCTCAGGCTCTTAATCTGCTAAACGGAACCATCGCCGAGGCGCTGACGAACCCCTTCGCTGTCTTCGGTAGCCGTGTCCACGCAGCAGGCGATGCGGAAGAGAAGATTGAGATGATTTTCCAGGCGATGCTGACACGCAAACCAAGCGGGAGCGAGCGGGAACTCCTCCTGAGCAAAGTCGAAGAGCAGGGCGACAGCGCCTACGAGCGCATTGTCTGGGCTCTCCTCAATACCAAGCAGTTTATCTTTGTCCAGTAATCCTCATTTTTCCCATCTCCACAATCAACCACCTGGTCTCCCCTCAGAAAATCATGAACTCAGCCATCAACGCGAACGAACTGAACCGCCGCCAATTCATGGAAGGAACCGCGAAAGCACTCCTTGGAGTCGGCGCGCTTGGAATGACGAGCCGCGCTGGAGCCGCTTCCGGAGCCGGCCTCGGACTGCCTCCGCGCGTCAACGCGGCCAAGCACATTATCTACCTCTATATGGATGGAGGGATGTCTCACCTCGATACCTTCGACACCAAGCCGAAGCACAAATTTCAGGGACCAACGAGGACGATTGACACCAATGTCGATGACATCAAACTCTCGGGGCTTCTCCCGTCGCTGGCGACTCAGGCCGAAAAACTCGCGATCATCAATTCGATGACTTCCACCGCTGGTGCGCACCAGCAGGGGAACTACTTCATGCACACCAGCTATGACCCTCGCGCCACGATCCGTCACCCCGGACTTGGTGCCTGGGCACTCAAGTTCAAAGGTCGCATGAACCCGAATCTTCCCGGTTCTGTTTTCATCGGTGGCAACAGCCGGATCAATGGAGGCGGCGGATTTTTCGAACCTGAGTTTGAGCCGCTTGCGATTAAAAATCCGAGTTCCGGTCTGAAGAACTCAAAGCTCCGCGGAATGGACCAGGAGCAGCTCAACGAAGATCTCGACCTCGCAAGCCAACTCGATACTGAATTCCACCAGCGCTACGACGTCAAGCAAGTCCGCGCCTACACGCAAATGTATGACGACGCGGTCCGCATCATGCAGAGCAAAGATTTGCAAGCGTTCGACCTCAGGGAAGAAGACTCAGCGACCCGCGCGCGCTATGGGACGGATCCCTTCGGCCAAGGATGTTTGCTGGCCCGACGTCTCATCGAACACGATGTCCGTGCCGTTGAGGTGAGTTATGAGGGCTGGGATATGCATCACAGCATGTTCATCACAGGGCCTGAGAAATGTGCCATTCTAGACAAGGCAATGGGTGCATTGCTCGCGGACCTGGAGCGGATTGGAAAACTCGATGACACGGTTGTCGTGCTCACGACCGAGTTTGGACGGACACCTCGCATCAATGAGAATGCCGGTCGCGATCACCATCCCCAGGCGTTCAGCTCAATTCTCGCCGGAGGCGGGTTCAAGGGTGGAACCGTTTACGGCAAAACCGACGAAAGCGGCGAGAACGTGATCGAGAACCCCGTCGAGATTCCCGACTTCAACGCAACGATTGCCTACGCGATGGGCTTGCCGCTCGATCAGGTTCTATACAGCCCCAGCAAGCGCCCCTTCACCGTTGCCCACAAAGGCGAACCGGTCTTGGATCTGTTTGCGTGAGAGGTTTAGAGGAACACCTGTTTTTGAAAAGCCGGATTCCACGCGCTGTTCGAAGAGGACTTGGATCTGAAGTCAGTTGATCCGGAGAGTCTCGGAAGTGAGTGGGAAAGTAGTTAGCTGTTCCTGTGGAAAAATAAATGAGTCACGGGATGTTGCCCGCCTCGTAATCGATTCTTTGCCCCCTTAATGGTCGATGGAAAAAACTCGACGGAGCGCAATTGGCAACCACCACCTGCCCGTGTTGCCGGGCCCGGATGAAAAGTGTCGGCACCATCATTCGCAGCACAGACGCTCAGTTCTTTCCGCGCCTTTGCAGGATGTAGGAAGGCATCAGAACGATTCCGGGGAATGGCGCAACCCGGAATTGCCACTGGAAGATGGGAAAATCTTAGTGTTGGACGCTGAACCGCTCCCCGCAGAAGAGTTCCCGATATTCGCGATTGGCTGATCGCCGATTGGTTTAGAAAACGGCTAACAGCCAGCAAAGACTCTGAAAAGAGGATGCCGGATTTCTCGTGCCCGGACTCAAGGAAAACCACAGAAACCCATTTAGAAGTCAGCCAATCTTGACGGTTCCCTCAAAAATCCATAAAAGCTTCAAAATGAATGAGGCCATCCGGGATGAAGATGAGGAATTTGCCAATGCTCTCGATTTCATTCAAAGGAAAATGATCCAGAAGAACGACGAACTCCAGCCGGCTGTCCGAGAAAAAGTAGTTCCCGTGAGCTACACTATCAAAGTGGCACCACGCTCGAACTGATCGATACTGCACGGGCTTGGACATGGCAAAAACGAAGGAAAAGAAGCTGGGGCAACTCGCAGCGACTGCCATTTGCGGGAACGACATTACATCATCCTGCCTCTACGTATCTGCTCTCGCAATTGCCTACGCAGGGCGCTGGGCCCCGATCTGTTTGCTCTTTGTCGCCGCGACCCTCTATCTCTTCCGATCGATCTACTCCGAGGTGGTCGGCGCGCTGCCTCTGAACGGAGGTGCTTACAATGCCCTGCTTAATACGACAAGCAAATTCCGCGCTTCCATCGCCGCCTGCCTGACGATTCTTTCCTATATCGCCACCGCGGTCATTTCTTCCAATGAAGCAATGCACTACCTCCATTCACTGTGGTTCGGCATCCCCATTATCCCTGCGACCATCGGACTACTCGGGCTTTTCATGGCGATCACGATTCTCGGTATCACGGAGTCGTCCCGTGTTGCGATCGGAATTTTTCTCTTTCACCTCGGCTCAATGCTGCTGTTGTTCGCCCTGGGTGGGATCGCGATCGCAGAGAGCGGGATCGGAACGCTGTGGGAAAATCTGGCGAATCCCGAACCCGGAGGCGTGTGGAAGGCTCTCTTTTTCGGATTCGCGGCTGCGATGCTCGGCATTTCCGGATTTGAATCCTCAGCGAACTTCGTCGAGGAACAGGCCGAAGGAGTCTTCCCCAAAACCCTTCGCAACATGTGGATTGCCGTCACGGTACTCAATCCTGGCATGGCGATTCTAGCGCTTGCCCTGGTCCCGGTAGTCGAAGTTCGCGAGACCTACGAGAACGATCTCCTTTCGCACATGGGAGCAATGGCCGGAGGTTCATGGCTGCAGATTCTCGTCAGCGTGGATGCGGTCCTAGTCCTCAGCGGGGCGACCCTGACGAGTTTCGTCGGCGTGACCGGTTTGATCAACCGGATGACACTCGACCGTTGCCTTCCGCAGTTTCTGTTGAAGGAGAATCGTCGCGGAACCCCTCACCGCATCATCGTTGCCTTCTTCCTTCTCTCCGTCTCGATTCTTCTGATTACGAATGGTGATCTGAAATCACTCGCTGCGGTCTACACCCTCGCCTTCCTGTCGGTCATGGCATTGTTTACGATCGGGAATCTCCTCCTCAAATTTAAGAGAAAGGATCTACCTCGTCCTGTTCGAGCCTCGTGGTGGGCCGTGATCGCAGCCATCATCGCAGTCGGCATTGCTCTCTGGGGAAATGCCCGCCTCAACAAAAGCTACCTCATCGTGTTTTTCGAATATCTGATCCCTTCAATTCTGATCGTGACCATCATGCTGAATCGCGTGCAAATTCTGCGACTGATCGTGTTCATGATCGACGAGATCCGCGTTTTCGTCAGACGGGAGAGACGGGATGCCATCCATGAGCACCACCTGCGATCTGCTGCACGCTGGACCAGCCTGTTTCGATGGAGCGACCGGCTTGAAGAAAACCTCCGTGCTGTTGTGGACCGCATTCGAGAACAGCAATTCGTCTATTTCACACGAGGAAATCATGTCGAGAACCTGAACAAGGTCATGCTCTACGTAACCGCGAACGAACAGACCGATCGTGTCAAGATCGTCCACGTCTACAAGAATGAATCCGAGATCCCCCCGCATCTCGCCGTGGAAGTGGCATTTCTCGATAAAGTCTATCCGGACATCGACATGGAACTGGTGACGATTGAGGGAGAATTCTCTCCGGAGATCATCGACTCGCTTTCCAAAAAATGGGACATTCCGAAGAATCTCATGTTCATGGCTTCGCCGAGCGGCAATCTCAACTACCATATGAAAAATCTCGGAGGGGTCCGGCTCATCGTGTAAAACCTTTCACGTTCACCCGCAATACCACATTCTCGAATTACGTCCCGCCGATTTGGGCGAGGTGAGGAACAAAAGTCGATCGGACGGAATCGCGGAAAAATCTTCAGTCCTCACACAAAAAAATCTATCAAGCGATCAGCAGAACCGTTTTTAGATTATGAAGCGTTCCAAAGTAACCGTGCCGTGGAAAGAAGGATTGCACTTGCGTCCCGCCGCCGAGTTGGTGAAAACGGCCCGGAGTTTTAGCTCGGCAATTTCTCTGAAATATGGAGACTGCATCGCGGACCTCCGCAGTATCATGAGCATCATCACTCTTTGCGCTGCTGCCGGGGCTGTTCTGGAGGTGGAAGCGATCGGTGAAGACGAGGAAATTGCGGCACGAACTGTCGCCGAGATGTTTGTCAAGCCCGACGCCGAAGAGTAAAAAAACGCTGGCTGCGAATTCGCACCAGGCAGATCGGGATCTATTTCCCGGTTTCTGAAACCGGCTGAATCACGAGGCGATCACCGGGGTAGATCTGCGGATCGTGAGATGAGTAACAGTCGCGGCAGGCTCCCCGGGAATTATCAGGAACACTCACCCCCGCCCCGGGCGCTTTGATCACCGCACCATTCGGCGACGTTTCCATAGACATCGTGCAGCTTCCGTGGATTTTTACCCCACCCAACCCGAGGGGCGCAAGCGGCTTGAATTTTGTCCTTTTAAAAACAAATTCCTATCAATTTAGTAGTCCGTCAAAGTCTTGGGCGGCAGCGCGACGCGCAGAGCATTGAGTACGGCAAGAACGTCGATGACCTCCTGAGTGATGGCCCCGGCAACCGGTGAAAGATACCCGAAGGCGGCGAAGAGCATCCCGATGACACTGAGAGCGATCCCCCCGACTGCACTCTGCAGAGCAATGCGTCGCATCCGCCGACTGATGTGGATCAACTCGTCAATCTTTCGAAGCGAGCTGTCCATGATGACCGCCCCGGCGGACTTGGCGGTGACATCACTGTTCTGGCCGAAGGCAATGCCCACTGTCGCCGCCATTAGCGCGGGCGCGTCATTGATTCCATCGCCAACATAAATGGTGCGTCGCTTTGCCGTTTCGGCGCGGACGATCTCCAGTTTCTCCTCAGGGCTTTTTTCTGCCTGAACGTCTTTGATTCCGACGCGGGCGGCGAGGTAGTCGGCCTCGGACTGGCGGTCCCCAGAAAGCATCATGGCGTGTTCGATGCGATGCTTTCCTCCGAGATGACGAATAAATTCAGCTCCCCCGGCGCGGGGTTCGTCGCGAAAGCGGTACGTCGCGGCGTAGTGCCCATCGACGATGACGACACATTCAAGGCCTCCTTCAACAGGTGGAAGAAGATGCACTTCATCAGGCAGATCTTTTGCGAGTTGCTTGCGACTCGTCACCTTTATCACGCGCCCTTTCACCGAGGCGGTGAGCCCCTCACCCGGCTTTTCACTAATCTCCGCGACTTCGAAAAGATCTTCCCCTGATCCACGTCCGGCTTCGACGATTGCCTCGGCGAGAGGATGCTTCGAGTAAACCTCGGCGCTGGCCATCAACTTGAGAACTTCCCCGGCATCGAATCCTTCGGCGGCCGACTGCTCGATCAGTTCCGGTCGGCCGTAGGTCAGGGTGCCGGTTTTGTCGAAGATAACAGTCCGGCAGGAGTCAATCGTCTCAAGGATGGAAGGATCGCGGATAATGATGGCCCGTTTCGCGGCGAGGGAAATCGATCCGATGATGGAGACCGGAATAGCGATGAGGAGGGGGCACGGTGTCGCGACAACGAGCACGGCAAGAAACCGGACTGGATCGCCGCTGATGAGCCAGGCTGCGAGGGCGAGAAGAACCGCGATAGGGGTGTAGAATGCGCCGAGGCGATCGGCGAGGCGGCGCATCTTCGGGCGACTCTCTTCGGAGTCCCGCATCACTTCCATGATCTTCGCGTAGCGCGAATCGACCGCGAGTTTATCCGTGCGGATCGTGATTGACGTTTCCCCGTTGAGCGCGCCGGAAATGACAGTCGTGCCCGGTGTCTTTGAGATCATGTAGGGCTCACCGGTGAGAAAAGATTCATCCATGACGCCGTGACCAGCCGTCACCGTTCCATCGACGGGACAGATCTCATGGGGGAGGACTTCGAGGAGGTCCCCGATTTCAATCGCATCGAGTTCGATTTCCTCGAAGGAGGTGCCGGATTTCTTGTGGGCAATCGAGGGCATGCGATTTGCGAGCGCCTTGAGGACGGACGAAGCGTTCCGGACGGCAAAAGCTTCCAACGCCTCCCCACCCGAAAGCATGAGAATGACCAGCGTACCGGCGAGGTATTCGTTCAGAAACAGCGCCGTCACGATCGAGATTCCCGCGAGCAGATCCGAGCCAAATTCGCGTCGCCACAGGTTTCCGAGGAGGCCCCACACGAGGGGAGCGCCTCCGAGAAGGTAGGCAACCCAGAGGGGAATATTCGATGCCGACGGTTCGAGCTTGAAGCCAAATCGCAGCACGAGGTGGGTGATGATCGCAACGAGCGAAAGCCCGGCAATGAAAAGCTGGAGTCGGTCCGCCCTGCCCGCTCCCATGGAAGATGACTCTGTCATGAAATGTCGAGTCTAAGAGGCCCCATTGAGAGGCAGGGGTCAATGCCGCTTTGTGCGCACCGATTGCTCCGTCGACGTCACTCACCGGGGACGCCACAGATTCCTTATTTGACGGCGGAATTTTTCCAGTTAGTGAATTCTTACCTAGATGAGGCTGAAAAGCTCCGCACCGCCGCGGGGCATGAAAAGCATCTTCGCAATGTCCGGTTCAAACACGGTCCAGCAAAATATAGGGGTCAGTTGAGAATTGCGCTGCATTAAGCGGCGCCATCGTGACCAATTCGCCGAAAACATAAAGGCCTCAGAGTCCTCAAGCTAAGTCCAATGTCCGCTGCTGCCTACGACTTCGAAGTGTTCAAGCTTTTTCGCTCATCCACGAAAACATCGAAGAATGCCCTAAATGCAGCGCCATTCTATCCTGTCCCTGCGATTTCGGTCATCAGCCTGCATCCCGATCACCCGATTCCGGCGTGGAATCCGCTGGTGCGGGACCTCGCCCAGAATTAGCCTCCTCTATGATCCTGACGAGAAATGAAATTCTGATGGCCGTTTGCGCGCTTGGCCTCTTCCTTCTGCGGTCCGCTTCGGCCGAACCTTTCCTTGTCGAAAACGGCAAGCCGAGGGCCGAAATCGTCAGCGCAGCGGAACCGACCCGATCCGCCCGCCTTGGCGCGAACGAACTGCAAAGCTATATCGAGAAGATCAGCGGGGCCCGGTTGGAAATCGTCAGCGAGCCGACAAAGCAAAGCACTACCTCTATCTTCGTCGGCATGAGCAAAGCGGCACTCAAGGCAGGCGTGAAAGTCGATGGTTTACCCCGCGATGCTTACCGCATCGTTTCCGGGTCAAACTGGTTGGCTCTGATGGGAAATGATCTCGACTTTCAGCCTCGTGAACCGTGGGCGCGAAATCACACTGATTGGGCGAAAAACAGGCAGTCGATTTGGGAGGAACTGGCGGGTCACCCCTGGATTTGCCCGGTTGGAACTTCACTTTATCGCGACTACAGCAGGGAACTTGACATCTGGACCTACGATTATCGCGGCTCGCTGAATGCGGTGTATGCTTTTCTCCGCGATCTCGGAGTGCGCTGGTACATGCCCGGGGAGTTGGGAGAGATTCTGCCGGAAACGGCGAGTATTGCCCTGCCCGAGGTCAACAAGACGGTGCAGCCCGAATATGAAGTGCGCTCTATCAGTCGCCCTTTACTCAGTTCCCCGGAATTGGATGACGCCCTTTGGTACCTCCGAATCGGAGCGAACAGTCAATATGGCACATTGCATCACGGTCAGCGACACATGACTGAGCATCCGGAGCAACGGGCTGCCCATCCGGAATACTATGCGCAGATGGCGAACGGGCAGCGTGACACCCAGAGTAAGACCGCCAACGCCTGCCTTTCCTCGGAAGGATTCTTCAACGAGATGGTCGCTTTTGCCCGGCTCAATTTCGATCACTTCGATGCTCCGATCATATCGGTTATGCCCCACGATGGATTCAACCATTGCCAGTGCGATCGCTGCCGCCCTCAGATGACTCTCGATCGGGGACCGTCGGGAATCTCGTCGGACTACGTCTGGAATTTTGTCGTTCGCGTGGCCAACGAACTCGCAAAGACGCATCCCGACCGGAAAGTGTTTTGTGGTGCCTACAGTAGCTACCGGCTCCCACCGCTTACGATCGACAAATTTCCGGACAACGTTTGGGTGCAGATCACCAACGGTCGCCCCATCCGCGAGTTGGAGGACGAAATCCACCTAGAGACCAAAGAGCTTCGTGCGCAGTGGCTCGCGAAGACGGATAACCCTCTATCGGTGACCCTGAATTACACGCCGTTTACCAATCGAGGAGGCTTCCGTCCTCAGTATTGGCCTCATGTTGCCGCACGTGGCATCAGGGAAAGTCATGAAGATGTGTGGCGGGAAGATGTCTGGCTTTCCGGTGACAAAGGCGGATTGCATCATCCCGGCATGGCCCATCTCAATCCCTACATCATTTCGCGGTTCTGGTGGGATGCGGATCAGGACGTGGATGTTCTTCTCGCGGAATACTACGAGCGTTTCTATGGCCCTGCCGCCGATCCAATGGCGGCGTTCATCGAGCATTGTGAACGGGAATACGCCCGCCTCGCTTCTGATGGAGAAGTCTCCCGGAAAGCGCTCGATCTGTTTGCCGAAGCGAAAGCCGCCGCACCACCGGAAAGTGTTTATGGGCAGCGCATTGCCCTCGTCGATGAGTTCCTGATTCCCTTGCGCGCTCGTTCCACCCAGATGGCCGTGAAGCGACCAGAGGGACTGCCTGAATATCGCGTCATCAACATGGAGCAGGACAAATGGCGCGAGGCTCGTGATACCTTTACTTTGGACGGCAAACTCGACGAGCTTTTTTGGACCGCTTATAACCATCCTCGTCCGCTGAGAGATCTCCATGCTAGTGCTAAAAGACCGAAACTTCAGACCCGTTTTCATGTCCGCTGGATGAACGATCATCTCTACTTCGGCATCCGTTGCGAACTGCCGAAAGACGAAGCTCCCGTGCTTGGTTCCCGCGAGAACAACGACCCCGCAATCTCGCAGGGAGAGCATCTTGAATTGCTCATCGAAACCGACAAGCATTCCTACTATCAGATCGTCCTCAATCCCGCAGGTGCGATGGCTAACCTCGATCGAGGCGTGTCGGAAGCCAATTGGTATGATTGGTCCGCGCAGGCGGAAGTGGCGACTCATATCGGGGAGGACTTCTGGTCGGTGGAACTCAAGTTGCCAGTGACCTCCTCAGAGGAAGATCCGCTCCACCAGATCGTGGGAAGCCAGCCGATCCAATCGAGACGGGACTTACTCGAATCCGGGAGAGGCACGAGCCTACCGTGGTATTTCAATCTCTATCGAAAACGAGCCGGGACCGAGGATGGGGAAACCACCTCCTACTCACCGCTCGGGGCTGATGATGAGACTTTTCATGCACCTTTGAGGTTCGCGAAGATTTATGTGCAGTGATGCACTGCAGAAAGCCCAGAGCCAAGGTAAGGCGTTGGTCGAACAATTTCGCGACCACGATTTTCCAACTGGCTCGAATGGCACAGTATTAAGGAAATCTAACCCTCAAATTTCAATCAGCGGAACTTTTTGCAAGTTCCGCTACGTGGACGCCTTGTAGCGGAAGATGCTAAATCTTCCGACGAACGTCCGGCCCTCGAACATCTGCCTTAAAAGCGTGCCATTGTCACCTTCCCCTTTTACTTTCATTCCACCTGCACCGCCCGGGAAGACAGCCGCAAACCTAAGGGATGAATGGCGTCGCAGAGGAAGCTGTTGAACGGTTCTTTCTTTCTTTTTAAAAGCACCACCCTACCTTCCGCCCATGCGCCATTTCACCTTCGTTATCTTCTTTGCATTACTCGGTTTTGCCAGCGAGGCAATGGCTCAAAAAGAACCGTTCAAACCCAATCTCGGCCCCGACCTGCCGCGAATCACGGTTCACGCCGGTGACATTTCGCTCTTACTTCGGCAGGAATCCCAATGGACTCCGGGACGCATCGATTATCGGAAAACCCCGATGACCACCGAGAAAAGCGCCTACGGCACCGTTTTTAGCTTTCCCGAAGTTGGCTTTATCGGAACCGGTCACCTCGAAAACGAACCCGAAAACTTGCAGTCACTCAGCTTCTTCGTCGATGGCAAAAAGATCGAAACACCCGTCGAAATCATTCAAGCCGACCGAAGTTTCAAACTACATCGAATCTCCAAAATTCGCGATTTCGACCTAGAGTCCATCATCGAAATCCACGACAACAAACTCTACGAAACCGCCACGATCCGAGCACACAAAGACACGCCACTTGAGCTCGTCTACCACTTCATGCATGCGTGGAAACCGGAAATCTCAGAGTTTTACACTCATTCCAAGGGACAAAAGATCTCTGGTGAACTAAACAACCTCGAAGAAAATCATCGCAAATTTTTCATCAACGCCCCAGCTCCCTGGACTGCCGTATTCGACCTGACAAGCAACCAATTCGCCGTTTCCAAAATCCTCGCGGCTCCCGCCCTCGATGCCGCCGCGCATTCCTCAAAAATCTGGAACGTCCCCGACACCTACCGAAAATTTTACCTCACCAGTTTTTCAAATGAAACGGTTCCTGCTGGTTTCGACGGCACTTGGAAAATGGTCACCACCTTCGGAAGGTCCGTTCCTGAAAACTGGAAAAAGAACGCCGAAATCAAAATTCGTCAGCTCTTCGACGATCCCTCCGTGAAACCCGACGGCCTCAAATTCACGGCCATGGGTTGCGGCCCCTACACCCCCGAGGCCGAAGTCGCACTTGCGAGGCAGCTCAAGTGGGAAAACGAAAATCCCTCCAGCGATTTCATCATTCACTGCGGTGATATCGTGACCGGCAAAGTCAAAGACTGGCCGGAATCCCAGTACCAGAAAATCGCCGATCTTTTCAAAACCAACAACCAAATCCCCACCTTCATCGTTCCCGGCGACAATGAATGGAACGATCAGATAGATCCCGATCGACATTGGGGCTATTGGGAAAAACACTTTCTCCATCTCGACAAACACTGGCCCGCCATCCCCGGAGCAAGCCCCGTTCAGCGCCAGGACGTTCGCTCCGAAAACTTTTCCTTCACCAAAAACGAAGTCCTTTTCATAGGCATCAACAAAGTCGGTGGCATGGTTCATGATCCCGTAGAATGGGAAACCCGCCTCGCACAAAACATCGATTGGATGAGAGAAAGGCTCACCGAAAACCGCGATAAAACCCACTCAGCCGTCATTTTTGCCCAAGCTAGCGGCTTTTCAAAAATCGGAGACTTCCAGAAAGAGCTCACCAAAATTGGCTCCGATTACGGAAAACCAATTCTTTACCTCCACGCCGACGGTCACAAATGGACCGTTGAACCCGAGAAATACGGTCATAATATCATGCGAGTGATGCTCGACGTCGTAGACGGCCAATTCCCGCCCGTCCAAGTCACCGTGACCGGCGATTCTGTCACCCCGTTTCACTTTGACCGGCGGCTCCGGCTTTCAGAAGCAGAGTAAGTCCTTTTTCTTCTTTTTCTTTTCGTTGATCGCTCTTGAACCCCCGGACAGTGGCAACGGTGAAGGGACCGGATGGATGCCCCCGGATGGAAGACTCACTGGAGAAAGACAAGCGAGCCCCGCCGGTTCGAAGCTTTGCGCTCGCTGGGAAGCTTGTAGCGCCCTTTGCGATAGGACTGCTGGTGAGCGTCAGCGGCGAATGCGATTTGCTGCTGCACCGTATAGCGAAACACGTCCATGAGATTCTCTTCCTGCCCACCCGTTTGCTCAATCCCCAGAAGATTAAGATCGAGTACGACCTGATGGACCGATTCAACCGTGGAGAGACATTCTGCTTTGGGTTGCTGTTTTACGAGAAATTCTGAGGTGCGCTGCGTGACAAAGCTAACCCGCTGTAGATCGTGCAACTTCGTCGTTAGCCGCATCAATTTCTTGGCACAGGCCCAGGTTCCATCAATGACGATGAACTGAAGCGGTTTCGTTGCGAGGCGCGCTGCGTTTCTTGTTTCTGAAAGGTCAATGGAACTTGGGCCGGGATAAAGCACGGCTGTTTCATAAGTGGGGTCGGACAAAATCGCCTCGAGACGTGGGTCTTCATCAAAACCGATCCCCACGAGAATTTCAGAATTCTCCAAAATCAGATGGGTGAATCGCCCGGTCCCGACCTTTTCCTTTCTGAACTCTTTGGGATGCATCAAAATGACAAACCTCGATTCTGTCTCAAACGGCCGGATCAAGGCACAAACGCAAGTCGCCAAGCGCCGGCGGCAACGCAGGCAAAGGTTCATCGTTCGAGAATCAGCAGTATTCATTAGCAAACAAGGTCTACGCCATCTTCAAAAAAAGCTCAAGCGTTGGCCGAATACCAAATCTTCTCGGCTTGACGAAAGGGCGAAATCAGATTCGACTGGTCATCATGGTGCTGAGAATACTTTCTATCTTGTTTTTGGCGACTTCAGTGGTGCTGGGGCAGCAAGGGGCACAGGCTGTGCTACAAAAGGGCGATCAACTGGAGCTGACCTCGAGGCAACGAGATCAAATTTCGACGATCCTAAGCGACACCGGTAAAGAATATAATCGGGTTAGAGTTGAAGAGAAAAATTCGCCTGCCCTGAAGGAAAAACTGACTGCGATGCGGCAGGGGGCTCAGGATAAGGCGTTGGCTCTTCTTAGTCCGAGTCAGCGCCAGAAATGGAAGGAATTGACCGGAAGTGGGGTGGTTTCGTCAGGGCAGGGAAGCGTAAAGAAGAGTAACTATTCAGGTCAGTTGCACCATGCCGAGTCCCATGGTTTGAGACAAGCT
>CAZOUP010000041.1:0-38189 GCA_964583035.1 uncultured Akkermansia sp.
GGCACGAGCGAGGAAAACCCGAGTCCACTCGACTCCATCATGAGGGTCAATTTGGCTCCCACCATTTGCGACCGATCAATCCGATTGAGGTCGAAGGTGAGGAGGGCGCGTCTTTCATTCCCGGCCGCCAGCTCGGTGTGCTTGACCATGAGAAGGGGGGCGTCGCCGGTTTGCCCGCTGCTGTCCGTTCGCCGGATGTAGGCATCTTTGCCCTGTCCGAAGGCAGTTGAGACCGATACCCAGTCGGAATACGCACTTTGAACTTGAGGGCGTTGAATCACTTCCTGATCCGGTGTCTGCGAATGGGAACCAAAATGGAGAGAATCTCCGGAAAAAATATGCTGCGCCTCCTCCTCGTCACTTTCCCGGACCTTCACTTCGCCGTCGAAAACGAAGACGTGAGCGCTCCCGAGCGGAGAGCTCGTGACGCCGAAGCGGGTCCCGAGATCGATTACTTCCATCTTCTCGGTGTCGATTGTGAAACCGTGGGCGGAGTCGGGGACATCCGCAACGACGGACCCCTCGATGAGGCGGCAACGCATTGCTGATTCGACTTCGAGAATCGTGGGGGCTTCGAGGGTCACGGTGGCACCGCTCTCAAAGCGGATCGTCGCCATGCCTTCGGCGAGCGCGAGCGTTCCCGGCCCGAGGCGGGCTCCTTCGGTCGTGGGTAGGTCTGACCCTTCCCAGCGGCAGTTCTCGGCTTCGATGAGAGTCGCGACGGGGATGAGCTGTGATTGTTGTGCCTTGGTCAGGGCGATGAGGCTGAAGAGCGCAAGAACGAGCGCCGCCGCGAGAGCGAACCAGGTTCCTTTCGAATTCGTGGTTTTGGTCACGACCTCTTCGTCGAGGCTGGAAAGAAGAGCGCGATTAGTCAGCAGCTCAGCGTGAAGCCAGCGTTGCTCGACATAGGAGGCCATTAGCTCGGGGTCGGCGAGGAGCGTCGTTTCGAGCGCGGTTTGGTCATCCGTGCTGAGGAGTCCCTCCAGTGATAAATCAATCTGTTCCTGAATTTTCATGCGGAAGTTCGGGTTTTTGCGGAAATGCACTCGTTGAGAGAAGCGCGGATGCGGCTGAGGAGGCGATAAACTGCTCCTTCAGTGCGACCGGTGGTTTTTGCGATTTCGTCGATCTCGCAACTGTCGTAATAGCGGAGGACCACGGTTTGACGTTGATTTTCGGGGAGTTTCCCGAGGCATTCCCGGAGGGCTTCGGAACGCCGGGAAAGTGAATCCGACTGGCGGTCGATTTCCTTTGCGACGGATTCGATGAATTCGGGATCCGCAATGTGGAGCGGTTTGCGTTTCGCGGAGCGGCGGTAGTTCAGAATCTGATTCAGCGCGATCTTTCTGCCCCAGGCGAGAAACGAGGACTCCGGTTCAAAAGTGGAGAATTTTTTCCACATCGTGAGACGGCAGGACTGAAGGATATCCTCGGCATCCGCGTAGTCATTGACCAATGAGTGAACATAAACGGCAAGTTTCCGTTCATGAGCATTCAGCAAATTCAGATAAAGCTCTGTCTGCTCGTTGGAGTCCAAGTCTGGCATGATCAACACCTTAAGGTCCGGGGTTTTCTAATTTGGACAGAAAAATGCGATTTATTGCGGAAGAACCGATCACTTTCCCTGCCTTTGTTGGCATGGCTGATGCGGTTATTTTGGAGGCGATATGAATACACCCACCATTTCCGCACCCCAGCCACCGACCCACCCGGCGATTGTGCCGGTTCCTCCGGAACCCGTTCACGAAGATCCGCAAGCTCCTCTCGCACCGCGCATTTCCAGAAATGGTGCGGCCCTCATTCTCGAGGGAAACCCTGCCCTCCCTCTCGGCGTCTGCATCAAGAGCGGGCGACCGGCGACGAGTGTGATCAAGGCATCGCTCCGCAATCCGAAGAATCCGAGGACCTGGTTCGGTCGTCGGCCTGTCGTCGAAGTTGGTCTTTGCCGAAAGCATTACGAAAACCATTCCGTCGCGCTCGCCTTGACCTGGTCTGTCTTCGCCGTGGGGTCGATTCTCCTTCTCGTCAGTGTTCTCACGATGAGCCTTTTCTCCGTTATCATCGGGCTTCTCGCGGTCGGGGTTTCAGGAATCTTCCGAGCGGCATCGCCAATTCATTCGCCTGACGCGAGTGATGATTACGCGACCGTCTATGGAGTCGCCGACTTCGTTCTCGACCAGTATCCGTCCTACGAGGAGGAGTAGGATTCGCGGGGGATTTCAATGGCGACGTCGCGGTGCTTTGCGGTCTGAACTTTGACAAGTTCAGCTACGTTTTTGCGAAGCGGGGATCGGAATGTAGCGGATGGCGTGAGCCTTCCGTCCGGCGACGGATCAGGCCGGGGCAATGAAGACGCGGACCTGGAGTTCCACGCTATTTTTTTGTCGCAGCTGTGTTTTGAAATTTCGCTTTCCAGACTTCCTCTCTTCGCCGCATGGGAAAAAGAAAAGGATTAGGAAAACGAGAAAGAGGTCTCAGGCTGTCGCTGCGGAATTTTCCAACATCCAACATCCAACATCCCCGCGGAAGATCTAACGGCCTACCCCACCGCCTCCTTCCGCAACTGCCCCGGCGTCTTCCCGGTCGAACGCTTCATGATTTGCCCCAAATATTCCTGGTGCTTAAATCCGCTCCGCTCTGCGACATCGGCGAGGGTGATATCACTTCCCTGAATCAGAGCGAGAGCCCGTTCGATCCGTTTTTCTAAAATGAATTCGCGGATCGATTGTCCCATCGCTTCGCGGAACCTTTTTTGAAACAAGGTTCGCGAAATGCCGCAAACCCGGGCGATGGAGTCATTTGTGATCGGAGCGGCGAGGTTTTGCCGGATGTAGCTGACGCCTTTGGCAATGACCGGATCCTCAATCGCCCGGACCGAGGAGGACTCGCGCTCGATAATTTCGTTGGGCGGCACCCGGATGGTTTTCGAGGGGAGAACTCCTCCTGAAAGCAATACATCGACAGCGCGGGCGGCTTCGAATCCCACGTTGAAATGCCCCCCGCGAACACTGCTGAGTGGGGGATCGCTGATTTCACAAAGCGCGGCGTCATTATCCACGCCGATCACCGCGATTTCCTCAGGGACGGTGATGCCTTCAGAAAGGCAGGCTTCGAGCAGTTCGAGTCCCCGCTGATCACTGCAGACCATGATCGCCGAGGGTTTCGGAAGTTGCCGGACCCACTCCTGCACTTGCTGAAAGCGTTCCGGCGCTTCGGCTTTTGAGCGGCGCGGAATTTTCAGTTCATGAAAGCTCTTTTGATCGTGAACCGCCTCACCAAAAGCAGCCCCCCTCCGGTCGGACCAGTTCTCATCGGAGATTCCGTAGAAGCCGAAATGCTGGTAGTCGCGGGAAAGGAAATATCGAGCCACGAGTCGTCCGATCGCCTCGTCATCGACGTGGACGAGCGGGAACTGATTTTCACAAACTCCGAGAACGTCGATGACAGGAATCGCGAGTTTTGAGAGTTCGTCGAGTGTCTCCGGATTCTGAATCCGGGCAATGACCGCGTCGCCTTTCCAGTCTTTCATCCAGTCAGGAATTGCGTCGGCAAGGCCGCCCGCAGCATGGAAGAGCTGCCAGTTTCCCGCTTGCCGGGCATAGCGTCCGATCCCGCGTAAAATCTCCCGCCCTGACCCGAGAGAGGTCTCGACGAGGAGGGCGACGCGGCGGCGTGGAGGGTTGGACATCGTGAATTGGCTTGTCCGATCTTTACAAACAACGGGCCGGTTTCTCAACGGCATTTCATTGCCTAATTGCGGTGCGGCCCGCTATTCTCGGGAAAATGTCGAGTTTCGAATCTCATTACGGAAGAAGGGCCACGGTTCAAATCACTTCCCCCGGTCGCATCAACCTCATCGGCGAGCACATCGATTACCTCGGTGGAAAGGTCATGCCGATTGCGATTGAGAAGCATCTCACGGTGAGGGCGGGACGTCTTTCGGAGCGGGTCGTCCAGATTTTCCCGGAAGGAATGGGCCTGAGCAGTCCGCTCACGATTGACCTCAATGACTTGCAGAAACAAACCGATCCGTCCCGGTCGTGGCTGAATTACGTGATCGGCGTCCTCTCAGTTTATCGGAGCGCCGGGATCGAACTCCCCGGTTTTTGCGCAACGATCAGCTCGACCTTACCGACTGGAGCGGGCTTGAGCAGCAGCGCCGCACTGGAAACGGCGATCGCCTTAGTGATCGAAGCCTTTTCCGGCATCGAGCAAGACACGGTTGACCGCGCCCTCCTCTGCCAGCGGGCCGAGCACGAATTTGCCGGCGTTCCCTGCGGGATCATGGATCAGCTCGCGGTGGGTGCAGGTCGGGTCGGGCACGCGCTTCTCCTCGATTGTTCTGACAACTCAATACGCCATGTCCCGATGCCGGAGGAGTTGTCGGTCGTGACCTCTGACACCGGTGTGAAGCATGCTCTCGGCGACGGCGAATATCGTCAGCGCCGCGAGGATTGTGATGAAATTTTGAAGCGCCTTGAGCTGGCCTCCTTTCTCGAACTCTCTCTCGAAACCCTCCAAGCCTCGGCTCCGAAGCTCGATGAAAGGCTCCTGCGCCGGGCGCGTCATGCCGTCACCGAAATGGAGCGCGTCGATCTTTTCGCGGCAGCGCTGGAGTCATCTCATCATGAGGCGCTCGGTCAGCTCATGAAAGCCAGCCACGAGTCCCTCCGAGTCGATTACGAGGTGAGTTGTCCGGAGCTCGACTTCCTCGTCGAGATGGCCTACGCGCTGCCCGCCGTATCGGGTGTCATCGGATCTCGCATGACCGGAGGTGGCTTTGGCGGCTCCACCGTCACGCTCGTTCATCGCGAGAAGGCTGATGCTCTCATCGCCGAGCTCGAAAAATCCTATGAGGAAAAGTTTGGCCGATCCCTCAATTGCTTTATAACATCCGCTGTCGAGGGAGCGAAGACCACTTTGATCTGAGCCCAAACTATCCAAACCCCATGAGAACCCTTCTAATCATCCCCGTTTTATTTGCCATGTGCGCACTGAGCTCCTGTGAGAAAGGTCCGTCCGGATCATCTGTCATCGAATCTCCTCACGGAAAGATGCAGGACGGTCAGGATGTGACGTTGTTCACGCTCGTCAATCCCAACGGCATGATCGCCACCGTGACCGAATACGGCGCGATCCTCGACTCGCTCTCGGTGCCGGATCGTGATGGCAACTTTGCCGATGTCACGCACGGCTACGACACGCTCGACGGCTGGCTCACGAACACCTCCTACTTCGGAGCAACGGTGGGACGTTTTGGAAACCGCATCGCGAATGGCAAGTTCACGCTCGACGGAAAGGAATACACTCTTGCGACGAACAACGACCCCGGCGGGATTCCCTGCCACCTCCACGGCGGGATCAAAGGCTTCGACAAGGTCCTCTGGTCGGGCACCGCTTTTGACGAAGAAGGCGCCCGCGGCGTCAAGCTGACCTATCGCAGTGCCGATGGGGAAGAGGGCTACCCCGGAAACCTCATCGTCGAAGTCATCTACACCCTAACCGATGCCAACGAACTCATCTGGGAGGCCCGCGCCACGACCGACGCGCCCACGGTCGTGAATATCGTGCATCACAGTTATTGGAATCTCAGTGGCGATCCTGACACATCCATTAACGATCACGAGCTCACGCTTTACGCGAACAATTATCTCCCAACCGATCCGGGTCTCATCCCGACCGGAGACCTGAAGCCGGTCAAAGACACGCCGATGGATTTTTTGACGCCTCATCTCATCGGTGATCGCGTCGAGGAAGATTATGAATCGCTGAAACTCGGCGGAGGCTACGATCACGCCTGGGTCATCAGTGGAGAGAAAGTGGACAATCTCAAGATGGCGGCGCGGGTCAAGGATCCCGAAACCGGTCGCGTCATGACGATCAAAACGAACCAGCCTGCGATTCAGTTTTATGGCGGGAATTTTCTCGACGGCACCGTGACCGGCAAAGGTGGCGTCGCCTATGCTCACCGCACTGCGCTTTGTCTCGAGACCGAGAACTTCCCCGACGCGCCGAACAATCCTAAGGCTCCCTCGGCGGAACTTCGCCCCGGCAAAGTCTACTTTCACAAAATGGTGCACACCTTCTCGGCTGAGTAACTCCTTTTCCTGACAAAACCCCATGATCCTCACCATTTCCACCTTTCTCCTTTTCACCGTCCTCGTCGCGGTCCTGACGTGGTTCATCACGCGTGGTAAATCAACGAGCACGGAGGAGGGGTTCTTCCTCGCCGGTCGAAGTCTCACCGGTGTTGTTATTGCCGGGTCCCTGCTCCTGACAAACCTCTCGACGGAGCAACTCGTCGGTCTCAATGCCGGTTCGTTCGCCGAAGGTCTTTCCGTGATGGCCTGGGAGGTCATCGCGGGTTGTTCGCTCGTCGTCCTCGCCCTCTTTTTCCTGCCGCGTTATTTAAAGTCGGGCATCGCGACGATCCCTCAGTTTCTCGAAGAGCGCTACGATGCGAAGGTGCGGGCGCTGACGACGGGCATTTTCATCATTGCCTATATGCTGATCCTTTTGCCCTTCGTTCTTTTCAGTGGAGCGAGTGCGCTTGCCTATATGCTGGACCTGCCGACGCTGCTGAAGCTTGGCGACACCGCGACGATCTGGGTCGTTGTCGCTTTCATCGCGATCGTGGGTTCTGCCTACGCGATTTTCGGCGGCCTTCGTGCCGTCGCGGTTTCCGATACCTTCAACGGTCTCGGACTTCTCATTGGTGGCGCGATGATCAGTTGGTTTTCAATTCAGTTTGCGGCGAGCGACGGCCAGTCGATCACCGCAGTTTTCAAAGAGATTAAAGTGGAGAATCCTGATGCTTTTGTCTCGCTGGGCAAAGAAGGCGAAGATGTTCACTGGCCGACTTTGTTTACCGGCGTTCTCATTCTGAATTTCTTTTACTGGTGCACCAACCAGCAGATCATTCAGCGTACTTTCGGAGCGAAGAACCTCGCGGAAGGCCAGAAAGGCGTCTTGCTTGCCGCTTTCTTCAAAATTCTGGCCCCTCTCATTCTCGTCCTTCCGGGAATTGTCGCCTTGCACATTGCGAACCAAAATCCGGAGTTCAATGCGGCGTTGCTGAATGCTGATGGCGAACGCGACGGAACCCGGGTTTACGGCACGCTCGTTCGATTTGTTCTTCCGGGAGCGTTGACAGGATTCTTTGCCGCAGTCGTTGTCGGCTCAATTCTTTCGACTTTTAACTCGGTCCTCAACTCAAGCGCGACCCTGTTCTCTCTCGGTGTTTATAAAAAAGTGATCAATAGAAACGCGACGAGTGAAGAGGTCGTGAAGTCCGGTCGCCTCTGCAGTGCGATCGTTGCCGTTTGTGCCGCGATTGGTGCGCCCGTCATCTTCCTCGGGCAGGAGGGAATTTTCGCGTTTTTTCAAAAATTGAACGGGGTCTACTTTATTCCTTTGTTAGGAGCGATTCTTGTTGGAATGTTCAACAAGCGTGTTGATGGAAATTCCGCCTTTATCTCTATCGTCGTCGGACTCGCAATCATGATTTGGGGAACTTTCTTCAGCGGTGACACAATCGGAAACGTCTTCGGATCCGGCTATCACTTCATGGGTGTCGTTTTTGTCTTCCTCGTCGTCCTTCAGTTGGTCCTCGGTCAAAAGATGAAGCGATCCACGCCCTACGTGCAGGCAGATGCCAAGGTCGTCGATCTGACCCCGTGGAAACCGGCGCGTCTTGTCGGGGGAATCCTCGTCGCGACCGTTTTAATCATCTATATTCTCCTTGCGAAAGGGTAGTCCTTCCGGAATTTTGTCATGAAGTGGAAGATCTTTCTTTGCGGTTTCGTCTCAGTTTTTGCAATTTCCGCAAGTGCTGAACAACGCCCTAACATCATCACTGTGTTCATCGATGACATGGGCTATTCCGATCTCTCTGTCTTCGGCGGAACCCGCGTCGAAACGGAGCACATCGACCGGCTCGCAGCGGAAGGAATCAAGTTCACTAACTTCTATGTGAACTCGCCGATCTGCTCACCTTCGCGCACCGCCTTGACGACAGGTCAGTATCCCCAGCGGTGGAGGATCACTTCTTTTCTTAACAATCGGAAAGACAACCAGCAGCGGGGGATGGCGCAGTGGCTCGATCCAGAGGCTCCCGTTCTCGCACGGGAGTTGCAGAAATCGGGCTACGCGACGGGACACTTCGGAAAGTGGCACATGGGTGGGCAGCGCGACGTCAATGATGCACCCCCGATTACCCGCTATGGCTTCGACACGAGCTTGACCAATTTTGAAGGAATGGGAGCGAAGTTGCTTCCGCTCACCTTGACGCCTGACTCCCCAGAGCCCGGTCGGATTTGGGATAAAGCGACGATCCTTGGTGATCCCGTGATCTGGATGCAGCGTTCCGAAATCACGCAGGGCTTTGTCGGCGCGGCGCTCGCCTTTATCGACAAAGCAGCCGGGAAGGAGCAGCCGTTCTTCGTGAACCTCTGGCCGGACGATGTGCATGGCCCGTGGTTTCCTCCACTCGACCGCTGGGGCGATGACAAACGCGCCCTCTACTATGGAGTCCTCGACACGATGGATGAACAGCTCGCGCCACTTTTTGACCGGATTCACAACGACCCGGCGCTTCGCGAGAACACCCTCATCGTTCTCTGTTCGGACAACGGCCATGAGTACGAAGTCGGGAGTTCCGACCCGCTTCGCGGCAGTAAGACATGGATGTACGAAGGCGGGATTCGCTCGCCCCTCATTGTTTGGGGGCCCGGCCTCATGCCCAAAGAAGCGGCGGGAAAGGTGAACGACACCGCAATCTTCTCCGCGATTGATATCAACCGTTCACTCTACGAACTTACGGGCACGGCCCTGCCGGAAAGTCACGAGCTCGATGGGGAGAATGTGGCGGATACCATCCTCGGGAAAACTGAGGAAGGCCGCGAAGCTCCGATCTTCTTTCGCCGCCCTCCTGATCGCCCCGGTTTCCAACGCTGGGGCGACGAGGACAATCCAGACCTCGCGGTGCGTCATGGGAAGTGGAAGTTTCTCATCAACTACGACGAGAGCGAGCCGCAATTGTTTAACCTCGATGAAGACATTTCGGAGACGAATAATCTCGCCAGTGAGAACCCTGACATTGCTGCGAGGCTGAAGACCGCTGTTTTTGCGTGGAACGCGCAAATGCCAAAAGACGCCGGTGATCCGGATTACGTGGCTCCGGAGTAGGCTTGACCGCGCCGACCATCCTCTGTCGTCGGAAGGCTGACGCCGTCCGCTGCGTTCTCGGGTGAAGGCATTCAGGGAAATGTCGCTGAACGGGTCACCGTTCCGCGGGCAGATCACCCAAATCCGGCGAAACGAAAATTGACGTTCTTACGGCCTCGTCTCACTCTCATGGCTCTTCGAACGAATCATGATCTTCCGATTTATCTTCGCCCTCTTCTCAGGCGCTTCTCTTCTCGCCAGTGCGAGTGATTTTCCCGAACCCTATAACACCGAACCTGGTGATCCTTCGCCGATGTCGGCTGCGGAGGCGGCGAAGACGGCTACGTTGCCGGAAGGGTTCCGGCTCGAAGTGTTTGCTTCGGAACCTGAAGTGCAGCAGCCGATTGCGATGTGCTTCGACGAACCCGGTCGTCTCTGGGTCGCGGAGTGTTACACCTACGCTGAGCGGCCGTTGCGATGGGATCTCGCATTGAACGACCGCATCATTGTCCTCGAAGACACGGACGGCGACGGCAGCTCTGACAAACGCACCGTTTTCTGGGATCAGGGAAAGCGCCTCACGAGCATCGCGTGGGATCAAGAAGGGGTCTGGGCGCTGTGTGCTCCGGAGCTCCTCTACATTCCGGATGCCGATGGTGATCTCGTGCCCGATGGAGAACCAATCGTAGTCCTCGATGGATTCGACGCTGAGCGGATCGGGCACAATGTCGTGAACGGATTAAAATGGGGACCGGATGGGTGGCTTTACGGTCGTCATGGTATCACCGCGACCTCGCAGGTTGGAGTTCCGGGGACGCCCGAAAGCCAGCGGACGGCGCTCAACTGCTCGATCTGGCGTTTTCACACCGGGACGAAAGTCTTCGAAGTCGTTGCGCATGGGGGAACGAATCCCTGGGGGATGGACTGGGATCGGAACGGTCAGCTTTTCTATACAAACACGGTGATCGGTCATCTCTGGCACGCCATTCCCGGTGGCTACTTCGAGCGCATGTTCGGGGCGCATTTGAATCGTCATGCTTACGAGTTGATTCAGCACGCCGCAGATCACTATCATTGGGACAAAGGGAGCGAAAAGTGGAGCGATATTCGCGAGGGGATTTCGGGAAAGACTTCCGATCTCGGTGGGGGTCATGCCCACATGGGATGCCTCATTTATGAAGGTGGCGTGTGGCCGAGTCAGTATCACGGCAAGCTCTTCACCTGCAATCTCCATGGGCGACGGGTCAACATGGAGCATCTCGAGCGGGAGGGCGTTGGCTATGTCGCCAAGCACGCTCCTGATTTTCTGATGATGGAAGACCCCTGGTTTCGCGGGCTCGATTTGCTGACGGGGCCGGACGGTCAGGTCTGGATCAATGACTGGTCCGACACCGGCGAGTGTCACGACAACGATGGAATTCATCGCACGAGCGGTCGCATCTACCGCATCGTCTATGAAGGGTCAGGCGCGGGCGAGCCGACCGTTGATCGACCAGACTGGCTCACGCAACGTGCGGATCCCGGATTCGGTCGGAAGAGAATTGAGGCTTTGTTAGTTTCAGGCGAAGAACCAAAGATTGCGATGGCGATTCGCTGGCTCGCCGAAGATTTCGGAGAGGAAGCGGGAACCGTCGCGCGCTTGGAAAAGATCGCGCTCGCGACTCCGGCCGGATTGGCGCGGCTGGAGCTGGCTTCTGCCCTGCAACGGATTCCTCTTCAGGATCGCCTCTCGCTGGCTTCCATTTTGATTCAGGTTTCTGAGGATGAGACGGATCGTCAGCAATCTCTCATGATCTGGTATGGAATTTCTGATGCGGTCGCGGAATTTCCGAACGAAGCAGTCGAGTTGGCGATCCATTCAAAGCTCTCCACCGTGACCCGATTGATCTCCCGCCGCCTTGCGGAAGAAATTGAAACGCAGCCGATCTCTCTCGACCTTCTCCTCACGAAGGCTGTTGCGAGTGATAATTCAGGCCTTCAGAAAAGTGTTCTCACGGGGATCGGACAAGCGCTCGAAGGCTGGAGTCAGGCTTCGAAGCCGGCGGTCTGGGATGAGGTGGCTGCGCTCGGCGGAAATGCTGAAACGGCAAGCTTGACCGAAATGATTCGCGAACTCTCGGTCATCTTTGGCGATGGTCGTGCTCGCGAGGAGTTACTCGCCATTGCAGGGGATATCGAAGCGGACCCCGGGGCACGACGCGCAGCCTTAAACAACCTGTTGAAGCAAGCGGACTCTGAACTCCTGCCGCTTCTTGAAAAATGGTCGACTGATAAAGTGATCGCGCCGGAGGCGATTCGCGGGTTGGCACTTTATGAGGAGAAGGGCATTTCAAACCGGGTCTTGAATTTCTGGGACCGCGAGCCTTTGCATCGTTCCGTCGCGATTGATACGCTGGTGTCCCGTGTTTCCTATGCGTCTGATTTGCTCGATGCGATTGAAAAAGGCCGAGTTCCGGCCCGAGCCGTTTCGCCATTCCAGGCCCGTCAGATTCAGAGTCTGAACGACGCAGTCTTGAATGACCGGCTTGCGGTTCTCTGGGGTTCTCTTAATGAGACGCCGGCAGAAAAAAATGAGGAAATCGCGATGTGGAAATCACACCTCACGGAAGAGATCGTAACCGCCGCTGATCCGGTTCGCGGAGAGGTCGTTTTTGCGCAGAGCTGCGGAGCCTGTCACCAGCTCTATGGAAAGGGGGGTGCCTTCGGGCCGGACCTCACGGGGAGTGATCGTCACAATCTTGACTACTTGTTAGGAAATATTATCAATCCAAACGATGTCGTGCCTTCCGATTATCAGCTCACTGTTTTCACTTTGAAAGACGGTCGCGTCGTTTCCGGTGTCGTTCCTGAGGAATCAGATCGCTCCGTAAAAGTTCAGACTCCGGCGGAAGTGGTCATGATTGAAGTCGCTGAAATTGAGTCGCGCGAAACGATGCCGATTTCGCTGATGCCGGAGGGACTTCTTAAGGCGATGCCTGAGGACGATGTCGCGCACCTCATTGCTTATTTGATGTCCCGGTAAACCCGTTGATCTGCTTTTCCATGAAAATTTACTCTCTCGCGAGCGCGTTCGCTCTCGTCCTCGTAACGGCTCTTCAGGGGCAGGGCCAGGAATTACCGAACATTGTCATCATCCTCGCTGATGACATGGGCTGGGGCGATCCTCAGTGTTATCAGGCCGACTCGAAGATTCCGACTCCCGCTCTTGATCGCATGGCGCGGGAAGGGATGCGGTTCACGGATGCGCACACGCCCTCTTCGGTTTGCACGCCGACTCGTTACACCCTCCTGACAGGACGCTATTGCTGGAGGACCTGGCTCGACAAGGGGGTCCTCGATGGATTCGGTCCGCCCCTGATTGGTGAGGACGAAGACACCCTCGCGACTTTGTTGAAGCGTGCCGGATACCGCACCGCCTGTGTCGGGAAGTGGCATTTGGGAATGCAATGGCACGACCTTGATGGAAAACCGGTCGGCGAGCGGGGGCCGCAGCGGTTTCGTCCGGGTGACGATATTGACTTCAACAAAGACGTCACCGGTGGCCCGAACGATGTGGGGTTTGATTCATATTTCGGAATTTCCGCTTCGCTCGACATGAGCCCCTATGCCTACCTGAGCGATCGTCGCGTCGAGACGCTCCCGACGGAGTGGCATGAACAAATTCCGGACACGATTTTCATGAATGGCGTCTCCGGTGTGAAGTCACCCGGATTCGATGTGCACGATGTCCTCCCACGTTTTGGTGACGAAGCGGTCAAAGTGATTCTGAACCATCAAGCAAAGGAAGAGCCGCTCTTCCTTTACCTACCGCTCAACTCCCCGCATCTCCCGGCTTCGCCCTCCGCTTCGGTGAAGGGGAAAAGTCAGGCCGGTGACTATGGCGATTTTGTCTGGGAGACCGACGAGATCGTGGGGCGGGTCCTTGCTGCGCTCGATGAGGCGGAGATGAGTGAAAACACGCTCGTCCTCTTCACGAGTGACAATGGTGGTCTCTGGCATTGGTGGAATTTCCGTGCCGATGATGATGGTGGAAAAGCTCCGACCACGCCGAGAGGTGATTATGTCAGGGGCTTTGATCATCAGAGCAACGCCGACTGGCGCGGGACGAAGGCAGACATTTACGAAGGTGGACATCGTGTCCCGTTTCTAGTCCGTTGGCCGGCGAGAGTTGCGGCCGGGCAAGAAAGCAACGCCCTCGTCGAGCTGACGGATCTTTTCGCGACCGTAGAGGAGATCACGGGTCTGGATGGAGAGAAGACTTCGGGGATGGATAGCTTTTCGATGTTGCCTTTGCTTACCGGAAAGTCTGAGGCGGTGCGACCGTTTGCGGTGCATCATTCCCTTTCCGGCATGTTCGCGCTTCGGCAGGGGCCGTGGAAAATGGTCGAGGGGCGCGGCTCAGGTGGCTTCACCCGACCACGCTCGGCGGGAGAGTTTGACGATGAAACGCCGGGTCAGCTTTATGACCTTGAACGTGATTCACAGGAAACGACGAATCGTTGGCTCGACGAGGCGGAACGGATTTCGAAGATGACGAATCTGTTGAACCAAATCCGGAAAACCTCGGCGCGAGAGGCGGGAGAGCGTTGATCATCGTTTACGGAGATTGACGCGACGCCCTCGCGGGGGAAAGAGTGAACTACCGATGTCTGCTCCTTCCTTCCTCCATCAGTACGCCAGCCTTCCCGGACATTTTTCCGAATCCGTGACCCCGGCGAAAGCGCCGAGTCCAGAGCTGATTCGGATCAATGAATCGCTCGCAACCGAGCTGGGGCTTGATCTGGAGTGGCTGCGGTCTGATGAAGGGCTCGCGATGCTTTCCGGCAGCGGAGTTCCTGAAGGAGCGAAACCGGTTGCGCAGGCCTACGCCGGGCATCAGTTCGGAGGATGGGTCCCGCAACTTGGCGACGGTCGCGCGATCCTGTTGGGGGAAGTGACTCACGAAGACGGCTCACTCCGTGACCTGCAACTGAAAGGTTCGGGACGGACCCCGTTCTCACGGGGTGGTGATGGCAAGTCACCGCTCGGGCCGGTGCTTCGCGAGTATCTCGTGAGTGAGGCGATGGCCGCCCTGAGGGTTCCAACGACAAGAGCTCTCGCCGCCGTCGCGACCGGAGAAACAGTCTATCGGGATGAAGCCCTTCCCGGCGCTGTTTTCACGCGCGTCGCTTCCAGTCATGTCCGCGTCGGGACTTTCCAGTTTTTCTATGCGCGTGAAGATGTCGCAGGCTTACGAACCCTCGTGGAGTTTGTGATCGACCGTCATTACCCGGAGTTGAAGGAAAGTGAGAATCGTGGTGAAGAACTCCTCAAAGCAGTGATCCGCAGGCAGGCAAGCTTGATCGCCAAGTGGATGCAGTTGGGATTTATTCACGGTGTCATGAATACGGATAACATGACTGTTTCCGGCGAGACGATCGATTTCGGGCCCTGTGCCTTCATGGATGAATTTCATCCCGAAACGGTCTTCAGCTCGATCGACCGTCAGGGTCGTTATGCCTGGATCAATCAACCGGTCGCGGGCAACTGGAACCTCGCCCGTTTTGCGGAAACGCTGTTGCCGCTTTTGGCAGAGGATCGGGACGAAGCCGTGACGATTGCGGAGCGCTGCCTTCACGAATTCGAGGCGATTTTCAATGAGGCCTACTTCAATGGTTTTGCGGATAAGTTAGGGTTGTCCTGGGAGGCTGAGCTGACGCGTCCGTTTATTGAAAAAACGCTCGGTCTCATGGCGGAGTCGAGGGTGGATTTCACGGTGTTTTTCCAAGCGCTGACGGTGTTTTGTCAGAAGGGGATTTCGCCGGCGCTTCCTGAAAGTGAGGACTGGAAGTCGTGGTTGGCGGAGTGGCAGGAGTCGAGAATTGAATCCGCTGACGTTCTTGCGAGGATGAAATTTTCCAATCCTGTGCTGATTCCCCGGAACCATCGAGTTGAGGAAGCGATTCAAGCGGGAATAAAAGGGGACTTTACGATCTTTCATCGACTCGTCGAAGCATTAGCCAATCCCTACGAAGACCGCGAGGAATTCGCCGATCTGAAGTTGCCCCCTGCGAGCAGTGAAAGAGTGACTGCCACCTTTTGCGGAACGTGATTTGAGGAAAGTGGGATGGGTTGCCTAACCCGTCTCTTCACTGCCTTCGCCAAACGGGTTAGGCAACCCGTTCTACTTCATTCCTGCCAGGCTCGATTCGAAACCGATACACCAACAAGAGCAACAATGGCAAAAGCCAGTGCGAGGTGCGCACCATCGTTTCGAACGCCCAGGGGTCGAGGGTCCATCCGGCAATGCCGAAATCAAGATGAGCAACCACTCGCGCTGCTGCCGTGGTCGCCCCCCAGAGCACTAGATACAACAGCGAAATTATCCTCGTCGGTCGGAAGAATATCCCAATCGCAAAGACAATATCGAGCCAGCCGGCGATCGCGAGAAAGATCAAGGCAGTGTCCTGACTGATACCCAATATTCCCATCGTCATATTCTGATACGAAAGCGGGACGGGATGAATTCCGGCAGCATAACATCCGTGCCCGATGAAGGTCATCGCTGCCGCGATACTGACCAAAAGGCTCCAGCGCTTCATCGAGGGATTCTTTCCCGTCACATAAAACAGCGCTACCGGGGCGATCATCTGCAGGGCATGTTCAATCGCCATTCCGAAGTCGTAGTCGGAACCAACCCATCGCGCGAAGCTGTCGATGAGGAGCAGGGCCGCAAGCGGCCAGAGTAACCAACGGGTCCACGGGCAGCAGGTCTTTCCGATGACCCAGGGAAGAATGCCGCCGACGATCAAGAGAATCCCGAAGACCATGAGGCCCTGATTGATCCATGGATCCGAAGCGAGCGCAAAATCGGCCCAGGTCAGATCGGTCGTCTTTTCAAGTAGATCAGACCACCAGTCCTCATGCCAGAAGAGGCCGCGAATCGGACTGTCCCACCGCCAGGTCAACCAGCCCCGCGCGATGAGGGTCAGGCTCACGCAGAGCTTCAGAAGAAAAAGCCAACGTTGATAACTCATCAGGTCAATCGACGGGGACTTCTTCGCTTAGTCTGCCTTGATCGTCAGGACGGTGCCGCTTCCAGGTTCCCAAAGGGTGATTCCCTCAGGATTTTCGAAAGGCTCTTCAGGCGAAACGGGTTTCACCTTGGAAGGGTTTAGAATCTTCACGGTTTTCACTTCGATCTTTTCCGGGGAAACCTGAATCCAGTCGAAACCGTTGAAAGAACCGGAGGCAAGGGTCCACGGTTTGTTGTCATCATTGGCGCGGAGCGGGGCACCCCAGCAACCTTCGCCGATATAGACGGTGGCTTTCGGGTCATCGGGGGCGGCGACGAATCCTTCGTGCCCATCGGATGAAGGCTTGAGCGCGACGGTCCGTTTCATGACATGCGAGTCAGACTCAAGCGCGAGGTCGAGTCCGTGCTCGTAGAAATTATCCGCCCATTGCATCGGATTCGTTCCCTCGCTTTTTGCGCTGACGTGCGGTCGCATCGGTTTGTGATAACCGGCGACGAGGTGCGTGGTGGAGCCGGAGTATTTTTTCAACTGTTCGTCCAACCATTCCTCCTGCTTTCCACTGGCGGGGATTTCACTGTTGAGGGTGAGATAGCGAAAAAGATCGCCACCAATAGAAAAGCCGAAATAGGCATCTTTCGGAGTGTTGAAATAGGAGGGGATAGTTTCGGGTCGCTTCTCGTGATTGCCGCGATGCGCGACGATGGGAATGAGGAATCCATCGTCCGAAGTGGTGTGCTGCCAGTCATCGAGCCACTCATCCCATTCGAGCGCATCGTCTTTGTTGATCATGTCGCCGGTGAAAGCAACAAAGAGGGGGCGCAACTTTTCGACCATCATGTTGGCCGCGATCCTGACATCGCGAAAATTTCGGGAATCACCTCCGGCGATGAAAGTGAAAGGCTGCGGCGTTGCAGGAGCGGTTTGAAATTGAAACCGCGAACTCGTTCCGTGTTCGTCGGAAATCACGAGGTAGTAGCGGGTGTCAGGTTTCAGACCTTCAAGCTTCGCGAAGCAGTTCGTGAAGCCATCGTATTTTTTCACGCGAGTCGCGGCGAGCGACTCAGGGTAGGCCCCGGCGTCGCGCCCGTGATCGGTTTCTCCCCAGTGGACAGTGCCGGGATCTCCCGATTTCTGATTCCACCCCATCGTGACACGCGTGGTCGGGGAGGTTGTCCAGATGAGTCGATATTTATCGGTCTTCGAAGCGGTAGGCTGCTTTTCCCCGTCCTGCGAGTGGAGGTCGAAGACGTTAAGGGAAAGGCTGAAAAGGATCGCGGCAAAGGCCGACTTTCTGAGAAACTGCATGGTCCATTATATGGACTTCACGCGGAGAAGAGTCGATGAAAAATCGGCACGGTTCAACGTGATCTTCGGAGCTTGCTTTTCCGGAGGGCGCTAATGATTTTCGACGACCTTTTCGAGAGTCGACTCCATCGATTCCGGGAGGCCGTAGGCAGGAAGTTCTTCACGGAAGACATTCCAGTCGCGTTCCATCCCCGAGCCGAGGAAGGCATTGAGACGGGTCGCCACCGCCGAATCGCCGAGGGATTTTTCATCGGCATAGGTTTCCTCAAGAAAGGCGCGGAGGTCGTGGTAGCGAGTCAGGTAGTAGTTCTGATGGTAGCGCTCCGCGTAGGTGAATTCGGTCATCGCCTCAAGATCAGTCTTGATTGATTCGACGCCGACACCGTGACGTTTGGCCTCTGTGCGAAACGACGCTTCAGCGACTTCCTTTTGCGTATCGGAGCGATAGAAGAGGACGTGGCGATACTGAGTCGACGGGTTGTTGCGAAGGCTGTGATGACTTTCCCAAAAATAGGAAAGGATCTTTTCATAGCTCACGAGATCAGGGTCGAAGTCGATCGAGATCGCTTCGGTGTGATCGGCAATCGATCGGTAAGTCGGCCCCGGAGTCTTACCCCCGCAATAACCCACGCGTGTTCTTAGTATTCCTGGAAGGCTTCCGAACTCGGAATCCGGCCCCCAAAATCAGCCCACGCCAAAAGTGGCGGTTTCGTAGGCGCGCTTCGACGCCGTTTTGTCGAAGGGGAGTTGCCAGGCGGAGAGTGTGCCGTCTTCAATCGCGAGAGGACCGGCCTGGGTTCTAGAGGAGTTAAACATCGTCTTTCGGATTCTACTCAAGGAGCTTACGAAAGTCCCATTCACCCAGAGGCCCCCGATTGAGTTCTCTTTTGACAGGATCGAGGCCCTTGATGATGAGATTAAAAATATCGGTTACGACCACTTTCTGACTGCCGTAGTAGCCATGTCCAAGCATGCTCGTGTCGATACCGGAAGCGTTGACCGTGTCCATCCCGCTCATGACCAACAAGGACGCTCCTGAAAGGCCGAGTCGGGAGTTTCCGTGAATACTTTGCGAGAGCTTGAGTGCAGTGTCATCCGACGAGGCATACATCGTCAGTTTGTCCGTTGCGGTTGCGAGCTTGGGAAGGATCTGATCCTTAAAAATATCGGCATCAATGTCAGGGGCCGCGAGGATGACATTATTGAGGTCGAGATCAAACCCTTCGTCCTTGGCATTGGCGAGCGCATAGCTCAGAACTCTCGTTCCCATGCTGTGAGCGATAATGTGAATTTTATCAATTTCGGTTTTCTCCTGCAGGTCCATCAGGAACTGAGTGAGGTGTGGCACCGACCATTCGGCGTTCGCTTCATCGACCGTGTAAGCCGTGAGCGAGGCTTGTGAAGGCCAACTGTAAGTGATCGCGACACCGCCGAAGTCGAGGTCGAAAGCAATTTGCCCGGTGCGGAGCACCGCGTCATCGAAAGCGACATTGAATCCGTGGATAAAGAGGAGTGCTTCGTTTTTCGGGCGCTCATTGGCCGTGGAATCGACGGTGTCGAAAAAGGTGTCTCCATCCATTTTGTCGAGTTCAAGAATCACGACATGTTTTTTCGGATCCTCTGAAAATTCCAATTTATACCACTTAGGACGCTCGACGACGCCGATCTGGTGATGCAGGGGTATCGAAACAGTCGTCTTTCCGTATTCCATGGGGCCTTCGCGATTCCGCTCGCCTCCGTAATTATCGTTGCTCCCTTCAGAATCGATGGCCTTGCGGCTCGTGCTGTAAAAGACATCGACGGTGTGAAACTCTTTCGATTCAGGTTCTTCCTTCACTGCGGTAGTCGTTCCCATCCCCCGTGTCTGGAGGTTGAATCCGCCGTTGCCGTCGGGATTCGTTGTGACCACAGGAGGATCGATGATCGGGACGACGGGTTCGACCGGAGCAGGTGGAATCGGCTTTTTGATGGGCGGCGCCGACTCAGGCGGGACGGGAGGAGTAACGGCGATGACGGGAGGTGCTGGCACTGGCTCGATGGGTGCCGGAGCCGGAGGGGCTGGCTCGACGGCGACCGGGGGTGATATCTCTTCAATCGCTTCGTCGGTGCCTTCTTCCATCGCCGGTGGAGCGCCGCAACTGACGCAGAGGAGCATGCTCACGGCGAGAACGGAGACACTAAGGGATTGCCTTCCTGATTCCCTGATTCGATTCCAAACGGAGATGACGGCTAGTTTCATGAGAGTGCGGTGGCTTCATTTAAGGCAACCATCGTTGAGGCATTTTTGCAATCAACAAACGGGCCATGAGAGCGACGAGCGGGAGAGAAAATTCATTCGGAATTTCCTATCTGATTTCTACAAATTCGTGCCTGAATTCTCTTTGGTCGTGGATTGCCTTTTTATTCGGCTGTGGCGAGAATTATCGTCATGGTCTCTCGGCTTTCCTATTTCACGCTCAGTTTGCTCGTGTCCCTTATTTCAGGATTCGGGGAAGAATCGAAGTCAGGTGAGCAGCCTAACGTTTTGTTACTGTTGGTGGATGATTTGAAACCGGCCCTCGGATGCTACGGTGATGAGACCGCCTTGACGCCGCACCTCGATGCCCTCGCGGCGAGGGGGATGAGGTTCGATGCCGCCTATTGCAATCAAGCGGTCTGTGCGCCCTCCCGGTTTACTCTCATGTTAGGATCGCATTCGACTGCGACTGGTCTTTATGGATTGGGAAGCGCTCTTCGTGATGTCCTGCCGGACGCGGTCACGATGCCGCAGTATTTCGCTCAACACGGCTATCGCACTGAGTCGCTTGGGAAAATTTTTCACATTGGCCATGGCAACGAAGGCGACCCTGATTCGTTTTCAGTTCCGCATTACAAAGAGAAGGTCATCGAGTATCTCGATCCGGCGAGCACGCCGGGCGGCCAACTTACGCGCGAGGAGGCGATGTTCACCAATGCGAAAACGACGAACCCTGATCTCGGCGATTACAATGATCTGCCTCGCGGGGCCGCCTATGAGTCCCCCGAGGTGGACGACGATGCCTACGCCGACGGACGTGTTGCGAAGGAGACGATCAGGAGGCTCGCCGCCGCAAAGGCCCATCGCGAGGCAGATGGGACGCCCTTTTTCATCTCGGCTGGATTTGCCCGTCCTCATCTTCCCTTTTCCGCCCCGAAAAAATACTGGGATCTCTATAATCCTGACAAGTTGCCCATGCCTGAGGAAGAGGATCACCCAAAAGGCTCGCCGACCATCGCCCACAAGCGGGGGGGAGAGATCCGGAACTACTTTCCGGTCCCCGACAAAGGAGACCCCGCGATGATTTCCGACGAAGTGAAGCGCAATCTCATCCACGGCTACTATGCGAGCACGAGCTACGTCGATGCTCAGATCGGCCGGGTCATCGATGGGCTTGATGATCTCGGGTTGAGTGAAAATACGATCATCGTTCTCTGGGGCGACCACGGATTTCATCTCGGCGACCTCGGGATTTGGACGAAACACACCAACTACGAGCAGGCAACGCGGATTCCTATTCTGATCACCGTGCCCGGGGTCACGAAGCCGGGAAGTGCGACGGCGCAGCTTACCGAGAGCGTGGATCTTTTCCCGACGCTGGCGGAACTCGCGGGGTTGCCCCGGCCGACGGGAACTCAGCCGATCAATGGTCTCAGCCTCGTGCCGGTTCTGAAAGATCCCGCCGCGAGGGTGCGGGATCATGCTTTTCACGCCTACCCGAAGTCTAGAATGGGCCGGGCGATCCGGACGGATCGCTATCGCTTCGTGGAATGGAAAAAGCCGGGGGCCGATCCGGAGACAGCGAAATATGAACTCTACGACTACACTGACTCCGGTATTGAGCGGGTCAATCTCGCCGATAAGGAACCCGGGAAGCTGGCGGAAATGAAAGCGATTCTCGCACGGTATCCGGAAGCGGTAGGTCAAGGTCCGAAGGTTGCCCCGGTTGCGAAACCAAAGGCCGCCGACGCGATCAAGAGCGAAGATTACGCGCCGCGAATCGCGAATGAGCCGTTGAAGATCCATGTCGAAGTGCGACCGAAACAAGCTCAGCCGCAGGGCGTCGCTCTCGCGCAGGGTGGTCGGGAAAACGGCTATGCCCTGCACTTCGTCGAAGGCCGTCCCGTTTTCGACGTTCGGATCGAAGGCAAGGTGACGCGACTGATGGGACCGGATTCGCTCAGAGGAATTATCCGTCTCGATGCAGTTCTCGACCGGGAGATTATGTCCCTTTCCATCAATGGGGCCGTACCGATCGTGAAACCATCGCCCGGCCTCATTCCGAGCCAGCCCCAGGACGGTCTTTCCGTCGGCCTCGACCGTCGTTCCGCCGCCGGAGACTATGAGGCACCGAATCCACTCACCGTCATGATTTCCAACACCCGGGTCGAGGCTGGCGGGAATCCCCCGGAGGTTGCCAACGCGATGAGTGCTGAGGAAATTCGAGAAGGCTTTGCCGCGCATGACCGCGCTCTTTTTGTGAAAGAAGGTTGGATTCGTGACCCCTATTTGATCACGGGTCCGGACGGATGGATGTATCTCACCGGGACATCGCCGCTGCCGGATGATCCAAGGGAAAAGACCGATCCTTACAACACCGGACTTGGCGATGAATCCATTGTCGGCTGGAAAGCCAATGTCTGGCGGAGCAAAGATTTCGGGGCCTGGGAGGATCTGAAATCACCCTTCACGCTCAAAGACGGCATCTGGTATGAGGCGAAGCGCAACGCCTTTGAGGAAACCCCGGAACCTCTCTGGTTTCTCTGGGCGCCTGAGTTGCACTGGATCGATGCGATGGAAAAATGGGCGATGGTTCACACCAGTCCAACCCCGGTCGCAGGGGCGAATTTGTCACTCAGCGCCGGTCCCGAAGTGGCCGGTCCGTGGACGAATCCGATGGGACCTTCGATTCAGAAAAAGCACGACCCCTCACTTTTCAAAGACGATGACGGAAGCTGGTGGATGATCTGGGGCGCGACAAAAATCGCGAAACTGAAGCCTGACTTTTCCGGGTTCGCCGGGAAAGAAATCGCGATCTCGCCCGGCGGCGAGACTAAGTCGATGGGACACGAAGGGTGCCTCATTATGAAAATCGAGGGCAAGTATGTCCTCTTCGGGACCGGATGGTCGACCGGGGAAATGCGGCGAGGGAGCTACAATCTTTACTACGCCGTCGCTGATGAAATCACGGGTCCTTACGGAGAGCGAAAATTTGCGGGACGTTTTCTCGGACACGGCACGCCCTTTCAAGATACTGAAGGTCGCTGGTGGTGCACCGCTTTTTACAACGCGAATGTTCCGCCGCTGAATCGTGTCGGTATCGAAGGTCGCGACCTGAGCGACACCGCGCAGACGATCAATCAACGAGGGACCACCATCGTGCCGTTGGAAGTGCGTTTGTTAGACGGCGGGGAACTTTTCATCCGCGCGAAAGATCCTTCGTATGCCACGGTGGGTCCGGACGAGGCTCAGGATTTTGAGCGGTGAAGGAGTGTTAGTTTCACGAGAAACGAGGGGACGAGGACGGTCGACGCGAAACCAATCAGTCCTCCACCAAGGGCAGGAGCTATGCTTTGTGGAACTCCGATTCGAAAAATAAGTGAGCGGAACGTGTAGGCGAGAAGCATCAGGATGATCATCCCGGAGGCAGCAACCGCCAGTTTTCTCCAGCCTGCGGGTGACACGAAGCCGACAAACTGTGGCTCAACTTTTCGACCGATCATCCAGGAAAGAAAAAACCCAGTCACAAGCACCATCTTTCCTGTCGCGTCGCCGTGAGGCCAGAGGAAGATCAGGATTACCGGGAAAAGAGACAGTGCGAGCCAGGGCAATCTCCCGCAACAGCAATTGGGATGGCATCGCTTCCAACAGATCAAAGCGGTGAGAAGAAGCCCGCCGATGAGGATGCCTCCGAGGATATCCTCGAGATCGTGGACTCCGAGATAAAGTCGACTCAAGGTGATCCCCGGAATCATGATCGCCGCGACAATGAGGACCCACCGCCTGCGAGTCTCGATGGCAAGGGCTCCCCAGAAGACGATCGCCATGAGAGTGTGGCCACTGGGGAGGCCGTAGCTTTCAGGTCTTAGACCGGCGACGGCCACCTCGACCGGGGGGCGCGGATCCTGAAAGAGGTCTTTAAAGAAAAGTGTCAGGATACCCGCCAGCAGAGTGAGGACGGCAACGCGGTTTGCTTTGTCCTTATCCCAGCACCAATAGAGAAGCGGGAGTGTAAGAAAGAAGAACTCGGTGAAGCCGAGGATCGTGAATGCTTTAAAAATGGGAGTCAGTGCCTCGTGCCGGAGCGGCAGGACCCATTCCATGTCGTGTAAAATTGAAGCAATCATCTCTCGTGACAGAAGCAGTGGATTCCTGCGGCGTCCGCCGGTAGAGTGGCCGCTTATGAAGCTTCGACAAAACCAGCTCTGGAAGCAGGGCGACCAGTTCTACCGTATCGTTCACTTGGAACGCCTTTCGGTCGACTATAAAACCGTCGATCAGATGGATCCGGAGGCGGGGGAGCATCACTCCGTCACCAAGAAAGAGTTCTGTCGTCTTATCAAAGGAGCCGAAGAAGTCGTCGATCCGCAGAAATACGGAATGTGAGCGCCCGCGGCGGCGGCTACTTCGCGTAGCCGTTCGCAGCGGTGCCGTCTTCATTCAAATTTCCGCTCACCCAGAGGAGTCCACGTGTCACCAGGTCGAGATAGCGGTCATCGGCGACCGTTTCGTTAAAGTGCCCCAGCGTCGTGCTGAAGATTTTCGTTTCCTTTGGACCGTAAATGTTGGTCCACGCGACGACAGCGCTGGCCTCTTTACCGGCCGCGTTCGGATCTGCCTGCTTTCCCTTTTTTGGTTTTGGAAACTGAATCTGCTTCCCGGAAACGAGTGGGTGAGCGGTGTCGAAGGTCTTGAGATTGTTGTAGAGCTCCTCATCGATCGTTGTCCAGTCCTGCATGCCGATGGTGATGGGGTGCACTTTGTCAGGAAAGGTGAGATCGATCGGCGCTTTCGGGCCGTGGCTTGAAGATTGAATTCCGATCATTTCATACCAACCCGCATTGTCTGCTCCGTCTGCGACGGGCTCCTTAAACATGCCCCAGCGATAGCTGTGCATCGCACAGTGGATATTGACCGCAGGAACGCCATCGAAGTGTGCTTTGAGAATCCGCCCGACATAGGCAGGATCAGTCACATTGGCGGAACACTCGTCGTGGAGGACAATGTCGAAACCTTCGGCCCAGTCGTCATTCTCGTAGATCGGAAATCTGGCTTCGGTAGAAGTGTCTTCCGTGTATTCGACCACCACATTCGCATGGATTCGTGATTCGATCCCCGCTTCGAGGATAGTCTTCTGCATCGCATAGTCATGACAACAGCCACCGATGACGAGGAGAATCCGGAGGGGCTTCTTCTCTGAATTCTCATCAGCCTGAGCGAACCAGAAGCAGCTCAGGCCCACACTGATGGCGAGGAATAGGGGAAGTAGTTTCTTCATGAGTAAAAACGAAAAACCTCCCTGGGTTCGATCATTCGGACCCGGCGGGAAGTTCCGCGAAAAACGAGAATGAACTATTGAGCTGATTCCTGCAACATCGCAAAGAGCTGATCTTTGAGCTCGAGACGCTTCTTTTTCGCTTCAGTCAGGACGATGTCTTCAGGCGTTTCGATATTTTCTTCCATACGGAAGACTTCCTTGTCAGCGGCCTCATACTCTTCCATGAGTTTACGGAAGTGCGCATTGTCCAGTTTGAGCTGATGGATCGCATCATGGTGCTCAGGGAATTCAGTGAGGAGGGGATGGTGGTTTATTGGCATCCCGTAGCAGATCCCGTTTCAGGAGATGAGTCCAACACAAAGAGTCTCCGGATGTCAGAACCGCGCAGCCATTGCCTACTTTCTGAGCACAAATTGCTGAGAAAGAAAAGACGACACAAAAACGGCGCCCGTAAGGCGCCGCGTTCGTGATAAAAATAGTCTCGAAAATTAAATCTCAGCAGGAACCTCGGGCTCGGCTGGAGCAGCAGGGGCGTCTCCCTCCGGAGCAGGGGCTTCAGATCCTGGAGCGGCCGGAGCTTCCGTTGGGACGATCTTGGCTCCGTTGCGAAGCTCGGTGAGAAACGCTTCGATCTTCTCGCCTTTTTCCTTTTCGAAAAGGTTCGTCGCAAGGTCTTCTTTGGCCTCGTCGTAGGTCATCGTTTTTGCATCCTTGCGATCCGTGACCTTAATGATGTGGTATCCGAAATCGGTTTTCACGAGATCTCCGATCGCACCCACTTCCTGTCCGAAGGCTGCTTTCTCGAATTCAGGAACCATCTGACCTGACGAAAATTCTCCGAGGCTACCGCCCTCGGCTTTGCTCGGGCAGTCAGAGTGCGCTCCGGCAATCTCTGCAAAATTTTCTCCTTTTGCTTCGGTGAGTTGCGCCTTGAGGTCTTCAGCAGATTTCTTCTTTTCAGCAAGAGCGGCTTCGTCGGTGATGTCCTGCGTTGAAATGAGGATGTGAGAAGCCGAGACGCTGGCCTCCTGTTTGAACTCGTCCGGATGCTCGTCGTAATAAGTTTTCACGGCGGCTTCCTCCGGCTCGGTGATGTCACCGGTCACTTTATCGAAAAGCTGACGGATCTTAATGTCGTCTCCGATTTGGTTCTTGATTCTCGAAAGATTGACTCCGGCCTGTGCGGCATAGTCTTCGATCTTCACGCCCTCAGGAAGCGTCTTCGCAATTTCGACCATCTTGGCATCGACCTCATCAGGAGAAGCTTCGAAGCCCTCCTTGTTTGCAGCGTTGATGAAAAGCGCTTTTGAAATGAGATCGCCCATCACCATTTGCTGCATCTGATCCTGCACCATCGCAAGTTGCTCGGGTGGCATTTGCTGAAGCTGACGACCGAAGCGGGCCATCATGATTTCGCGGACATCTTCTTCCGTGATCGCGGTGCCATCGACGGTGAGAAGGGTGGGGCTGGCGGCAGCTGGTGCTTCCGCAGCGGCGGGTGCTTCCGCAGCGGCGGGTGCTTCCTCCTGCGCAGTGGCGGGAAGGGCAATGGCAAGGAGGCTGAGCAATGCAAGCGCAGCCGTGAACAGAGTAGTAGGGACTTTCATGATTTAGCAGGTGTCAGGATGAGCGGTGCCCAGCCTGAGATTCATCCGAACCCATCGCAGAGAAACTGGGTTCGGGATGCGGATTTGGAGAGTTTCGGCCCAAATAGAGCGGGCACAACTCCATTCTTTGTCCGTAAAAGCGGAGAAAAATGAGCGACTCGACCCTGTTGGGTCATGCATTCAACAGGGTTGAGTCGACTTCCCGTGAACATTTAACGGAATGAAGCCTCGTGCAGAGATCGTGATTCGTGTCAAAATCACCCTTCCATGAAGTCATTTTTCTGCGCATTCGTCGCTTTCCTCATCAGTTCTTTTTCCAACGCAGCGGAGAAACCGAACATCATTTATATTCTCGCGGACGACCTCGGCGTCGGCGATGTCGGAGCCTACGGGCAGAAACTGCTGAAGACGCCGCGGATCGATCAGCTCGCGGCTGAGGGAATGCGGTTCACGCAGCATTATTCGGGCAGCTCCAGTTGTGCTCCAACCCGCAGCTGTCTCATGACAGGGCAGCATACCGGGCACACACGGGTTCGGAAAAATGGAGACGGTCCGCTCCTGGCGGAGGATGTCACGATTGGTGAAGTGCTACAGGAAGTCGGCTACAAGACGGCCGCGATCGGGAAATGGGGCGTCGGTGATATCGGAACGACGGGGATTCCCTGGGAGCAGGGCTTCGACTATTTCTTTGGCTACTTGAACCAGCGGAATGCGCATCATCATTATCCGCCGTTCCTCTGGCGCAACGATGCCAAGGTGCTCTATCCGGATAACCCTGAATTGCGCACCCATTACAGCCACGATGAATTCACACGCGAGGCCCTGACATTCATCCATGAAAATCAGGAGGAGCCGTTTTTTCTCTACGTGCCCTACACCCTCGTCCATGTCGATCTCGATGTCCCCGCCGACTCGATGCAACCCTGGGAGGGGAAAATCGAAGAAGCCGGTGTCCATGGAACACCGGGGGGACAGCATTATATTTATCAGGAAAAGCCACGCGCTGCTTTTGCAGGGATGGTGTCAAGGTTGGACCGCGATGTCGGCCGCATCGTTGATTTGGTGGATGAGTTAGGGCTCGCAGAGAATACGCTGATTATTTTCAGCAGTGACAACGGACCGACTTCAGCTGGCGGAGCGGATCCGGATTTCTTTGACGGAAACGGCCCTCTTCGAGGGATTAAATTTGAGTTCTATGAAGGCGGAATCCGCTGCCCCATGATTGCCCGCTGGCCCGGGAAAGTGGCCGCCGGATCGGAGACGGATTACGTTTCCGCGCACTGGGATCTGCTCCCGACCGCCGCTGAGTTGACCGGTGCTGCGGCTCCGGAGGGAATTGATGGCATCAGTTTTCTTCCGGTGCTTTTAGGGGAGGCTGAAAATCAAAGCGTTCATGATCACCTCTACTGGGAGGCCGCTGACAAGAAAGGCTGGCAGGCGATTCGTCAGGGTGATTGGAAGGCGCATCGCATTGGCACGCGCACGAAAGGGAAAGAAGTCTTTGAACTCTACGATCTTTCCAGGGACATCGCGGAGGAGAACAATGTCGCTGATCAGAATCCTGAGGTGGTGGAGGCACTCAGTGAACTGATGAATCGCGGGCGAACCGTGCCGGCGAACGACACGCTCTTTCAGGGAAAGTGATCGTGCAAGTCCTGCGTAGGATGGACTGCCAAGTCCGTCTCTCGTCGGCGGAGGAGTCGGAAACGGGTGAGGCAACCCGTTCGACGTGCGGAAAGGGCGCGGTTTGGTTCTCGCTCACGCTCAAACCTACGGGGCGGCAGGTAGCTGCGCGCGTCCCGCCCGCGAACAACTCAATGAAAGCCGATCAGCGGATTTTCTTTTTCTGTTAGGGGAAACTCAATGCGGCGGCCGCCTGCGACGTGCGAGGCAAACACGGCCATCGTCATTGCAACGACGGTGCGTCCGTCCTTTTCGCTGCATTGTGTGAGGCGGTCTTCCTCAATCGCCGCGATGAGATCATGGAGCGCGGCGTGATGACCTCCCACCTGGAGCCGGATGTCAGTGATTGGCTCAGGCTTCCCAATTCCCGCCGAGGTAATCGGCACCCAGTTCGTGGCTTTACTGTCAGGAAGAAAAGGACTGCCGCTTCGGTAATGGGCGAAAGGTTCGCGGTCGGCTCTCAGGTCAATGATTCCCTCCGTCCCGACGAATTGAAGCCCGAAACCGGCGTCGCGTCCGCCGGCATTCTGAATCGAATCAAAGAAAAGCGGGATACCACTCGCCATCTCGTAGCGGGCGTGAACCGCGTTCCCCGCGATGAGTCCGATTCCTTCAGCGCCCTCGATGACATCCTCCGGTGTCGCGAGCCTGCCATCCGCATAAAGGCCGGCGGTGCAGGCGACAGGATCGCCCGCGAAATAGGGGATGAGATTCAGCAAGTGCGAACCAAGAACCCAGAGATCCTGACATCCACCCCGCGCGTCTTCTTTCCCGCGTGCGCGAATTTCGAGAAGAGTTCCGATTTTCCCCTCGTCGATGAGATCCCGGACGACGGGGAGGACGGGGTGATAGCGGTTCCGATGAGCAATCGCGAGTTTCGTCCCGTGAGTTTGACAGGCGGCGACGACGGCGTCGGCTTCTTTGAGATCGCGGGTAAATGGCTTTTCGATATAAATGCCATGTGCTCCGGCTTCCGCGGCGGCGATCGCCATCTCCGCATGTTGATCGACATGACGGGGGGCCACCGCGACGAGGTCGGGCGAGGTTTCTGCGAGCATCTTCCGGTAGTCGGCAAAACCCGCTTCAGGCGCGAGTTTCAGCTTTGCGACTGCCTTCTCCAGCCCCTCTTCGACCGGGTCGGAAACCGCGACCACTTCGGTGCCGGGGAAATCGAGCCAGACGGTGTCGAGGCCATGCCCGAAGTCACCGCGGCCGGTGTGACCGATTACGGCGACGCGCCATGGGTTCTCTGCGGCACGAAGGAGAGGGGCGACCGCGCCGGCGGTAGAAGCGGCGATGATCGCCTGCAGATGTTCGCGTCGGGTCATGGCAGTATTTTGATGCGAAGGTTGCGGAAGGCGACCTGACATCCCTTGCCGTGATCCTGCAGGGCAATGAGGCCGTGGGTGCGCCCCATCCCGAGGTCGCCGTCGATCAGCGTGGCGAAGACCTTGCCATTGATCTTTTGAGTCAGGGTCTGCCCATCGGCGATGATCTCCATCGTGTTCCACTCGCTTTCATTATACAGCGACTGAAGTTCCGCCGTGTCCGCGACCTGCGTGACGGTTCTTTCGCCTGCGGTTGAAATTTCGGCAGCTTGCCCTGCCGTCGTCATGAGGTGGCGGGCTTCCTTCGTCGGGTGCTTGCCGTCGAGGAGGGAATGGTGCCAGAGACCCATGACGTCGCGCTGCGCGATCTCGACCTGATACCCAAAGATCTGCCAGTCGCCGAGATCGTCGCTGCGGATTTGCACGCCTGAGTTCCCGGCCTCCCATTTGAAGTCCAGCCTGAGAACGAAATTGGCCGGCTCCGCCTTGCGCCAGATCAGCCAGTTCTTATTCTTCGCCTCTCCCGTGCAGTGGAATTCTCCGTCGATGATCTCCCAGGCACCGGGCTGGGAGTCCCAGTCGGTGAAATCTTTTCCGTTGAAGATCGGTTCGAATCCCGCTTCGTCTGCGGTCAGAATTGCAGTGAAAAAGCAAAGTGTCAGGGTGGTGAGGATGAGTTTCATGGTTGTCGGAGTGAAGTGGCGAGGTCTTGAAAAGAAAAGTTGAGAGCGAGAGAATCGTCAAGACGTTTTGCGCGTTCGAGAAGTTCCGCAGGGGTGGCGGTCGTTTCCTTCTTACAGGCAACGATGATGCGGTTGCCGGTTCCGGGGACGTTGAAGGTAAAAGTCGAGGCGAAGGCTTCTTCAATCGCGGCGAGGTTTTCCTTCGCTCCCGACTCGGCAGGAATGATATTGAAGGCGACGAGGCCGTCGGGAGCGAGATGAGTTTGGAGGGTTGTCAGGAACTCCACGGTTTTGAGGCGTCGCGTTTTTTCTTCCAGCGGGGAATTGGCGGGCGGTTGTAAAAAGGCGTCCATGTAGATCACGTCATAGCTGCCGTGTTCCGCTTCGAGAAAAACGAAGGCGTCTGCGGTGTGGATTTTTACGAGAGGCCCCGGCTGGGTCATGAAATACTCCGCCGCGAGCGAAACGACAACCGGGTCGATCTCAACAGCTTCGACCCGCATCGCCGGAAACGTGAAATTCAGAAACTGGACCATCCCGCCACCGCCCAGCCCGATGATGAGGACGCGGTTCTGCGGGTAGTGAAAAAGAAGCGAACTGAAGAGGCTTTTCGTGTAGCCGAGCTGGTGTTCAGCCGGGGCTTCGATATTGAGCGAGGACTGGCATTGCTCCACTCCGTTCTTATCGACGAAGAGGATGCTTCGAACGGGCCCCTTTTCGCGAATGCGAATTTGAGAAAAGCCTGACTGAACTTCGTGAATTATCGGTCCAAAGCGCTTTTCGATCCGCGGCTTAGTCAGCGGAATGAGAATCACGATCAGCGCCACGAAAGTAAGGACAGTGATGAGAGCAGGGCGGAGAAGTTTCAAAGGGAGATGGGGGAGGGATTGTAGCAGCATGGCTATTTAATCGGGAGAAGAGCCTTTGCGGTAGGGACGAAATCGCGGGTATTTTCGACGGAGTGCGAGAGGTTCGGTCTCCCTTGAAAGTCGTTTTCGCTCTCCAGAAAGGCGGACAAAAGAAAACGTAGCGGAAGCTGTCAAGCTTCCGAAATGGGAGGACTTTTCGGCAGAGGCAGCGCGGTTGGAAGGCTGACGCCGTCCGCTACGGGGTATACTCTGATTCGGAAACGTAGCGGATGCTGTCAAGCTTCCGAAATGGGCGGGCTTTCGGCAGAGGCAGCGCGGTCGGAAGGCTGACGCCGTCCGCTACGGGGTATACTCTGATTCGGAAACGTAGCGGAAGCTGTCAAGCTTCCGAAATGGGAGGACTTTCGGCAGAGGCAGCGCGGTCGGAAGGCTGAAGCCGTCCGCTAAGGGGTATACTCTGATTCGGAAACGTAGCGGAAGCTGTCAAGCTTCCGAAATGGGAGGACTTTTCGGCAGAGGCAGCGCGGTCGGAAGGCTGAAGCCGTCCGCTACATTTTGCGCGGTGCGGCGGTGGCAAATTCCTCGAATGCGGATTGGACAGAGGAAGTGGCGAAAGGCTACCTTGCTCAACTATGAGAGCAACAATCACCTCCCTCGCGACGCTTTTCGCGGGGATTTTCGGTTTCACGACTTCCGCTGCTGCCGCTCCGGAAATCGGAAACAAAGCGCCGAAGTTTTCCCTTAAGGGAAGCGACGGAAAGACCTACTCCACCGCCGATTACAAAGGCAAGCAGGCGATGGTCATTGCCTGGTATCCGAAAGCTTTTACCGGGGGCTGAACGGCCCAGTGTGAGTCACTCCGTGAGAGTGGCAAAGAGATCGCCGCCTTCGATGTCGCCTACTTCACTGCGAGTTGCGATGACGAAGAAACGAACGCAAAATTCGCCGAATCCCTCAAACTTGACTATCCGATCCTGAGCGATCCGGATCGTGAAGTGGCGATGGATTACGGCCTTGTCACAAACGACAAAGGCATGCCGAAACGCTGGACCTTTTACATCGGGAAAGACGGGAAAATTCTTTTCATCGATACCGAGGTGAGCGCACGCAGCCACGGTGCCGACATCGCGGCCAAGCTCGAGGAGCTCGGGGTGGACAAGAAATAACCGGTCACCGGTCGGTCCCCTGAACCTTTTCGAGAAGAGCCCGAAGTTCGGAAACGACTTCGGGTTTTTCATTCCACAAGTTTGTCGTTTCTGACGGATCGTCGGATAAGTGATAGAGCTGTCCTTCCGGGCCGCCGTGTTTCCCGAGATCGATCTCCCGGGGAAAGGTGAAGCCACCGGACCCCCGTTGCGGGATCATTTTCCAGGGACCTTGGCGAATCGCGAAAGCTCCCCAGAGGGAATGGTGTATGGCAAAGCTGCGCACGGATTCCTCCGGCTTTTCGGAGAGGAGAGCGGGGAGAACGTCGAAGCTGTCTTCGCCGGCTCCTTCGGGAAGGTCCGTGCCGACAATCGCCGCGCAAGTCGCGAGGAGATCCGTCAGTTCGATCAATTCGTCGCTCACGGCCCCGGCGGGCGTTTTTCCAGGCCAGCGCACGACGAAGGGGACGCGATGGCCGCCTTCCCAGATATCGGCTTTGGTTCCCCTGAGTTTCATATTGCCCTGATGACTGAATTCTTTCATCGAGGCGCCACGACTGTTCGGGCGGTGAAATTTGACGTCGTCCGCTTCCTGCGGTTCCCAGTAATGGTAAAGACCGCCATTGTCTGAAGTGAAGATCACCAACGTATTGTCCGCGAGTCCGGTCCGGTCGAGGGTCTTAAGAATCGCGCCGAGAAAGGCGTCGGTTTCGATCACAAAATCCCCGTAGTCACCTGCTTCGCTGAGGCCGCGGAATTCTTCGTTCGGCACGACGGGGAGGTGTGGAGAAGTGAGGGGTGCGTAGAGAAAAAACGGGTTGTCAGTTTTTTCCCCCGCCTGATTCTCAATGACGCGGACTGCTTCCCCGGTGAGACGTGGCATCACGCCGTAGATTGAAAAATCAGGTGAACGCATTCCTTCATCGATGACGATGAATTCGGTCCGGATCGCAGGCTGGCGTAGCGTGGGAATAAGGTAGGGCCGGTCGTTCACGAGGTAACAGAAGGGCGGCATGTTGAGCGAGGCGGAGATGCCAAAGTAGGAGTCGAAACCAACCTCGATCGGGCCACCAGTCACGGGAACGCTGTAGTCAACATCATCGCCGGAGCGGGGTGGAGACCGGCGATCAATAGGAACCGCGGGCAGCGGATTGCCATCGAGATCTGTCCAGGTCATGCCGAGGTGCCACTTGCCGACGCAGTGAGTGTCGTAGCCTGCTTCCCGGAGAAAGCCGGGCACGGTGACCTGATCGGGGGTGATGAGAGGAGGATCGATCCCGTCGAGGACCCGTTGTTTCAAGCGTGTCCGCCAGCAATAGCGGCCTGTCAGGATCCCGTAACGTGTCGGGGTGCAGACAGACGAGGGCGTGTGGGCGTCGGTGAAACGCATCCCTTCAGCGGCGAGTCGGTCGACGTGGGGGGTCTGAATGCGCGACTCCGGATTGTAGCAGGAAAGATCACCAATGCCGAGGTCGTCAGCGAGGATGTAGATGACGTTCGGAGGCGCGGGTGCTGCGAAGGTCGCCGTGGCGAGTGGTGAAAGAGCGAAAAGCAGAGCGAGTTTCATCGGGTGAGATTAGAGCGAAATACGAATCGAAGGTAAAGTCTCCGCCGCTCTGATTTGCGTAAGCCGGGCGCTGCCTCTCGCCATCTAACAGGGTTAAGTCATCGACTTAACCCTCTTTGTTCTTCCGGCGTGAACGGGAGCGGGGCCGTGAGCGCTTCCGTTTTGGGGCGGTTTCTTTCTGCGGGGTTTTCCCGGTTGGCTTTTTACCGGAAGGTTCGGAAGTCTTCTTTGCGTTTGGCTTGTTCCGGCTGTTTCGATCCCCGCCGGACTCCGGTTTTCCGCCGCGCCGTGAGCGCTGGCCTTGTTTCGATTGGCTGCGAGGTCTTCGGGATTTCCCGCTTTCACCGGCGAGCTGGAAATCGACTTCCTTTTTGAAGGTGTCAACTTTCTCAACCTGTACCTTGAGCATGTCTCCCAGCTTGGTAACCTTTTTCGTTCGTCGGCCAATGACCTGGACCCGCGTTGAATCGAACTCATAGAAGTCGTCTTCGATTCCTGACAAAGGCACAAGCCCGCGCATCCCGAGATCGGGGACGTCGATGAAGAGTCCGAAGTTCCGGATGTCAGTAATCAAGGCTTCGTAGACCTGCGGTGCTTTCGAGGAAAGCTGCTCCTTGAGGTAGGCATACATTTTGACATCTTTGCTGTCGCGTTCGGCATCACTGGAGTTTCGCTCTGTCGTTGAGATGTGCTCGGCGGTTTGCTGGAGAAAGCTGACCGGCATCTTCGTTTTTTCAAAAACGCTGCGGTGGACGATCAAATCAGCGAAACGCCGGATCGGCGAAGTGAAGTGGGCATACTTGTCCTTCGCGAGTCCGTAGTGGCCAAGGGGTTCGACCGCGTAACGAGCGCGCATGAGGGACTTGAGGAATCCAATTTTCAAGGCGGCTCCGATGGCGACGGTGCCGAGGCGCTTGAGGAGTTTCTGGACTTCGACGGTTTTTTCGAGGTTTCCGCAGGGAAGGTTGTGGCTCAGGATCTCTTCCCGATAATCAATCAGTCGCTTTGGGTCGGGGCTTTCATGGACGCGATAGATCGTTGGCTTGCGCATCTTCATGAGACGGCCGGCGACAGCTTCGTTGGCGAGGAGCATGAACTCTTCGATGAGCTGGTGAGACTGGTCGTTGTCGACTTTTTCAATGCGGGCAACCTTGCCTTTGTCATCGAGCCGGATCTTGGTCTCGGGGAAATCGAGGTCGAGCGATCCGGCAGCAAAGCGGCGTGCCCGGATTTTCATGGCGAGCTCTCCGGCTTCGCAGAGCATTGAATCGATATCGTCCTTCGGGCGGTTTCGCTTCAGGACTTCGAAAGCCTGTTCGTAGCTGAAGCGGCGTTTCGAATGAATGACGGCTTCGTGGAAGCGGGTCCGGATCACTTTTCCTTTATCGTCGATGAGGAACTCAACACACTTAGAAAGGCGATCCACCTTTGGTTTGAGCGAACACAGTTCGTTACTGAGCGCCTCAGGGAGCATCGGGATGACGCGATCCACGAGGTAGGTGGAGTTACCGCGGTGTTGCGCCTCTTTATCAAGGGCGCTACCGGGTTTTACATAGTAGGAGACGTCAGCGATGTGAACCCAGAGGGTCCAGCGGTTTCCGCGGGCGGGCTCGAGGTAGAAGGCGTCGTCGAAGTCTCTCGCGTCAGCGGGGTCGATCGTGATGACGTCGTGGTCGCGGCAATCGACCCGTCCTTTAATGTCACTTGCGGTGACGGTGGAGCCGTAGCGTTTCACTTCCTCGAGAACGGCGCGGGGGAACTTCAGGGGAAGGTCGTATTGGCGGAGCACGGCGAGCATGTCGACGCCTTCGGCGGTCGGTGGCCCGAGGACTTCGGTGATGACGCCTTCGGGATTGTGATGGCGTGATTTCCACTCTTTGAGTTCGACGACGACTTTGTCACCGGGGTGGGCGGGACGTCCCGTGTCTTTCGCGGGAGGAACCGTGATGTCCTGCTGAAACCGCGAATCATCGGGGACGACATAGAGGAATTGTTGCCCTTTTTTCAAGGTACCGACGATTTGGGTGCGTCGGCGTTCGAGAATGCGAACGACGGTGCCGGACTGCGGGTCATCGGTTTTGGTCCGCTTGCCTTGAGGTTTCACGTCGAGACGAATGAGGACCCGGTCATCGTTCATCGCGGTGCCGGTCGCATTCGCGGGGATCGCGATTTCCCCGGCCCCGGCTTCATCCGGCATGAGGAAGCCACGGCCGCCCCGGGTGATTTGAATGCGTCCCGGAACGAGGTCGGCCTCTTTCGGGAGAATGTAGCGATTCCCTTTGATGCGGGCGACCTGGCCGGTGCGCTCCATTTCTTTGAGGGAATCTTGTAACGATTGTTGCTCGTTCGCGGGGAGCTTGAGCTGGGTGAGAAGCTCAGGAATATTGGATGGCAGATATCTTTTTCTGCCGAGTAGTTTCAGGATTTTTTCTTCCATAGAATGACGGCGATGCGTCAGAGGATTAAGGGTCTCCCACCGGATGATCCATGAAGGGAGAGGGGTGAAAACGATGTCTCACGGATTCAGAGCGCAGCGGAGATGGTTCGCCGACTCGATCACAGAAATGATTTTCGATGTGCGAATATCGACGATGTGGTCAAAAATGCAAGGGATGAGGTGCTGAGAGAAATCGTGATCTTGATCCTGCTCCCGATCTTGCTGAGGGGATCAAGATCAGGATTAAGAGTAAGACCAAGAGGGGGAGGCATTCGGAAGGTAACCTCCTTTTTCCTACTCTTTTTTCTTTTCCGATCCGGCGGAGAAAAGGATTAAGGAAGGAAAAAGGGGCTGATCAGATGCTGTTACGCACTCGCGAGGCGGTCTCTCGCCTGCTCCAGTTTTTCACGCGATGCGTTCAACCCGGTGAAGCCTCCGTGCTCGATGCCACAGTAGCCGTTGAAACCGGCGTTGAGGACGATTTTCAGCATCGTGTCATAGTCGAGTTCGGACTGGTTGTTTTCGGCGTCCCAGACGCGGTCTTTGACGGAGACGCCTTTGGCCCAGGGCATCAGTTTTTGAGTGCCTTCGTAGGAGTCGTAGCTTTCGCCATCCTTGATGCGGAAGTTTCCGAAATCGGGGAGGGTTCCGCAGCGATCATGGCCGACGCCTTCCATGACTTCGATAAGCCATTCGGCGTTGCTGGAAAGTCCGCCGTGATTTTCGACGAGGACGTTGATGCCCTGCCCGGAGCCATACTCGGTGACCTGCGAGAGGCCGTCGACAACGAGTTTGACCTGCTCTTCCCACGAGCCGCTGCTGTAGGCATTGACGCGGATCGAGTGGCAGCCGAGAAACTTCGCGGCATCGACCCACTTGTGGTGATTCTTAACTGCCTCGTTTCGCTTCGTCTCGTCGGGGTCACCGATGTTGCCTTCGCGGTCGCACATGATGAGGAGGCTCTTCACGCCGAGGTCGGCGGCGCGTTTTTTCATTTCGCCGAGGTAGGCTTCGTCCTGCGCTTTATCCATGAAGAACTGGTTCACGTATTCGAGCGCCATGATGCCGTGGTCGGAGGCGACTTTGGCGAAATCGAGGTTGTCGATTTTGCCGGACTTCAGCTCAGGGTTGATCGTCCATTGGGCGAGGGAAATTTTGAAAAGCGGTTCGGCGGCGCAGGCGGAGGATCCGGCGAAGGCGAGCGCGCCGGCGGCGAGACCGGCCTGAGAGAGAAATTCACGACGGGAGGTGAGGGATGAATTCATGATGGGGGAAGTGTTGATGAGAATGGCGACGGTGAAAAGGAAATCCGTCTCGGGTGGCATCCCCTTTTTCCGTAGTCAAAAACTGCGGTCATTGTCATTGCAGCAGAGGCGCGCCGACTCTATCAATGCAACGATGAGCGATCTACCGGACAGCTATTTTAAACCGACGGGCGGAAAATTAGGTCAATTGATCTATGAGAATCCGGGGGAAGGGGGAGGGCCTCGTCTCCAGTTTTTTGTCGAGATTGCGTTTGCTCCGTTTGAAATTGATGATGAATCAGTCAGCCCGATTCTGCGCGTCGACAACATCGCGGTTGAGGCGAAGAGTTGGCGTGATCTCGAAAACAGGACTTTCGAATTCCCGTATGCGCCGAGGCCGGGTTCGGTGGCGGCGGCGGTCTTGCTTTTCGGCGAGCACAATCCTGCGGATGTGACGCGGTTGAATTTCGGATCGGTTGAGGACGGGAAGATTGGGGTCAGTTTTGAGACAGAGGTGGACTTCGAGATCGAGGCGGATCGCGAAGATCTGGAGCAGGTCGAGATGAACTTTGATTTGGCTCTTGCGCTTGAGCCGCTCCGGGTCTCGACTTCGTTGGAAAAAC